>CP119753.1:2482117-2792382 GCA_029319145.1 Microbacter sp. GSS18 | reverse complement strand
GGTGACACCTATGTCCATAGGTATCGGACTCTACTCCCGAACGGGGCTCGGGGAGTAGCGTGGTCGCGATGACAGAGGGTGCCGCGGGAGGTGGGGACGACCGCGCGCCCCGGGTGCCGGCGGGCGCCTACGCCGTCGGGCTCACGGTGGTCATCGTCCTCACGGCGGCGATGCTGCGCTCGCCCTTCGTCGCCGTGGCGCCGGTCGCCGGCGACATCAGCGCCGATCTCGAGATCACCGCCGGCGTCGTGGGCCTGCTCACCAGCATCCCCGTCCTGTGCTTCGCCGTCTTCGCCCCTCTGGCGATCGTCGTGATCCGTCGCGCGGGTCCTGACTTCGCTCTCACCCTCACGCTCGGCGGAAGCGTCCTCGGTTGCATCATCCGCTCGCTCGGCGGTGTCGAGGCGGCCATCATCGGCACCGCGGTCATGGGGGTGTTCCTGACCATCGGCAATGTCGTGATCCCCGTGATCATCGGCCGCGACTTCTCCCGGGCGCGCGCCCACACGATGACCGGGGTGTACACGTCCTCGCTGAACATCGGCACGATGATCGTCACGCTCACCACCGCGCCGCTCGCCGACGTCGTGGGCTGGCGCACGGCGATCGTCGCGTGGGCGGGATTCGGGCTGGCGGCGCTGGCGGTGTGGATTCCGCTTCGCGGGGTGCGCGCGAGCTTCACGCCGCGGGCGCACTCGCGTCCCGCGGACGGGGGCGGCGACCCGTCCGTCGTCCGGAATCGCGGGACGTGGCTGCTCGCCGCAGCCTTCGCTGGGCAGGCCTTCGCCTTCTACTCGACGACGGCATGGCTGCCGACCCTGCTCGTCGGAGAAGGACTGTCGCCCGCGGCGGCGGGTGCCGTCGCGGCGATCTTCCAGGTGGCGGGCATCGCGGGGAGCATGACGCTGCCGCTGGTGACGGTGCGCGCCTCGATCGCCGTCGGTGCCGCGGCCGCGGGCATCGCGTGGCTCGCGGTGCCCGTCGGCTTCCTGGTCGCACCCCAGCTGTGGCTGCTGTGGTGCCTCGTGGGCGGTGTCGCCCAGGGCGGAGGCATCACCGTCGTCTTCATCATGATCAGCGCCTTCGGCGGCGACGCGCACACCGCCGCGACCCGTTCGGGCATCGTCCAGGGCGTCGGCTACGCCGTCGCGGCCGCGGGGCCGATCCTGCTCGGGGCCATGCACGAGGCGACGGGCGCGTGGACGATTCCGCTCCTGGCGATCCTGGCCGCGGTGGTGCTGTTCCTGGTCTGCGGGGCACTCACGGCGCAGGTTCTGCGCCGCACCGTCGCGCACGCCGCGGGGGACGCCGGCCCGTCGCCCGAGGGCTGATCCGCGCGCATCCAGGGGTCGCGTGCCGGCCCTCGGGACCGGAGGCCGCGTACGCCTCGGCTACTCGGCGTCGTCCAGTCGGAACCCGACCTTGACAGTGACCTGAAAGTGCTGGATCGCGCCGTCGTCGATCTGCCCGCGCACCGACGTCATCTCGAACCAGTCGAGGCCGTGCAGCGTCTGGGATGCTCGAGCAACGGCGTTCCTGATCGCGGCGTCGATGCCGTCCGGCGAGCTTCCGACGACTTCGACGACGCGGTAGACGTGATCTGACATGGGGGACTCCTTCCGAGCTTCTCTCCGCACGCAACCAGTCGCCCGCACAGTCCGCAAGGCCGTCGACGGGTGACACCGCGGCGCGGTACCCGCTGCAGAGTGGTGCGGACAAGGGCCTGCGTTCGGATCGTGCCCGCGCTCTTGAACGGTGGAGATGCAGTTCGCCGGGCCGCTACAGCTCCGCCGGCGCGGATTCGGGGGCGAGCCAGCAGTGACTCATCAGCCGGTGATCCGTCGCCGACGTCGCGCCCACCATCGCGGTCGGAGCGATTTCTCGAACGCGCGGCGGGAGGGATCCGAAGTAGCGGCCATCCACGCCCGCAGAGATGCGCGCTTGGCCTCGAGGGCCGGGGTGTGAGCAGGGTCGGCGGCCAGATTCTTCAGGCTGTGCGGGTCTGAGGCGAGGTGGTACAACTCCTCGGTCGGGCGGTCCTGGTAGAAGGACACGCGATCGGCGATGTCCGGGTCGGAAGTGGCGGCAGCGACCATCGCCTTCCAGCTGAGGCCGCTCATGTTCTCGGCCGTGTACCGGGTCCTTGTGCCCGCCCATCCGTTCCAGATGTACCCGTACTCGCCGTCCTGGACGCAGCGCATCTCGTAACGGTTCTTTGCCGCCGTCTCGTGGAAGACGGTCACCACCTCGCTGTCGGCCTTCTCGGCGGTGCCGAGTAGCGCCGGCAGGAGGGTGCGACCGTCGGTGTCGCCCGCATCGACTCCCGCGACCTCGCAGAACGTCGGGAACAGGTCCAGCATGTTGACGAAGCCCTGGGGGCCACGGCTGCCCGGCGCGACCCGTCCTGGCCACCTCACGATGAGTGGTGTGTGGGTCGACTGCAGGTAGCAGTTCGCCTTGGAGAAGGGGAATGCCATGCCGTTGTCGGAGAGGAAGACCACGAGGGTGTCCGCGGCGTGCCCCGAATCCGCGAGGACCCGAAGCACGGCCGCAACGACGTCATCGCAACGACGGGACGAGCTGAGGTACTGGGCGTACTCCGTGCGAATGTCTTCGAGATCGGGGAGGTAGCCCGGGACGGGCGTCGCCTCATCCGGGGCGAAGATTCGGCTCGGTTCAGGAATCGTCTCGCGCTGGGCTTCGGTGAAAGTGCGGTCGATGCTTGTCGACCCGTGGAAAGGCCGGTGCGGGTCGTGGGCGTTGACCATCAGGAACCACGGTCTCTCACCGCTGGCGGCGATGAACTCCCTGCTCGACTCCGCATAGCGGGCCGGGTCTCTCCCCATGCCGAGTGAGGCCATGTCGACGATGAGGTCCCATCGGAAGCGCTCCACGGGAGCAAGATGCTTGACCTTGCCGAGAATGCCCGTGCGGTAGCCGGCCGCAGCGAGGAGCGTCGTCAGCAGAGGTACCTCATCGTCGATCGGCTCGAATCCCTCAGCGCCGTTGCGGTGTGGCCACATCCCCGTCAGCATCGCGGAACGGCTCGGCTGGCACACGGCGATGGGGACGTGCGCGCGTTCGAAGATCATGCCCTCCGACGCCAGCTCATCCAGTGCGGGCGTCACGCCCTCGGGCCCGCCGAACGCGCCGGGTGTGGTCCCCTCCATGTCGTCTGCGGTGATCAAGAGGATGTTGGGCTTCACGTTGCTCTCCGCATGGGGTGGGGGCCGCTCTGGCGTCTGATCATGCTAGGGGCTCGAAAGGGGCGCCAGGAGCGCACCACACGAGCGGCGCGGTCAGTTCCCGGTGTCGAGCGGCCAGCCGGTGTAAGCCTCGGCGAGGTAGCGACGACCTGCCTCGGATTCCACGACGCTGCGCAGCTCGCCGAGCTGACGGTGCCGGTCGAAGTCGCTGGCGTCGGGCGTCAGGTGAAGCATGGTTGTCATCCACCACGAGAAGTGCTGGGCCTTCCAGATGCGCTGCGACGCCGTCTCGGCGTATGCGTCGATCAGGCGCTCGTCGCCTTCGAGCAACAGCGTGCGCAGCGCCTTGTCGAGGAGGACCACGTCCGCGATCGCGAGGTTCATGCCCTTCGCGCCGGTCGGTGGCACCGTGTGGGCGGCATCCCCGATGAGCGCGGCGCGGCCGTGGCGCAGCTCCTGCGCGACGAAGCTGCGGAAGCGCAGCACGTCGCGCTGGAAGATCGGGCCCTCGTTGAGGGTCGTTCCCGGCACGCACGACTGCAACTTCTCCCACAGCTCCTCTTCGCTGAACGCGTTCGGATCTGTCTCGGGGTCGCACTGGAAGTACATGCGCTGGATGGTCTTGGACCGCTGGCTGATGAGCGCGAACCCGTTGGGGGAGTTGCTGTAGATGAGCTCCTCCGCACTCGGCGGCGCCTCGCACAGGACGCCGAACCACGCGAACGGGTACTCGCGGAAGTAGCCGCCGTGCGACGACCCCGTCACGGCCGAGCGGACCACGCTGCGCGAGCCGTCTCCGCCGACGACGAAGTCGGCCTCGATCCGCAGCGGCTGCCCCTCGGCATCCGTCGCGATCACGGTCGGGCGGTCGGTGTCGACGCCCTCGACGTGGTCGGCGGTCACGCCGAAGCGCAGGTCCTGGCCGCCTGCGAGGCGGGCGGCGATGAGGTCCTTCAGCGCCTCGTGCTGCGGGTATAGCCACACTCCGCGATCGACGAGGTCGGCGAAGTCGATGCGGTGGCCCTCGCCGGCGAAGCGCAGTTCGATGCCGTCGTGGCGCATGCCGACGGTGCGGGCGCGGGAGAAGTCGCCGAGCGTGTCGAGCACCTCGACAGCGCCCTGCTCGAGGATGCCGGCCTTGATCGTCTGCTCGATGTCCTCGCGGGTTCGCTGGTCGATCACGACGGACTCGATGCCCGCATCGGCGAGCAGGTGCGAGAGCATCAGCCCCGCGGGGCCGGCGCCGACGATGGCGACGCGGGTGCGAACGGTGGTGGTCATGGGTCGTCTCCTTCGACGAGGTGGGATGCCGAGACCAGTGTGCGCGCCGCGCGCCGCGCTCAACGCATCCGTTCCCGTTCAACAGGAACCAAATCCCGCCCCGCTCAGCGAGCCCGTGTCCCACTTCTGGCCGCCCGCGAAGCCGGGAGGCGGCCAGAAGTGGGACATGGAGTCCGGGGGTTGGAGGGTGTGTCCCGGTTTTTGCCGCCTGTCGCGCCGTTGCGCGGCCAGGAGTGGGACATGGAGTCCGGGGGTTGGAGGGTGTGTCCCGGTTTTTGCCGCCTGTCGCGCCGTTGCGCGGCCAGAAGTGGGACATGGAGTCCGGGGGTCGGAGAGTGTGTCCCAGTTTCGGCCGCCTGCGGCGCCGGCGCGCGGCCAGAAGTGGGACACGGTGTCGGGGTCCGGGCGGCGGGGTCAGTCGCGCGCGGAGCGCAGGGCGTTCTCGATGCCCCGGGCCGCGGCCAGGAGCGTCACCACGGCGTCGTCGGTCGGGGCGTCTCGGGGCAGGATCACCGACAGGGCCGCCACGACGCGGCCGCGGTCGCGGACCGGCACCGCGACGCCGGTCGAGACCGACTCCACCGAGCCCGGCGACACGACGAAGCCGCGCTCGCGGATCCCCGCCAGCACCCGCCGCAGGGCCGCCGGCTCGGTCACGGTGTCGGGGGAGATCGCCGGCAGCGGGCCCGACAGCACCCGCTCGCGCACATCGTCCGGTGCGTAGGAGAGCAGCACGAGCCCGGAGGACGATGCGTGGAGTGCCAGCCGTCCGGCGATGCGCGTGATGTTGGCGCCGGCCGCGGGGTGCGAGAGCCGCTCGACGAACAGCGCCTCGTCCTGCTCGAGCACGGCCAGCTGGGTGTGCTCGCGGATGCGGGCCTGGACGCCCTCCATGAACGGCAGCGCCGCCTGGCGCAGCCGCAGCGCGGACGAGCCGCGCAGCGCCAGCTCCCACAGTCGCATCCCCAGCCGCACACGATGCTCGTCGTCCCGCTCGAGGAGGCCGCTGCGCACCAGATCGTCGACGAGACGATGGGCCGTCGATGAGGGCAGGCCCGCGCGGCGGCCGATGTCGGAGGCGGTCTGCACCGTCCGGTCGGCGGTGAACGTCTCGAGGACCCGCACGAGACGGTCGATCACCGAGTCTCCCGACGGCGAGTTGGCCATGGGGCCCAGCGTGCCATGCCCCGGCGGCGGTAGCGTGAAGACGTGGCCAGGGCGGCGGACGACACCGGCGGCGAGGGGGTCCTCGACCGGATGCTCCGTGTGCTCGACTGCTTCAGCGAGGACGAGCCCGAGCTCACCGCCGCCGAGCTCTCGGAGCGCACGGGGCTGGCGTCGTCGACGCTGCACCGACTGCTGGCGCAGCTCGTGACCGAGCAGCTGCTCGGGCGGGCGGCCGGCCACCGCTACACCATCGGCGTGCGCCTGTGGGAGCTCGGCGAGCTGTCGCCGCTGTCGCTGCGGCTGCGCGAGACGGCTCTGCCGCACATGGCGCGGCTGTACGAGGCCACCGGCGAGAACGTGCACCTCGCCGTTCTCTCGGGCGCGACACCGCAGACCTCGTTCGCGCTCTACGTCGGCAGGATCACCGGGCGCGGCTCGATCGCGACGCTCAGCCGCATGGGAGGGCGCGGTCCGCTGCACGCCACAGGTGTCGGCAAGGCGCTGCTCTCGGCGCGCGACGAAGCGTGGCTCGAGCAGTACTTCGAGGCGCCGCGCGAGCGCGAAACGGTGCACACGGTCATCGACGAGGACGAGCTGCGCGCCGAGATCGCCCAGGCGCGCCTGCGCGGCTACGCCCACACCCGCGAGGAGATGACACTGGGGAACATCTCGGTGGCCGCGCCGCTGGGACCGGTCGAGGGCATGCCGCCGATCGCTCTCGGCGTGGTCGTCCACCTCGACCGCGCCGACGAGCGGAGGCTCGGACCGCTCGTCGTGCAGGCGTCGCGCGACCTGCAGGACCAGCTGCGCGGGAAGTGACGCGCCGTCGGCGGAAGGAGTGACGTGTCCGAACGCGACCTCGGCCTGCTGGCGCCGGTCACTGTCGGCTTCGACGACCCCGTGGCCGACGAGGCCGTCCTGGGTGCGCTCGTCGCGGCCGAGGTAGCGCTCACCCGTGCCTGGTGTACCGTCGGCGTCGCGCCGGCCGCGGCGGCCGACGCCGTCTCCGCGGCGTTCGGCTGGCGAGGCGCCGGAGAGCCGTGCGCGGGCCACGGCATCGACCCTGCCGCACTCGCGGCGGCCGGCGCCAGCGTCGGCAACCCGGTGATCCCTCTGGTGGGGACGATGCGTGAGCGCGTGGCCGTCGAGCACCGCCCGTGGATCCATCCCGCGGCGACGAGCCAGGACGTCCTCGACTCGGCTCTCATGCTCGTCGCCCGGCGTTCCGCCGAGGCGATCGACGCGCACCTCGTCGACGTCGAGGCGACACTGGTCGCGATCGCGGCCGCCCACCGCGACAGCGTCGCCGCCGCCCGGACGCTCGGTCAGCACGCCGTGCCCACGACCGTGGGTCTGCGGGCGGCGACGTGGCTCGCCGGCGTCCGCCGTGCCCGCCGCCGGCTCGCCGACGCCGCCGGCGCCCTCCCCGCGCAGCTCGGCGGAGCGGCGGGGACGCTGGCCGCCTCGGTCGAGACCGCGACCCGCACGCGCGGTCCGCGGGACGCCCTCGCGGCGGCCGAGGCGCTGCCCGCGACGTTCGCGGCCGAGCTCGCCCTCGCGACGCCCGACGCGCCGTGGCACACCACCCGCTGGCCCGTGACCGAGCTCGGCGACGCACTCGTGCAGGCGGTGGACGCCGCCGGCGTCGTGGCCGCGGATGTCGCGACGCTCAGTCGCACCGAGATCGGCGAGCTCGCCGAAGGCGCCCCGGCCGGATCGTCCGCCATGCCCCACAAGCGAAATCCCGCGGCATCCGTCCTCATCCGCTCGGCGGCGATCCGGGCGCCGCACCTGGCGGCCACGCTGCACACGGCCGCCGCCCTGGCGGTCGACGAGCGCCCGGACGGAGCGTGGCACGCCGAATGGCCCGCGCTGCGCGAGCTGCTGCGCCTGGCCCTCGGCGCGACCGGGACGCTCTCGCGGTTGATCGCCGGCCTCACGATCGACGACGCGGCGATCGCCCGCAATCTTGGGGCGACCGGCGGACTCATCGTCTCCGAGCGGGTGTCGGCCGTGCTCGCTCCCGTCCTCGGTGCGGATGCGGTCGCGCGGATCATCGCCCGGGCCGCGGGGGGAGAGTCGTTCGAAGGCCTCGTCCGCGAGGCCGTCTCGGCCTCCGGCGCGGACGTCGACATCGACGACCTGCTCGAGCCTGCCCGGTACACCGGGCTCGCCGGGCGTATCGTCGATCGCAGCCTCGACATCGGAGTGGAGGAACCCTCATGACCGCACCGTCCATCGCCCTCAGTGCCCCCGTCGGGTACGCGGATGCGCCGCTGCTCGTGCTCGGGCCGTCGCTGGGCACGTCGACCGTCCTGTGGGACACCGTCGTGCCCCGGCTCGCCGAGCGGCACCGTGTGGTCGCGTGGGACCTGCCAGGCCACGGCGCCGCGCCGCCCGCTAGCGGGCCCTTCACGATCGGCGAGATCGCGGATGCCGTCGCCGACGCGCTGCGCACGCACGAGCACGAGCACTTCCGCTACGCGGGCGTCTCGTTCAGCGGCGCGGTCGGGCTCGAGCTCATGCTGCGGCATCCGGGCATGGTCGACGGGGCTGCCCTGCTGTGCACGGCCGCGAGGTTCGGTGAGCCCGAAGGATGGCACGAGCGCGCGGCCGAGGTGCGCGCGTCGGGCACCTCGGCACTCACCGTGGGCTCGGCGCAGCGCTGGTTCGCGCCGGGGTCGATGGCGCGGGAACCCGAGCTCACCGCGCGTCTGCTGCAGGCGCTGCAGGACACCGACGACGAGAGCTACGCGCTGTGCTGCGAAGCGCTCGCCGGCTACGACGTGCGCGACCGGCTCGGCGAGATCGAGACGCCGGTGCTCGCCCTGTGGGGAGAGTTCGACGAGGTCACTCCCGAGCCGGCCCTGGTCGAGATCGCGGAGGGCGTGCAGGAGGGCGCCGTCGCGTGGATCGCGGATGCCGCGCACCTGCCGCCGGTCGAGCAGCCCGCCGCCGTCGCCAAGGTGCTCGGCGAGTTCTTCGCGGGGATCGACGAGAGGGTCTCGGCCTGAGCGTCGCCGGAGGATCAGCGCAGCAGTGAGACCAGCTCCACGCGATTGCGTGCCCCCGTCTTGTGCAGCAGGCGCGAGACGTGGAACTTCACCGTGTGCGGGCTGATCGCGAGCTCCTGAGCGATCTGCGCGTTGCGCGAACCCGCCGCCAGGAGGCGCAGCACGTCGCGTTCGCGCTCGGTGAGGTCGGAGACGTCCTCGACGGGCGACGGCGTCTGCGGGGGATCCAGGGGGATCACGATCCCGACGTCGCTGCCCCATCCGGGGGTCGAGGTCACCGTCATGCGGCCCTCCAGCGCCGAGACGTGCTCCGCGATCGGCCGGAGGGCGTCGTCGTGGGCGCGCAGCTCGCCGCGCCCGTCGTCCCGGATGCCGATGATCAGGTTCAGCCCGTCGCAATCCCACTGGATCCGGACGCGCCGTGCCTCGGCCGCGTCCACGAACGCCAGGACGGCGTTGCGCACGATCGCCCGCGCGGCCTGGGCCACCTCGCCCGGCAGGGCGCGTCCGTTGGCGGGCGGCTCGACGAACTGCACGTCGAGGTCACCGAAGCGCACGAGCGGGCGCAGGTCGCCCTTGAGGCGGGCGAAGGCTCCGACGACGGGTTCGAGCAGGTCGTGCCGGCGCTCGTCCGAGACGGTTCGCAGCTCGACCAGCGCGGTCGCGGCGATGTCGATCGCGTTCTGGCGAGCAGCCCGATCATCCAGTCGCGACGAGCGCAGCACCGCCAGCAGCGACTCGAGCACCACCGCGTGACGGTCGGCCTGCTCGGCGAGCAGCCGCGCCTGATCGTGGGCGCGCAGGCGGTCGGCGGGTGAAGCGGCGAGGGGAGCAGTCACTCGAGAACCCTACCCGGATGGGGCATACCTGCCCGAACGGGTAGGTTCTCTCCCCGACCGGCGGGCGGCATCGTGGCGCACAGCCGCGGATCATCGTGTCGTGACCACCGCGATCGCCACTCCCCGGACCGACCTGCTCGAGATCGAGATCGAGGTCTCGGCCGTCCTTCACCGAATCGCCGACACGCAGCGCGACCGGCTCGACCGGCTCGCGCGGGCCGTCGTCGCCGCGGATCGCGTGTTCGTGCTCGGCGCCGGCCGCTCGGGACTCGCGTTGCGGATGACCGCGATGCGTCTGATGCACCTCGGTGTGACCGTGTTCGTCGTCGGCGACACCACGACGCCCGCCATCGCCGCGGGCGACCTGCTCATCGTCGCCAGCGGATCCGGGACGACGTCGGGCATCGTGCGGGCGGCCACGACGGCACGCGACGTCGGCGCCGAGGTCGCGGCGATCACGACGGCGCCCGACTCGCCGCTGGCGATGCTGGCGCGGCCCGTGGTGGTCGTCCCCGCCGCCGACAAGCTCGATCGTTCGGGCGCCGCGTCCGTGCAGTACGCGGGCAGCCTCTTCGAGCAGACCGTGATGCTCCTCGGCGACGCCCTCTTCCACACGCTGTGGCGCGAGAGCGGCCGCAGCGCGGACGACCTGTGGCCGCGCCACGCGAACCTCGAATGACCCCGTCCCGCACGCCCTCGCGCAGGACAGAACCCCAGAAAGCAGAATCATGAAGATCCAGTTCGCCATCGACACGCTCACCACCGAGGACGCGCTGCGCCTGGCCGCGGCCGCTGCCGACCACGTCGACGTCCTCGAGCTCGGCACGCCCCTCATCAAGAGCGAGGGCCTGTCGGCGGTCACCGCGATGAAGCAGGCCCACCCCGACAAGGTGGTGTTCGCCGACCTGAAGACCATGGACGCCGGCGAGCTCGAGGCCGACATCGCGTTTCGCGCGGGGGCGGACCTCGTCACGGTGCTCGGTTCGGCCGACGACAGCACCATCGCGGGGGCGGTCAAGGCCGCGACCGCCCACGGCAAGGGCGTCGTCGTCGACCTCATCGGCGTCGACGACAAGGCGAAGCGCGCCCGCGAGGCCGTCGCGCTCGGCGCCGCGTTCGTCGAGATGCACGCTGGCCTCGACGAGCAGGCGAAGGAGGGCTACTCGCTCGAGGGGCTGCTCGAGGCCGGCCGTGCCGCGGGCGTGCCGTTCTCGGTCGCGGGCGGCGTGAACGCCGCGTCGATCCCGGCCGTGCAGTCTTCGGGCGCGCAGGTCGCCGTCGCCGGCGGCGCGATCTACGGCGCCGAGGATGTCAGCGCTGCGGCGGCCTCGCTCCGCGCCGCCGTCGTCTGACCCACTCGTCGGGCGGGCCGGTGGGGGCCGGCTCGCCCGACGTCTCACTATTGAGGCGCGCAGGTCGGCGGACTTAGCCAGACTTGGCTAAGCTGGTGCCGTGACCCAGGTGAACGTCCACGAGGCGAAGTCGCAGCTGTCGGCTCTGATCGCGCGCGTCCTGGCGGGCGAGCAGGTCACGATCGCGCGGGCCGGTGTGCCCGTCGTCGACCTGGTCGTCCACCGAGACGTGCAGGTCGTGTACGGGCTCGGTTCCGGTGAGCCCGTCCACGATCCCGGAGTCTTCGACGGAGTCGATGACGAGATCGCGGAGCTCTTCTACGGGTCCGGGTCGTGATCCTGCTCGACGCCAACGCGCTGCTGTGGCTCTACCGGGACGACCCGCTGCTCGGCCCTGAGAGCCGGATGCGGATCGACGAGGCGCAGCGCGTGCACTTCTCGGCGGCCACCGTCCTCGAGATCACGATCAAGAGCATGCTCGGGCGACTCGAGTTGCCGGGCGGCGACGGGTACCCTCAGGTCTTCGCCGACTCCGGCCTCGTCGAGCTTGCGTTCACCGCCGAGCACGCGGCCGCGCTCGCGGGCTTCCCGGCGTTGGCCCGCCATGACCCGTTCGATCGGATGCTGCTCGCTCAGGCCCGGGCCGAATCGATGGACCTGCTCACGTCGGATGCCGCACTGCTCGCGCTCGGCGAGCCCTGGATCCGCGACGCCCGGCGCTGAGAGCGGAGGCTGTCGCGGGGGCCAGGTGGAGAAAGAGCTCCTCGTTCATCGCGCACCTCCCGCGCTTCGCGATCCGGTCATCGCCCGCACTCGGCGAGCCTCGGATTCGCGACGTCCGGCGGGCGGACGCGGATGCCGCATCGAGTGATTCCCCGTTGCCGAGGGCGAAGCACCGCTCTTCGGTGCTTGCCGCTGCGCCCGGACTTCCGCCGACTTCCGGCGACGCCTCGGCGGTAGCGGATCCCACAGCAGCATGACGAGCGTCCACGCCGCGAAGACCAGGGTCGCGGTGACCACGGTTGCGTAGATGGCCGGCTCGAGGGTGGGGAGGATGCCGATGATGATGAGCAGCGAGCCGCCGGCGATCGTGGCATGCAGAGGCAGGCCGACGGCGACGAATGTCCGCCCGTAGGCGGGGTGTGCGTGTTCCCATTCGCCGCTCATATCGGGCTGGCGGTTGTCGATCACCACGAGCAGCAGGTAGACGATCAGCGCCACGATGGCGCACGTCAGCCAGAGCGCCCGGCCGGACAGACCGTAGCCGGCGAGGATGATCGGCAGCAGCGCGAACAGCATCGTGCTGCTCCCCATCCACACCATCGCGCGGAGGTACCCGCGTGCGTGGGGATCGCGGGATTCAGGGCTGCGCACGGCGATGAGAGCCCCGAATCCCACGAAGACGCCGCCGATCTCGGCCAGGTGGAGCAGGAGTTCCTCGTTCATCGTGCACCTCCGGCGATCCGCGACCCGGCCGTGGCCGGTGGCGGCCGCCCGGGCTCGCTCACGCCAACCGAACCGCTGATCACGGGTGCGCGCCAGAGTCTTTGGGCCCGTCGTCACGAGACCCCCGGCCCGGATCAGTCGATGCTCTCCCCGACCGGCACGAAGTCGATCACGCCGCGGATGATGTCGCCGGCGTGCATGTCGGCGTAGGCCTCGTTGATCTGGTCGAGCGTGTAGCGCTTCGTGACGAGTTCGTCGATCTTGATCCGGCCGGCGCGGTAGAGCTCGAGGATCGTCGGCATGGCGTCGCGCGGTGAGCCCATCCCGAACAGGGCGCCCTGGATGCGCTTCTGCATGAGTGCCGTGTCCGAGGCGTTGAAGCCCGGGATCGGGCCGTCGTCGTCTGCGGGGCCGAGGCCCGTCACGACCACGGTCCCGCCCTTGCGGATCGCCTGGTAGGCCTGGCCGATGTGCTCGTTCGTGACGACGCCCGTGGTCACGATCGCCGAGTCCGCCCCCTGCCCGTTCGTGATCGAGGCGACGAACTCCTGCGCGGCGGGCATGTCGGCGAAGACCTCGGTGGCGCCGAACTGCGGTGCCCACTCCCGCTTGCGCGGCGCCGGGTCGACCGCGACGACGTGGCTCGCTCCCGCCAGCGCCGCTCCCTGCACGGCGTTCATGCCGATCCCGCCGACCCCCATGACGATGACCACATCGCCGGGGCGCACGTCGGCGGCGCTGGTCGCCGACCCCACGCCCGTCTGCACGGCGCACGCGACGAGGCACACCGTGTGCAGCGGCAGTGACGGGTCGATCTTGATCAGCGACGTCTCATCGAACACCTGCCACTGCGAGAAGCCGCCCAGTCCGGTCATCGTCGCGATCTCGGCGCCGTCTGCGCGCATGCGGTAGCCACCGGACGGCTGCTCGCCGATCATGGCGTTCCCGCCCGCGTCGCACAGATTCTGCTGACCCCGCGCGCACCACTTGCAGCGCCCGCAAGACGGGATGAACGAGGTCAGGACGTGGTCGCCGACCGCCAGATCGGTGACGGCGGAGCCGACCTGCCGCACGATGCCGCCGCCTTCGTGCCCGGCCACGACGGGCGGATGCTCGAACGGCAGGTCCCCAGTGGAGATGTGGTCGTCGGAATGGCACAGGCCGGTCGCGACCATCTGGACGAGGACCTCGGTGGGTCCCGGATCGTCCAGGTCGACCTCCCGGACCTCCCACGTTCCGGGGGAGGTCCACAGCACCGCGGCACGTGTCTTCATCGTCGCCTCGAATCCGGTTCTCGCAGGCGCCGGACTCCGCCGTCGGGCGCGCTCACCGCATGATGGCACTCGCGCGTGATCGGCGCCATGAGGCTTCCGCGAGAGGGCAGACGCCCCTCGCCCCCCGGAGTCGCCACGGACCCTGTCCGCTGCATCGGGCCCTGATTCGCGAGGGCGCCGGCCTACGGCACCGGCGGCGCGACAGCCTGGCCGGCGTCGACGGTCGCCTGCACCTCGTCGGCGGCTTCGGCGAAGATGCTGCGCATCCAGGCATGCTCGGGATCGCGATCGTGGACCGGATGCCACCACAGCGCGTTCGCCGTCGGCGCGGCGTCGAACGGCGGATCGAGCACCCGCAGTCCGCTGTTGCGCGCGACCATCGGCGCGATCGCCGACTGCACGATGCCGAGGCGCCGGGTACCCGTGACGAAGTGTCCCAGCGACATGAAGCTCTCGACGACGACCTCGACCCTCGGGTCGATCCCCATGAGCTGCAGTTGACGGCTGGCCGACGTGAACGCGGACCGGGAGCGGTAGGTGAAGACCCACGGGGACTCCGAGAGGAGCTCCATCGTCAGACCGTCGGCGACCGCCTCGTTGTCCTCGGCCGCGACGATCACCCACCGGTCGTGCCACAGGTCCTGGAAGGGGAGGTCGGTGAGGTAGCCGTGCGGGATCACCATGGCGTCGACGGAGCGCAAGCTCGTCGCGGCGTCATCGACGATGGGGGTGGTGTGCAGCATGAACCGGAACCGGACGTCGGGCGCTACGCGCGCGGCGATGCGCGATACCGCTGCGCCGATCGTCGCGAAGCCGTAGTCGGAGCCGAACACCGAGAATTCCCGAGTGGAGTCCGACGGCTCCCACTCCGCCTGCGCCTCGAACACCCGGCGTGCGGCGTCGAGAGCGATCGCGGTGTGCTCCGTCAGGCGGGCCGCGAGGGGGGTCAACTCGTAGGAGTTGCCGCGGCGCGCCAGGATCGGGTCGTTGAAGTGCGTGCGCAGGCGCGCCAGGGACGCGCTCAGTGCCGGCTGGCTCAGGTGCAGGCGCTCGGCTGCCCGCGTGACGCTGCGTTCGGTCAGCAGCGCATCGAGCGACACGAGCAGATTCAGGTCGAGTCGCGACAGGGGGTTGTTGGCGGCCACGTCGTCGTGATCCTTCCGCGGTGATTCGTCGTCGGATGCGCTGTCAGCCTAGTCATAGATCCTGTGGATGAGCGGAATAGACGAAATCCGGTTCCCTTATGAAATGCCGGGTTCGATGATGGGGAAACCACAGTGACAGTGCGGTCGCGACGTCGCGTCCGTGCTGTGAGCAGCATCGCCGTTCGCGGCAGGAGGACACATCGATGACGACGTCTCGCGGCCCGGCCGCTCCTTTCGCCCTCGCCCGCTATCGGGATGGAGACGACGTGCGCCTCGGTCTCGTCGCCGGCGACCGCATCCGACCTCTCGACACCGAGACGCTCGGTGCGCCGACGCTCAACGCGTTCCTCGCCGCGCCCGACTGGGAGCGACTGGCCGCGCTGGCCGCCTCCCCTGAAGGCGGATGGATGCCGCTCGCCGACGCCGTCCTCACGGCCCCGGTCGAGCCGCGCCAGGTGCTGCAGGCCGGCGCGAACTACCGCGAGCACGTCATCGAGCTGGTCGCGGCGGGCCTGACCAACAACAGCGACCGGACGCCCGAGGAGGCTCGCGCGTTCGCGGCCAACCTCATGGACGAGCGCAAGAAGAGCGGCGAGCCGTACTTCTTCATCGGTCTGCCCACGGCGGTCGTCGGCGACGACGTGCCGCTCGTGCTGCCGTCCTACAGCGACGTCCACGACTGGGAGCTCGAGCTCGCGATCGTCATCGGCCGCGAGGCCTTCCGCGTCTCTCGCGACGAGGCGATGGATCACGTCGCCGGCTACACGATCGTCAACGACGTCACGACACGCGACCTGGTCTTCCGCAAGGACATGAAGGAGATCGGCACCGACTGGTACCGATCGAAGAACGCACCGGGCTTCCTTCCGACCGGGCCCTTCCTGGTTCCCGCAGCGCACGTCGACGGCGGGCACCTCGCCGTTGCGCTCGACCTCAACGGCGACCGCATGCAGGACGGGAACACCGACGACCTGCTCTTCGACATCCCGGCGCTCATCTCGGCGGCGTCGCAGAACATGCCGCTGCTGCCCGGGGATCTGCTGCTGACCGGCAGCCCCCAGGGCAACGGGCAGCACTGGGGTCGCTTCCTGCGCGACGGCGACGTCATGACCGGCTCGATCGAGGGCCTGGGAACGCAGGTCGTCCGCTGCGTGGCGGAGGACGCCTCGTGACCGCGCCGTCGGAGAACCCCGCCGACCTCGACCGGCAGAACCCCGAGGCCGAGATCGCCGCGCGCGCCGAGGCGTTCCGCAACTGGGGTCGCTGGGGCGAGGACGACGCGCTGGGCACGCTGAACTTCATCGACGCGGACAAGCGCGTCGAGGCCGCCGGCCTCGTGAGCGAGGGCCGGGTCGTCTCGCTGGCGCAGGCGTTCGACACCGACGGACCGCAGAAGGGATGGCGCCGCCGCACCAACCCGGTGCACACCATGACCGACACCGGGACGGATGCCGAGCGCGGCGCCCAGGGCTTCCCCCACGGCATCGGCGGGGCCGACGACGTCATCGCGATGCCGCTGCAGTGCTCGACGCAGTGGGACGGCCTCGGGCACATCTTCGACCACGGCACGGCGTGGAACGGGCGCCGGGCCGGCGACGTCGTCACGAGCGACGGCGACCTGGTCACGGGCATCGAGCATGCGGCATCCGTGATCGTCTCGCGGGGCGTGCTGCTCGACGTCGGTCGACACCTGCGGCCCGACTCCGGCGAGCTCGACGACGGCTACGCCATCACGGTCGCCGACCTCGAGGCGACAGCGGCCGCCCAGGGTGTCGAGGTGGGACGCGGCGACATTGTCGTCGTTCGCACCGGACAGTACGCCCGCACCCGCCGTGACGGCTGGGGCGACTACGCCGGCGGGCCCGCACCCGGGTTGTCGCTGACCACCGCCGCATGGCTGCACCGCACCGAGATCGCCGCTATCGCGACCGACACGTGGGGCTTCGAGGTCCGCCCGAACGAGTTCGACGCACCGTCGTTCCAGCCGTTGCACCAGGTGGTGATCCCGAACATGGGCCTCACGATCGGCGAGATGTGGAATCTCGACGAGCTCGCCGCCGCGTGCGCCGAGACCGGGCGGTACGCCTTCCTGCTGTCGGCGGCCCCGCTCCCGATCACCGGGGCCGTGGGCTCGCCGATCAACCCCGTCGCCATCCTCTAGACACACCCGAGAACACCCGCAGGAACAGAGAGGTTCTTCCCCATGACCGCAGTGAACAAGGTCGCCATCGCCGGATCCGGCGTCGCCGGCCTCGCCGCAGGCATCCAGCTCGCCAAGGCGGGCGTCACCGTCGATCTCTTCGAGGCGCAGCCCGAGCTCAGCGCCCTCGGCTCCGGTATCTCGCTGCAGGGCAACGCTCTGCGCGCCTTCGACACGCTCGGCGCGTGGGACGAGATCAAGGCCGCCGGCTACCCCTTCGAGGGGCTGAACCTGCGCGCTCCCGGCCCGGACGCCCCGATCGTCGCCGAACTGCCCGACGTCAAGACCGGCGGCCCGGACTACCCCGCCGCCATGGGCATGCCCCGTCCCGAGCTCGCGCGCATCCTCTTCGCTCACGCGGAGAAGGCCGGCGTGAACGCCACGTTCGGCGCGAAGGTGACCGGCATCGAGCAGAGCGGCGACGCCGTCGAGGTGTTCGTCAACGACGCGTCGGCGGGCACCTACGACCTGCTGATCGGGGCCGACGGGCTGAACTCGACCGTGCGCGATCTGATGGGCATCGAGACCAAGCCCGAGCCCGTGGGCATGGGCATCTGGCGCACGTTCGTGTCGCGCCCCGCCGAGGTCGTCCGCAGCGAGCTGTACTACGGCGGCCCGGTGTACATCGCCGGCTACACGCCCACCGGCGAGGACTCCATGTACGCGTTCCTCGTCGAGAAGGCGCAGGACCGCGTCGGCGTCAGCGACGCGGAGGCGACCCGCATCATGCTCGAGGAGTCGCGGGCGTACTCCGGTCCGTGGAACGCGATCCGCACCGATCTCGAGGCCGGCGCACACGCGAACTACACGTGGTTCACCAAGCACGTCGTCGCCGAGCCCTGGAACCGCGGTCGTGTCGTGATCATCGGAGACGCCGCCCACAGCTGCCCTCCGACGATCGCGCAGGGTGCCGCGCAGGGGCTCGAGGACGCCCTCGTCCTCACCGAGCTGCTCACCGGCGGCGACCAGGTCGACCAGGGCCTGTGGGATGCCTTCCACGCGCGGCGCCTGCCGCGCGCCACCGCAGTGGTCGAGGCTTCGGTGCAGCTGGCGCAGTGGCAGATCGACGGCGACCGGGACGCCGACGCCGGCGGCCTGATCTTCGGCATCGCGCAGAAGATGGCGCAGCCGGCATGACCACCGACGTCCACGCGCACCTGCTGATGCCCGGCCTCCATGCCGAGGTCGAGCGTCGTGCCCCCGAGCTCGTCGCCGAGGCGGCGGCGCTCGAGCTGCGCCGCAACGGCGCCGCGAGCCAGGCGGTGTCGGGCCCGATGGTCGGGTCGCGCATCCCCAAGCTCACCGACGTCAACGTGCGGCTGGCCGACATGGACCGCCAGGGAGTCGATCGCCAGTGGGTGTCGGCGTCGCCGAACCACTTCTATCCGTGGGCGCCCGGGGACCTCGCGGCCTGGGTCGCCGCCGAGGCTAACCGGCTCGTCGCCGAGCATGTCGCCCAGGCGCCCGACCGTCTGGTGGGTCTCGGCGTCGTGCCGCTGCAGCATCCCAAGCTCATCGTCGACGCGCTCGATGATGCCGTGCTCGGGCACGGGCTCGCCGGGGTCGAGATCTCGTCGTTCGCCGGCGACGTCGAGTTGTCGGACGTGCGGCTCGAACCGTTCTGGGAGCGCGCCGAGCACCTCGGCGCCGTGATCTTCCTGCACCCGTTCGGCTGCAGCCTCGACGAGCGTCTGGACCGCTTCTACCTCGCCAACACCGTGGGGCAGCCGGTCGAGAACGCCGTCGCGCTGTCGCACCTGATCTTCTCGGGCGTCCTCGACCGATACCCGGACCTGAAGATCGTCGCCGCCCACGGCGGCGGGTACCTGCCGACCGCGATCGGCCGCTCCGACCACGCGTGGCGCGTCCGGCCGGACGCGCAGAAGTGCGCGCACGAGCCGTCCTGGTACCTGCGCAAGATCTGGTTCGACACCGTCATCCACGATCCGGCGGTGCTGCGCCACCTGCTGGCCACCGTCGGCTCGACGCAGGTCGTGCTCGGAAGCGACTACCCGTTCGACATGGGCTCGACCGACCCGGTCGCGTTCGTGAAGTCCGCGGGGCTCACCACCGAGGTCGAGCGCCGCATCCTATCGGCCAACGCCGACGCCCTCGTGACGGTGGGGGTGCAGGCATGAGGATCGCCCGCTGGCAGCACTCCGACGGGACGATCGGCGAGGGCTTCGTCGAGGACGAGCGGGTGATCCCCTTCCCCGCCGGGAAGACGGTCGCCGACGTTCTCTCGGACGGGCTCGGAGCGGCGCAGACGCTTCATGCGGCTGCGCTCGCCGAGGGTCCGGAGGGCGCGCCGCTCGCCGATGTCACACTGCTCGCGCCGCTCGTGCCCGCCTCGGTCCGCGACTTCGTCACGTTCGAGGAGCACGTCGAGGGCGTCAGCGCGGGGGTCGAGGGCAAAAGTCACGTCGCCGACGAGTGGTACGAGTACCCCACCTTCTACTTCACCAATCCGCACACGATCCTCGGGCCCGGCGAGCCGGTCTCGCCGCCGGTGACCGAGCGCCTCGACTTCGAGCTCGAGCTCGCCGCCGTCGTCGGCGGCGTGTCCGGCTCCGACGGCGTGAACCTCACGCCCGAGCAGGCGGCATCCCACATCTTCGGCTACACGATCATGAACGACTGGTCGGCGCGCGATCTGCAGGGCCGCGAGATGAAGGTTCGGCTCGGTCCCGCCAAGGGCAAGGACTTCGGCACGTCTCTCGGACCATGGATCGTCACGGCCGACGAGCTCGAGCCGCACCTCGACGCCGACGGCTTCCTCGCCGTGCGCGGCGAGGTGCGCGTCAACGGCGAGCTCATCGGCGAGGACCTGATCTCGAACATGGGCTGGCCGTTCCCGGTGCTGGTGGCCTACGCCTCCCGCAACTCGGTGGTCAAGCCCGGCGACGTGCTGGGCTCGGGCACCATCGGCAACGGCGGCTGCCTCGGCGAGCTGTGGGGCCGCAACGGCGGCCTCACGCCACCGCCGCTGCAGGAGGGCGACGAGGTCGCCATGACCGTCCACGGCGTCGGCGAACTGACCGCCCGCGTGGGCGCCTGCGTCGCGGCCCCGGATCTTCCGCCGGCGTCGCCCCGGCCGCGCCTCCGGCACAACCCGAACGAATCCGCCGCGCTCGCCGCGGCATCCGAACAGAAAGAAGGTCGATGATGACGAAGCGACTGGTCGCGCATCTGCGCTACGCCGCACTCGCGGTGCCCAACTTCGAGGAGGAGCGCGACTTCTTCACGAAGTACTGGGGTCTCACCGAGGTGCACGCCGAAGAGGGCATCAGCTACCTGGCCGCCGAGGGCTCCACCGAGCCGTTCATCCTGCGCCTGCGCGATGACGAGAAGCGGATCGACCTGGTCGGCTTCGCCGTCGACGGGCGCGAGGACCTGCAGGAGCTCGCCGACAAGCTCCACGCCGAGGGCGTGCAGTTCGTGCACGAGCCGCAGGACCTCGACGGCTTCGGCGGCGGCTACGGCTTCCGCGTGTTCGACGGTGACGGCCGCGTGCTGGAGTTCTCGACCGGGTACCAGACGCGCACCGCCCGCAAGATCCGCGAGCGCGAGCCGATCCCCGCGAAGCTCTCTCACGTGGTGTTCAACTCCGCCGACCTCAACGCCACGGCGCAGTGGTACGTCGACCACCTCGACTTCTCGATCTCGGACTCGCTCATCCGCCCGGACGGCGCGAACATGATGCACTTCATGCGTTGCAACCCCAACCACCACTCGGTGGCGGTCGCGATGGGCCCGCACCATTCGCTGCACCATCTGTCGTTCGAGATGCGCGGCATCGAGGAGTGGATGCGCGGCGCCGGCAAGATCCTGCGCTCGGGCGCCCGCATGATCTGGGGCCCGGGCCGGCACAACGCGGGCGACAACACGTTCGCCTACTTCCTCAGCCCCGCCGGCAACACGATCGAGTACACCACCGAGCTGTCGGTGCTCGACGAGGAGAACTGGGAGCCGCACCGCCTCGACATCTCGCAGCTGTCGAACCAGGACCAGTGGGGCACCGCGCAGGTGATGAGTGAGATCATCGCGCGCGAGTCCTTCAACGACATCGACAAGGGCCTGTTCGTCGCGCCCCCGGTGTGACCGGCCCCGACGTCCCAGCGAGGAGAGAAGACATGACCAAGATCCACTTCGCCGCCGATCACGCCGGCTACGAGCTCGGCCGCGCCCTCGAGGCGCGGGCCCGAGCCGGCGGTCACGAGGTCGTCTGGCACGGCGCCGAGGCGCTCGACCCGGGCGACGACTACCCGATCTTCGCGGTGACGGTCGGAAAGGCCGTCATCGCCGACCAGGATGCCGGCGTCGACGCGTTCGGCGTGCTCGTCGTCGACGAGCCGGCCGCCGGCGTCGTCGCGGCCAACAAGGTCAACGGGGCGCGCGCCGTCACCGCGGCATCGCCGCGCGCGGCGGCGACCACGCGCGAGACCGTCGACGCCAACGTGCTCGTCTTCGAGGGCATCGCGTTCGAGGAGAACGCGTGGCTCACGATCGCCGCGTTCGTCACCACGTCGCTGCCGCACAACGTCGACACCGGGCGCCGCATCCTGCAGATCGAGGAGTACGAGAACTCCGGCACCATCGAGGGCTGGGCCGTCCAGCTCGAGCCCGAGCAGATCGCCGTCCAGCACGACTGATGACGCTGGCCGCGTTCGCGCCGCAGACGCTCTTCTCGCTGGCCGGACGAGTCGCGCTCGTCACCGGGGCCACGTCGGGCATCGGACTGGCGAGCGCGACCGCGCTCGCCGCGGCCGGAGCCAAGGTGATCGTCGCGGGCCTGGAGGGCTCGGACGATGTCGCGCGGCGGCTGCGCGACGCGGGCGCGACCGCGGTGGGCGTCGACGGTGATGTGGCCGCCGCCGATGCGCCGGCGCAGCTCGTCGCCGAGGCGATCGGACGATGGGGACGACTGGACGTCGTGTTCGCCAACGCCGGCTTCGCCGCCGACCCTCCCGATGCCGGCGACCACCCGGGCGGTGATGAGGCCCTGGCAGCGCTCGACGCGATGTTCGACCTGCACGTGCGCTCGGTGCTTCGACTCGCCGAGCATGGCCTGCCCTCGATCGCGGCGTCCGGCGGCGGGCTGTTCCTCGTGATGTCGAGTCTGTCCGGTCTCCGCGGCAACACCGCGATCTCGGGCTACGGGGCCACGAAGGCTGCGAACGCTCAGGTGGCGCGCAATCTCGCGGTGCAGTGGGGCGGTCGCGGCGTGCGCGTCAATGCTCTGTCGCCGGGAGTGATCGATACCGGCTTCGCGACGCCGATCACCGACGACCCCGAGCGCGCCAGAGTCAGGTTGGCGCGCACTCCGCTGGGTCGGTTCGGCCGCCCGGAGGAGGTGGCCGGCGCGGTGGTGTGGCTGGCATCCGACGCGGGGGCGTTCGTGACGGGCCAGAACATCGTCATCGACGGCGGGACGCTGATCGCCGATTGACGACGACTCCTATTCCGGCTGCCTCGCCACGAGTCCGACGACGTCGCCCGCGGGCCCGATCACATGCTGGAACCTCACGCCCCCGCCTTCCCCTGCGTCCCCGACGGTTGCGAATCCCTGCTCAGCGAGCCGGGCGACGGCGGCATCGAGGTCCTCGACGAGGAACCCGGCGACCTGGGACTGACCGGCGAACAGGTGCGGCGGCACCTCGGCGTCCGGACCGCAGTACTCGACGATGTCGCCGCGGGCCGTCTGCGCCATGATGACGTCGCCGGTGTCGGAGATCACGTCGAGTCCGATGCTTTCGACGAACGCGCGGGCCCTGGCGAGCTGCTCGGCGTCGACGCTGTGGGCGAGCCAGGTGATGGCGGTTGCGGTCATGGGTCCCCCTCTATGGACGTTCGATTCGGTCTTCGGGCCCGTCAGTCGATGAGCCGAGCGCTGATCTCGTCGATCGCGACGACGATCTCGTCGTTGTACGGCGCCTTGGCGCCGGGGGCGTAGGCGACGTCGCGCAGACCGCCGTGATAGCGGAACCAGCCGTGGCGTTCGTGAAGGTCCCAGTCGACCGGGCCGCCGCCGTCGTAGCCGACGCTGATGCCGGTGAACGGAGCCATTCCCATCAGCATCGGCACCCGCTCGGCCAGGACGGTCCGGGTGCCGTCGACGTCCACCGCGATGTCCCACGTGAACTCCTCGCGGGCCTCGAACGACAGCGTGACGGTCGAGACAGCATCCCCGACGGCGATGTCCTCGCGGTGCATATCGCCGTAGGCGTTGTACGAGAAGTGCAGCGCGCCCGCTTCGGCGAACAGGATGTACCCGCCGCCCTGGTCGCCGTGCGAGACGATCACGCCGTCGCCGACGGGGCCGTCGAACCGCGCCGTGACCGTGAACGAGCGCATCGCGATGAGCTTGTACGACCGCACGCGCTCCAGTCCGGGGGCGCCCGGGCGAAGCCGGACGGGCTGCTCGAGCTCCAGGTCGGTCGACGGGACCTTCACCAGCATCGTGGGGTCGTCGGGCAGCGGGAAGACGGTGTTGTGCCAGGCGGCACGCCGCCACTTCTCGGCGAGATCGGCGACGACCTCGGGGTGATCGCCGGCGATGTCGTCGACTTCAGTGGGGTCGGCGGTGATGTCGTACAGCTTCCAGAACGCGGGCCCGTCGCCGCCCTTCTCCCAGCCCATGCCCACGATCTTGAATCGGCCCTCGAAGTAGGAACGCTGGCCCATGAAGGTGACGTGCTGCCCATCGCTGCCGCGGTCTGCGTCGGATGCGCCGCGCAGCGCGTCGGCGAAGCTCGCGCCGTCCGGGGCGACGGTGGGCGCGCCGCGCAGCGTCTCGGGCCGCCTGACGCCGGTGAGCTCCTCGAGCGTCGGCGCCAGGTCGGCGACGAACGCGAAGTCGCGCCGGATGCCGGCATCCGGGTCGGTGCGAGGGAGTCCCGCCGGCCAGCTCACGATGAGCGGGCTGCGGATGCCGCCCTCGTGCACCGACCCCTTGTAGAGGCGGAACGGAGTGTTCGACACGTGCGCCCAGCCGGCCGGGTAGTGGCCGTGAACGCGGGGCCCGCCGATCTCGTCGAGGGGCCGCGGCACATCGCGCACCCAGTCGTCGGGAAGACCCGACGCGAAGGTGAACTGACTGAAGTAGCTGCGCGTGCCGGTGACGCCGCCCTCGGCGGTGCCGCCGTTGTCGCTGGCGAACACGATGATGGTGTTGTCGTACTCGCCGATCTCCTTCAGGTGCGTCACGAGACGCTCGACGCTGCGGTCGATGCCCGACACCGAGCCGGCGTAGACCTCCATGTGGCGGGCGTAGAGCGCGCGGGTCTCCTCGTCGAGCGACTCCCATGGCGGCACGCCCTGCGTGTTCTGCGGACCCGACGGCGACAGCTCCGTCTCGTCGGGGAAGAGGCCGAGCTCCTGCTGCCGGGCGAAGCGCTGTGCGCGCAGCGCGTCCCACCCCGCGTCGTACCGGCCGCGGTGCGGAGCGGTGTCCGCGGGTGTCGCCTGCACCGGGCCGTGCACGGCGTTGTGGGCGAAGTAGAGGAAGAAGGGCTTGTCGGGGCCGCCGGTGCGCACGCCGTCGATCATGTCGATCGCCTCGGAGGTGAGGCGGTCGGTGAGGTAGTCGTCGTCGGCGAACTCCTCCGTAATGGGGGAGTTGTCGCGCAGAATGCGATGCGGGTGGTACATCGTCGTGAAGCCCTCGAGCGACCCGAAGTACCGGTCGAATCCGCGCTGGATCGGCCACGTGGACTGGTCGGCGCCGTCGTGCATGCTCGTCTCGGGCGTGAGGTGCCACTTGCCGACCATGAGGGTCGCGTAGCCGTTGTCGCGGAACGTCTCTGCGAGGGTGGGCATGTCGGTCGGGAGTCCGCCGCGGATGCCGGGATACCCGGGGTTCATGTTCGCGACCGATCCGACGCCGGCGCGGTGCGGGTTGCAGCCGGTCATCAGGGCCGCACGGGTCGGCGAGCACACGGGCGCGACGTGGAAGTTGGTCAGGCGGTAGCCGTCGTCGGCGAGCGCCTGGATCGCCGGGGTGTCGATCTCGCTGCCGAACGGCGAGACATCGCTGAAGCCCATGTCGTCGATCAGGATCACGATGACGTTGGGGGCCTTCTCGGGCGGTCGCTTCGGGGCCGGCCACCACGGCGTCGACTGCGACGATCTCGGCGCGACGACGCCTCCGAAGCCGTCGTAGCCGCGCGGGCTCGCGCCGTCGGTGTGCCGGAGGTCGGGCGTGCTGTCGTCGTCGATCATGGCTCTCCTTCGTGCCGTGGTTCACCCTAGGTCGCTCGAGGCGCCGTGATGGGCCGCATCGGGAATCGTGATGAGCGGCGGTGTCCACCCGGCGGGTCAGGCCGCGCGAAGCCGCACCGAGATCTCGTCCGCGGTCGCGCTCAGCCGCTCACGCAGGGGGCCGCGCAGATCCTCGACGCTGTGGCGGCTGGTCGCCACGGCGATGTTGATCGCGGCCGCCGGGCGCGGGTCGCGTCCGAAGATCGGCACGGCGATCGAGCGCAGGCCGACCGCGACCTCTTCGTCCTGCACGGCGAAGCCCTGTGCCTTCGTCTCGGCGAGTCGCGGCAGCAGCTCGTCGATGGAACGAGCGGCGTGGGGCCCGGCGGCGCGCCCGAAGTCGAAGCCCGCGAGAGCGTCTCGCACCTCGTCCTCGTCGAGGTAGGCGAGCAGCAGCTTGCCCATCGACGTCAGCGGGGCCGGGAGCGTCGATCCCACCTGGATGTTGGCCGTCACGAGGTCGGCATTGCGGATGCGGGCGAGGTAGAGCACGTCCGCTCCGCGGAGCACCCCGAGGTTCACCGTCTCGCCGGTCACTTCGGCGAGCTGCCGCAGCGGCCGTTCGCTGATCTGGACGATGCTCGCACCGCGCAGCGCCGCCGAGCCCAGCGTGAGCACGGCGAGGCCCGGCCGGACGGCGCCGTCGGGCAGGCGCTCGACGAACCCCTCCTCCTCGAGCGTCGCGACGACGCGGAACGCGGTCGGCATCGGGATCCCGGTGCGGTCGCAGATCTCGCGGAGCTTGAGCGTCGTGGTCGACTCGTCGAACAGCCGAAGAACGTCGAGGCCCTTCGCGAGCGCCTCGATGCGGTATCGGTTGGGTTTGTCCACGCCTTCAGCTTTCATCGTTCGAAACCGTATTCTCTTGCAATCCGCTCGGGCAAGGTCCGCCGCGCGCCGCTCACGCCGCCACCCGGAATACGCGCAGCTGCAGGGCCAGCGTCGAGTAGTAGCCGACCAGCGTCGCGAGCTCGAACAGGGTCTCCTCGCCGAGTGCCGCGCTCGCGGCAGCCCACGCCGTGTCGTCGAGGTCGCCCGCCAGCAGTCCGAGCACCGCCTCGCCGAGCGCGGCATCCCGTCCTGTGAACGAGCCGAGGTCGGATGCGCGCAGGGCTTCGAGCTCGAGCTCGGTGAAGCCGAGCGCGCGCGCGATCGCCTCGTGCGACTGCTGCTCGAAGTCGCTCGACCAGTGGGCGGCCACCAGCAGGATCGCCAGCTCGCGCGCGCGATCGTCGAGTCCCGTGCGGTAGCGGATCGCGGCGCCGAGCTCCTGGAGGGCGGTGCCGAGGTCGGGCGACCGGAGCATCGCATCGAACGGGCCGCGAAGCGAGCCGTCCGGAGCGGCCAGCGCGAAGTGCTGAGGCCCCTGGGCGCGCGGACCGCCGGTGATGCTCTCGTACAGCACGCGCTGTCGGTCGGACATCTCCGCGGGTGTGAGTGGGCGGATGCGTGGCGCCACTGCTCCTCCTCGAGTCGTGTTTGACACCTGGCGAGACCCCAGGTTACATTCATTTCGCGAAAACTGCTTTCATTTAATGAACATCCCGCCGAAGGAGACGAGATGCAGGGACACGACGACTGGCTCGGTCTGACGGGCGCGCGCGTCCTGGTCGCCGGTGCCGGCGGCATCGGCGGCGCATGCGCCCGCGCCTATGCCCGGGCCGGCGCATCGGTCGCCGTGGTCGACCGCGACGAGGACGCACTCGAGGCGCTCGCCGCTGCCGGCGAGGAGCGGTTCGAGCTCATCGCCGCGGACCTGGCCGAGCATGGCTCGGGCGAGCACGTGGTCGCCGAGGCGGTCGAGCGCCTCGGTGGGCTCGACGTCCTGCTGCACGCCGTGGGGATCAACGACCGCCGCCCGATCCTGGACTTCACAGAAGAGGAGTGGGATCACATCGTGCGCATCAACCTGTCGACGGTGTTCTCACTGGCGCAGGCGGCGGGGCGCCGCATGGTCGATCAGGGCCACGGTCGTGTGCTGGCATTGTCGAGTGTCTCAGGGCTCCTCGCTCACCACTCACACGGCCCGTACGCGGCCACCAAGGGCGGCATCAACCAGCTGCTGCGCGTCATGGCGCACGAGTGGGCGCCGCACGGGGTCACCGTGAACGCGCTCGCGCCGGGCTACATCGAGACACCGCTGACGGCGGCGCACCTGTCCAAGCCCGGCAAGCGCGAGGCGCTCGAGAGCCAGGTTCCGGCCGGGCGGCTGGGGACGACCGACGAACTCACCGGGCCGGCGCTGTTCCTGTCGTCCCGCCACGCCGGCTTCGTCACCGGCCACGTCATGTACATCGACGGCGGGCGCACGCTCGTCTGATCGCAGATCACTCTCCAAGGAGGCAGAAATGACCCAGGCTCAGATCTTCCCGCGCTTCGCGGGCAAGACCGTGCTCGTCACCGGCGCAGGCACCGGATTCGGCGCCGAGATCGCGGTGCGGGCCGCGCAGGAGGGTGCGAAGGTCGCCGTCCACTACAACAGCTCGCGCGCGGGCGCCGAGAAGACGCTCGAGCGCATCCGCGAGGCCGGCTCCGACGGCATCCTGGTCCAGGCGAACATCGGCAGCTGGGACCAGATCAAGGCGATGGCGGATGCCGTGTGGCAGGCCTTCGGCACTCTCGACGTCCTCGTAAACAACGTCGGCGACGTCTCGAGCGAGCAGATGTCGTGGAAGGAGCTGACGCAGGAGTCCCTCGACGCCGTCATCGACATCGATGTCAAGGGCACGCTGCTGATGACGCACGAGTTCGGCGAGCGGATGCTGGAGCAGGGCCACGGCAACATCGTGAACGTCGGCTCGACCGTCATCGTGCGCGGCTCGCCCCGCGCCCCGCAGTACGCCGCGGCGAAGTACGGCATCCTCGGCATCACCAAGTCGTACGCGAAGGCATTCGCGCCGGCGGTGCGCGTCAACACCTTCGCGCCGGGCTTCATGGAGACCGAGCGCCTGCTGCAGCGCGAGGACTGGAAGAGCGGCCGCCGCGAGGTGCTCATCTCGCAGACGCCGATGGGGCACATCCCGCCGCCCGAGTTCGTCGCCGGCACGTGCCTGTGGCTCGCCACCGACGAGGCTGCCCACCTCACCGGCGGCTACATGCTCGCCGACGGCGGCTTCAACATGGTCGGCGCCTGACCGGCATCCGAGATCTGAGACAGGAGAGAAAGACATGAAGCTGATCACCTTCGACGGCGGCCGGGTCGGCCGCCTGGAGCTCGAGGAGGGGATCGTCATCGAGCTCGACGTCCCCTCGACGCGCGAGTACTTCGAGCGGGACGGCAAGGTCGCCGAGACCGGCGAGCGTCTGAACTACGCCGACGTGAAGCTCGAGGCCCCCATCCGCCCGAAGAAGTTCTTCCACACCGCGGGCAACTTCATCGATCACCACAACGAGCTGACCGCCGTCGACTGGTCGCATCCGGTGCACAAGGGCATCGTGTTCTTTCAGAACCTCGACGCGATCATCGGCCCCGAGGACCAGATCGTGTACCCCGAGGGCCTGACGAAAGAGCTCGACTACGAGCTCGAGATGGCGATCGTCATCGGCAAGTCGGGCAAGTTCTTCACACCCGAGGAGGCCGAGGACCACATCGCCGGCTTCACGGTGTTCAACGACATCACTGCGCGCGACATCCAGCGCAAGGAGATGGAGTCGGGCGTCTTCTCGTTCTCGAAGGGCATCGACACGTTCTGCCCCATCGGCCCGTGGATCGTCACGAAGGACGAGATCGGCGACATGCACAACCTGTCGATGCAGCTGCGCGTCAACGGCGAAGTGCGCCAGCAGGGCAACACCAACCAGACCCGCATCTCGTGGCCGCACCTGGTCGCCTATCACTCGCCGCAGATCTTCTCGGCGGGCGACCTCCTCACGACGGGCACCATCTCGGGCGTGGCAGCCGTGCAGAAGAATCCGTTCGACTTCTACCTGCAGCCCGGCGACGTCGTCGAGGCCGAGATCGAGAACATCGGAGTGCTGCGCAACACGGTCATCTCGTGGGAAGAGCGGTACGGCGAACCGGCACCGCAGCGGGTCGACTGGTGAGGGTCGCCAACCTGAGCGGCCGTCTTGTCCTCGTCACCGGGGACGAGACGGCGGTCGACGTCGCGACCGCGTCCGGCGGCCGGTTCGGCCCCGACCCGATGGCGCCGTACGCCGACTGGGACGCGTTCGTCGCATGGGCGGCGGAGGCGGGATCCGAGGGTGAGGCCTTCGACCGCAGCGAGCTCGGTCCACCTGTGCCGCGGCCGCCGCAGGTCTTCGCGATCGGCGTGAACTATCGCGAGCACGCCGACGAGGCGGGCTACCCGCCCGACAGCCTGCCGGTCACGTTCACGAAGTTCCCCTCGAGTCTGACCGGCCCGGCAGCCACCGTGGCGCTCCCCGAGGGCAATGTCGACTGGGAGGTCGAGCTCGTCGTCGTCATCGGGCGCGGGGGGCACGGCGTCCGTCGCGAGGACGCGTGGCGGCACGTCGCGGGCTTCACCGTCGGTCAGGATCTGTCGGAGCGCGTTGCCCAGCTCGAGGGCGTGCGCCCGCAGTTCAGCCTCGCCAAATCGCATCCCGGCTTCTCGCCGACGGGCCCGTGGGTCGTCACCGTCGATGAGCTGGAGGACCCTTCTGACCTGGCGATCTCGTGCTCCATCGACGGCGAGGTGATGCAGGACTCGCGAACGTCGCGCATGATCTACGACATCCCTGAGCTCATCGCGCGGCTCTCCGCGGTCGCGAGTCTGCTGCCAGGCGACATCATCTTCAGCGGCACGCCCTCGGGCATCGGCAACGCACGGGTGCCCAAGCGGTTCCTGCGCGCCGGCGAGACCCTCGCGTCCGTCATCGAGGGTGTCGGCGAGCTGACGACGAGGTTCCGCGAGCCCCGCTGACATCAGCGCGGCTATCAGTCGCGCTGATGCGGGCCATAGCGGACTCGGTCTTCCCCGATGACGCCCGGTCTGAGCAAGATGACTGCACCCGATCGGATCGGGTACGCGGGTCAAGCCACACTCACGTTAGGCGCAGACTAACCCTCCGTGCCTACTTCCGAATAGCAAAAGTGACTTTCACTAGTCACGATAGAGACACCCGCGGTCCCGACCGCCGGGCAGACACCGAAGTCCACCCACAGCACATCGATCATTGGAGATCAGGATGGTTCGTCATACAGCACGCACGCGCGGCGTGATCGCTGTCGCCGCGTTCGCGGCAACCGCACTCACCCTCACCGCCTGCAGCGGCTCCGGCGGAGACGCCGACGGCGGCGGAGAGGCCGACACCGCGAGCCTGGTGATCGGCCTCGACGCCGACCAGGCGCCCCAGGGGTACGACCCGCTGCTCTACAGCAACGGTCAGCGGTTCTTCTTCGAGGGCATGTACGACTCCCTGTTCGAGATCGGCGAGGACGGATCCGTGGTGCCGAGCGCCGCGACAGACTTCTCGTTCAATGAGGACTTCACGCAGATGACGCTGGACGTCGACACGACGCTCACGTTCGACGACGGCACCGCGCTGAGCGCGGATCTGGTCAAGGAGAACCTCGACCAGCGCGACAACCCCGATCTGAACGCCTACCGCGAACTCGGCGCCGGCGGCGAGACCGAGATCACCGACGTCGAGGTCGTCGACGAGGACACGCTGACCCTCACCTTCGCCGTGCCGCAGCCGGGCTTCCAGGGCAACCTCGCCTTCCCGGGCGGCGCCATCGTCGGCCCCACCGGACTCGCCGACCGCGCGAGCCTCGACACCGTCCCGGACGGCTCGGGTCCGCTTACGGTCGACAGCGACGCGACCATCAAGGGCAACTCGTACGTCCTGGTCAAGAAGGACGGCGCCGACCGCGCCGCCGACTACCCCTTCGACTCGTACGAGTTCAAGCCGATCCTCGACCCGCAGGCGCGCACCAACGCGCTCATCTCGGGTGAGGTCGAGATCACGCTGCTCGCGGCTGACACCACCGACCAGGTCGAGTCGTCGGGCAAGGCCGTGGCGCTCAACGGCGGCACGATCTGGAACCTCTTCGCGATGGACAAGGCCGGCGCGCTGAATCCTGCGTTCGGGGACCCGCTCGTGGCCAAGGCGCTGTCGATCGCCATCAACCGTCCCGAGTACGTCGCCGCCGTCCACCCCGGCCAGGAGCCGACGTGGAACGTGCTGCCCGCCGACAGTCCGGGGTTCATCCCCGAGCTCGAGGACGAGTACGCGTACGACCCCGAGGCCGCCAAGGATCTGCTCGCCGAGGCCGGCTACGCAGACGGACTCGAGTTCGAGTGGACGATCCAGAACCGCACACAGCGCGACCTCGAGGCGCTTCAGACGTACTGGGCCGCGATCGGCGTCGACGTCACGCTCAACATGGCGGCATCCACGGAAGAGCTCTTCGCAGCGGTGCGGACGAACTACATGGGCGGCCCGCTCAACCTCACGTGGAGCAACCCGCTCGGCAACATCAACGGCGTCCTGTTCGGCTTCGCGAACTTCCACGGTGCCGAGGGCCCCGAGATCCAGGCCGCAGCTCAGGCGTACGGCGCCGCGCAGGACGACGCCGCGCGTGCCGAGGCGCTGACGGGGATCAACCGGGCGATCGTCGATTCCGGCTGGCTGATCCCGCTGTATGAGGAGTTCGCGGCGTGGGGCTACGAGCAGGGCAAGGTCGCCGAGCCGACCTTCGCCGGTGCCGAGGCCTACCCGATCCTCGCCAGCATCCAGCCCGCATCCTGATCCGAGCCCGGGGCGTCGGCCACCGCCGGCGCCCCGGGTGAAGGGGCACTTCCCATGCTTGTCTTCATCCTCAAGCGCGTGCTGTTCGCCGTCATCACGCTGCTCGTCGCGTCGTTCGCGGCCTTCGCCCTCATGCACATGTCGGGATCGACGCCCGGAGCCGTCGTCCTCGGAATGGGCGCGACCCCCGACGACATCGTCGCCTACAACGAGTCCATCGGGTGGTACGACCCGTGGCTCGTGCAGTTCTCGAACTGGGTCGGCGGCGTCGTCACCGGCGACCTCGGCATCTCGCTCATCGACGGGCGCGACATCGGCGCCGACATCGCCAAGCGCCTGCCGGTCACCGCAGCCCTCGCAATCGGCGGAACGCTGGTCAGCTCGCTGCTCGGCATCACCTTCGGCGTGATCGCGGCCGTGCGCGGCGGCGTCGTCGATCGCATCATCACCGCCTTCTCGGGCGTCTTCCTCTCGCTGCCGCAGTTCTGGCTCGGCATCATCCTCGTCTTCGTCTTCGCCGTGCAGCTGCGGCTGCTCCCGGCCACCGGCTACGTTCCGCTCGAGGTCGATCCCGCCCGCTGGTTCGCGTCGCTCATCCTCCCCGTCATCACGATTGCGATCACCTCGGCGGGCTTCATCGCGAGACAGACGCGCGCCTCGATGGCCGAGGCGCTCGCGCAGGAGCACATCCGCACCCTCCGCGCCCTCGGCACGCACCGCCTCCGCATCGTCTACGTCCACGCCCTGCGCGGCGCGAGCCTGCCGATCCTCGCCAGCGTCGCCATCCAGTTCATCGTCCTCTTCGGCGGCTCGGTCATCATCGAGACCCTGTTCGCCCTGCCGGGGATCGGACAGGCGATGCAGGCCGCCGTCGGCGCCTCGGACCTGCCGATGGTGCAGGCCCTCGTGCTCGTGGCGACCCTGGTGGTCGTCGCCGTGAATGTGGCGATCGAACTGCTCAACCGCTTCCTCGACCCGAAGCTGAGGACCTCATGACCGACTCCACCACGACGATCGCCCTCCGCGCGCGCAAGAAGAAGCCCCGCGGGATCTCGGCCAGCATCCTGCGTTCCCCGTTCGCCCTCATCGCCGCGATCTGGCTCGTCGGTCTCGTCCTGGCCTCGCTGACCGCGCCGCTGTGGCTGCGCTACGGACCCCTCGAGCAGGACCTCTCGGCCGTGCTCCAGGGGCCCTCGGCAGCGCACCTGCTCGGCACCGACGAGCTCGGGCGCGACCTGCTGTCGCGGATCGTGACGGCCGCCGCTCCCACCATGTTCCTCGCGATGATCCCGCCGCTCGTGGCGATGGCCATCACGATCCCCGTCGTGCTCGCGGCCGGCCGCTACGCCAAGGTCGAATCCGTCGCCGGGCGCGTCAGCGAGATCTTCCTCTCGATCCCGACGATGGTGATCATCCTGGCGTTCATCGCCGCGGTCGGCACGAACATGCCGCTCGTGATGGTCGTGCTCGGTGTGCTGATGTTCGGCGGTCAGTACCGCATCCAGGTCGGGCAGGCGTCCTCGCTCCACCGGCAGCTCTTCGTCGAGGCTGCGGCGGTCGACGGCATGCGCCCCTTCGCGGCCAGCTGGCGGCACGTGCTGCCGAACATGATCACCACCGTCGCGGTGCAGTTCGTGCTGCTGTTCGGGGTCGGCATCCTGATCCAGACCGGCCTGGCCTTCATCGGCTTCGGCCCGCCGCCGCCCGAGCCGACGTGGGGCGGCATGATCCAGGCGGCCTCGAAGTTCATCTTCCAGCAGCCGTGGATGATGGTGCCCACCGGTGTCGTCCTGGCGCTGACGATCATCGCCGCCAACGGCATGGCCGATGTCCTTTCCGGCGGCAACGCGACGCCGCCGCCGCTGGTCGCGCTGCGCCGCACGCGGTCGCGCCGGTCCGCGGCGTCCGCTGCCGCAGCGACGACCGTCTCAGCCCCGACCACCGCGGAGGCCTCGAGCATGACCGCTGGCGACGACAGCATCGCCGACGGCGAACTGCGCGTCGAGGATCTCGTGCTCGGGGTCGACGATGGCCCGGCCCTCGTCACCGGCGTCAGCCTGCGCGTTCGCCCGGGAACGGTCCTGGGACTCGTCGGCGAGTCCGGCTGCGGCAAGAGCGTCACCTCGCACGCTCTGCTGGGCCTTCTCACGCCCGGGCTGTCGGTGCGCTCCGGTCACATCCGCTGGGGTGACGTCGATCTCGCCGGCGCGGATGACGCGGTGATGGCGAAGGTGCGCGGACACGACATCGCCTACATCTCGCAAGAGCCGACGCGCGCCCTCGACCCGATGTTCACGGTCGGCAACCAGCTCACCACCACGATCCGGCGCCTGCGCCGCGTCGGCGGCGGCGAGGCGAAGAAGATCGCCGAGCAGCTGCTGGTCGACGTCGGCATCGTCGATCCGCCCCGCGTGCTGCGCAGCTACCCGCACCAGATCTCGGGCGGCATGGCCCAGCGCGTCGCGATCGCGCTCGCGCTTGCGGGCACGCCCCGTCTGCTGATCGCCGACGAGCCGACGACCGCGCTCGACGTCACGGTGCAGGCCGAGATCCTGGGGCTCCTGCGCCGGCTCGTCGCCGAGCGCGGAATGTCGGTCGTGCTCGTCACGCATGACCTGGGCGTCGTCGCCGACATCTGCGACGAGGTGGCCGTGATGTACGCCGGCGAACTCGTCGAGACCGGGTCGGTGCGCGATGTGCTCATGAGCTCGGAGCATCCGTACACCATGGCGCTGCTGGCCTCCGACCCGCATGCGGCGGTCGAGCTCGCCCACTCCGATCGACTCGCCTCGATCCCCGGCCAGGTCCCGACACCGGGCTCGTGGCCGGCCGGATGCCGGTTCGCGCAGCGCTGCCGCTTCGCGACCGAGGCGTGCCATACCGCCGTCCCGCTCGAGTCGCGCGCCGAGGGCGACGGCGTCGTCCGCTGCGTACGCCGTGACGAGTTGCTCGGCCGCCAGGACGAGTGGTTCGCGCCCGCGCCCGAGCCCGTCGAGATCGTGGGAGGAAACCGATGACCACGCCGATCCAGCACGATCCGTCCCAGCCGCTGCTCGAGGTCGAGGACCTCGTGATCCAGTACAGCCGCAAGGCCGAGCCTGCGGTGAAGGGGGTGTCGTTCTCGATCGCCCGCGGCGAGACCCTCGGGCTCGTGGGCGAGTCGGGATCGGGCAAGACCACGATCGGCAAGGCCATTCTCGGGCTCCAGCCGGTCACGAGCGGCCGGATCATCTTCGAGGGCCGCGACATCACCCGCGCGACGCCGGCCGAGCGCCGAGCGCTGCACGGTGATCTGCGCGCGGTCTTCCAGGATCCCTTCTCATCGCTGAACCCGCGCCGCCCGATCGGCGACGCCGTCTCGGAGCCGCTGCGCGTCGCCGGGGTCGCCCGCGCCGAGAGGACCCGACGCGTCGCCGACGCGCTCGAGTCGGTGGGGCTGCCCCGGGACGCGGGTGAGCGACTGCCGCGCCAGTTCTCGGGCGGCCAGCGACAGCGCATCGCGATCGCCCGCGCGCTCGTGACCGACCCGCGGCTGGTGGTGTGCGACGAGGCCGTGAGCGCTCTCGACCTCTCCACGCAGGCGCAGGTGCTCAACCTTCTCGCCGAGCTTCGCCGCGGCGCGGACCTCGGCTACCTCTTCATCGCGCACGACATCGCGGTGGTCGAGTTCCTGGCCCAGCGCGTGATCGTGCTCAACCGCGGCCGCATCGTCGAAGAGGGGATCACCGCCGACGTCGTGCGCGACCCCAAGGAGCACTACACGCGCGTGCTCATGGCGGCATCCCCGGTCCCGGACCCCGACGAGCAGGCCCGCCGGCGCGAGGCATGGCGCGCTCTGAAGGAGACGGCGGCGGCGTGAACGCGGCGGCCGGCGGTCGGTCAGCGGGACAGCAGCTCGGGCGGCTCGGCCGTCTCGAGCGGCGACAGGTTGCGCGCCATGCGGCGAAACGCTGCCACCATCGGGTTGGGGTCGTCAGCTCGACTGCACAGCACGACCGTCGCGGGAGCGATGTCGTCGATGTGCGCGTGCGTGATGCCCTCGCGCCGGTAGTTGGCCACGGCCCCCTCGCCGCCGATGTTCACGCCGGCACCGGCGGCGACCAGGTCCAGCAAGCCCTCCACGCTGTCGGCCGTGGGGCCGCGGCGGGGGTGCGAGCCGTCCGGGCGCGGATCGACGATCCACCAGTCGACGATCTCGGGGTCTCCGCCGCCGGCGGAGACGAAGACCTCGTCGGAAGCCTCCAGGATCGAGATCGAGTCCCGCCCGGCCAGCGGATGGCCAACCGGGACGACGAGCACGCGCGGCTCCTCCCAGAGCTGCTCGACGCGGATCCGGTCGGGCAGCTTCATGGGCCACGGCGAGAAGACCACGTCGACGTCACCGCTGGTCAGCGCCGGCTCGACATCGAAGAACCCCAGGCGCCTCATCTCCACGCGCACGTCCGGCTCGGACTGCAGCATGGCCGAGATGATGTTCGTGGTCGGGACGGCAGAACCCGAGGCGACCATTCCCAGCCGAAGCGTCGGGGCATCGGATCGTGCGCGCAGGGTGCGCGCCCATGCCAGCAGCTCGTCGTGGTCGGACTGCACCCGCCGGGCGAGCGGCAGCAGTTCGCGGCCGCGCTCGGTCAGCTCGACGTGGCGAGGGCTGCGGTCGAACAGCCGCGTGCCGATCTGATCCTCGAGCCTGCTGATCTGCTGGCTGAGCGACGGCGGCGTGATGCGCAGGCGCTCGGCCGCGCGCCCGAAGTGCAGTTCGTCGGCGAGCACGCAGAACGACCGGACGGCGTGAATGGGGACATCCATGCCCGCAATATTAGCCATGGGCTAACGCGAGGTAGGTAGGTCGAACTTCCTCATACCCAGTTCAGCGATCAGAATCGAGGAACGGTGACCCGCCGGCTCAACAGTCCGGCAGTCGCCTGCGCCTAACGGCAATCCATGCTTCACAAGGAGGTAAAGCACAATGACCGTGACCGAATCGATGGCGATGACCTTTCCGGCCGACGACCCCGAGAAGACGCCGTTCGCGGGCGTCCTGCCTGCCGCACCGCGACCCTACGTGCTCGGCGAAGGGCAGGGCGAGAAGTCCCTCGTCTTCGACCAGCTCTTCGAGATCCTCCTGTCGGGAGACGAGACCGAGGACCAGTACGGGGCCTGGACGGTGAAGGCACGGCAGGGCGACCGCATCCCGGCTCATCTGCACCTGAAGACACACGAGTTCTTCTACATCGTCGACGGGGAGCTCTCGGTGTGGATGGACGACCAGGCCGACTATCACACCAAGGTCACGCTGACCACGGGCGACTTCGCGTACGTCCCCGCCGGCATCGTCCACGCCTTCAAGGTCGAGAACACCACGAAGGTGTTCGGCGCGGGAACAGCCGGATTCGAGCGCTTCTTCCACGCGCTCGGCGAGAAGACCGACCTGACCGAACCGCAGGGCATCTACGTGCCGCCCTTCGAGGTCATGCGCGCGGCCGGCGATAAGTACGCCACCGTCTTCATGCCCGAGTTCCAGTTCCGCGACTGAGCCGATGCCGACGGCGATCCTCGAGATCGACTACGCCCAGCCCGAGGGCTTCCGTCCGCTGTCGCTCGACCTGCGGATGCCGACTGCCGCAGGGGCGCCCGTCGTCGTGTTCTTCCACGGCGGCGGGTTCCTGCGCGGCAGCCGCAAGGTGTTCACGCCCGGTATCGCGGCCGAGGACTCCTTCGACCGCATCGTCGCCGCCGGGTTCGCGGTGGCGTCGTGCGAGTACCGCCTGAGTGGGGAGGCGCGCTTCCCCGCTCAGCTCGACGACGCGGATGCCGCGATCGACTGGCTGCGAGAGCACGCCGGCGAGTACGGATACGACGGCTCGCGAATCGTGCTGTGGGGGGTGTCGGCGGGAGCGACCATCGCGGCGCTCGCCGGACTCCGACGGGGCGATGTGCGCGGCGTCGTGGACTGGTTCGGTCCGGCCGAGCTGTTCGCCATGGCGCGCCAGGACACCGGCGAGGCGCCCGAAGCCACACGCGAGGCGCGCTGGCTCGGTGCGCCGGCCGACACCATGCCCGACGTGGCGCGCCGGGCGTCCCCGGCCCTGCAGGTCGGACCGGGCGCGCCGCCCTTCCACATCGCGCACGGCACCGACGACGTCCACGTGCCGATCGAGCAGAGCGAGCTTCTCGCGGCATCTCTGGAGCACGCAGGGGTCGACGTCGAGTTCCGCCGCGTGCCCGGTGGCCGCCACTTCTGGCAGGGTGTCGCCGACACCGGCCCGCTCTTCGACGACGCGCTCGCCTTCGCCCGTCGCGTCACCGCCTGAGCTGACGCGACCCGCCCGCAAGACCAGTGAGGAGAACCGCGTGACCACGCCCCGATGCGCCGACCTCCGCGTCGAGCACCTCACTCGGCCCATCGGGGTCGGTGTCGCGCATCCGCGATTCACGTGGACCGTCGGCCAGGCCGACGCGGTACACGAGCTCGAGGTCGCCGAGCTCGACGCCGGCGACGACAGCGGTCCGGTGTGGCGCCACGAGGGCAGCGGTGCCGCGGGCGTGCCGGTCGTGTACGCCGGTCCGCCGCTGCGGTCGAACACGGTGTATCGCTGGCGTGTGCGCAGCCGGCACGAGGGCGAACCGACGCCATGGGCCGTGTCGACCTTCACGACCGCGCTGCTCGACAGCGTCGACTGGTCGGCGTCGTGGGTCCGTCCAGTGCAGCAGCCCACCCTCGTCGAGCGCTGGAGCATCGTCGACTGGATCCGGGGCGGGGGCCCGTCTGCGCCGCCCGAGGAGCGTCTGCGCCCGGTGCAGCTGCTGCGCCAGCCGTTCCGCGTGGCCGGCGGGCTCGTGCGCGCGCGTCTGTACGCCACGGCCCACGGCGTCTACTCGGCGTGGGTGAACGGCTCGAGGGCCGGCGACGAGGTGCTCGCTCCCGGGTTCGACAGCTACGAGCATCGACTCAGCGTGCAGGTCTACGACGTCACGGCGGCGCTGGGCGAGGGCGAGAACGTCCTCGCCCTCGCCCTCGCCGACGGATGGTGGGCCGGGCGCATCGGTCTCACCGGCTCCAGCGCGCAGTTCGGCGACACGACCGAGGCGATCTGGCAGCTGCATCTCGACTATGCCGACGGCCGCAGCGGGCTCGTGACGTCGGGCGCCGATGTGCGCAGCGCCACGGGAAGCTGGGTCTACGCCGACCTCTTCGTCGGCGAGATGGTCGACCGCCGCGCAGAGCCGCAGGGCTGGAGGCTGGTCGGCTTCGACGACGCGGCGTGGACGCCGGTCGAGGCCATCGGGGCGGATGTCGGCACGCTCGTGCCGTTCTCGGGAGAGCCGGTGCGCCGGGTCGCCGAACTGCCGGCGGGCTCGGTGCGGGACACGCCCGAGGGGGCGGTGGTCGACTTCGGCCAGGTGATCGCGGGACGCGTGCGGCTGCGGATGCGCGGCACCGCGCCGGGACAGCGGATCGTCATCGAGCACACCGAGACCCTCGATGGCGCGGGGGAGTGGTTCGACAACATCGTCGGGATCGACAAGGACCAATCGGATGTCTTCGTCTCGGCCGGGGGCGACGACGAGTGGGAGCCGGAGTTCACGTTCCACGGCTTCCGCTACGCGCGGGTCCGGGGGCTGACCGAACCGCTCGCAGCCGACGACGTCATCGCCGTCGTGATCTCGAGCGACCTCGAGCAGACGGGTGCATTCGCGAGCTCCGACGAGCGGCTGAACCGCCTGCACGACAACGTCGTGTGGAGCCAGCGGGCGAACTTCCTGTCGATCCCGACGGACTGCCCGCAGCGCGAGCGCGCGGGGTGGACCGGGGATGCCCAGGTATTCGCCGCAGCGGCGACGAACAACGCGCACGTGGTGCCGTTCCTCAGCCGGTGGCTCGACAACCTCCGCGCCGATCAGCGAGCCGACGGGGCCGTCGCGATCACGTCGCCGTACTCGCCGTTCGACGCCGAGGCGGCCGCTTCCGCCGAGGGCATCGGATCGATCGTGGCGGCGGCCGGCTGGAGCGATGCGATCGCGTTCGTGCCGTGGACGCTGTACGAGCGATACGGCGATGAGCGCGTGCTGAGCGAAAACTACGACGCCGCGCTGCGGTGGATCCGGCACCAGCGCAGTCGCGCGCGGGCGGAGCTGCCCGCGCACCTCGACGCCGGCGAGCTCTCGCCCCAGCGGATCGCGGCGCAGCGGCTGCTGTTCAACACCGGGATGCACTTCGGCGACTGGCTCACGCCGTCCACGATGGAGGGCCGCCCCCTGCACGAGGCGATCGGGATGGCGCCGGCGCTCACGAGCGAGCTCATCGCCCCGATGTTCCAGGCTCAGACGCTCACCCTCGGGGCACGCATGGCCACGGTCCTCGGCAGGGACGAGGACGCATCGGCGCTCGCCGGGGAAGCCGAGGCGGTCCGGCAGGCCTTCGCCGCCGAGTACGTCGACGCCGAGGGACGGCTGCCGGTCGAGCTGCAGGGCCCGTATGTGATCGCCCTGGCGTTCGGCATGATCCCCGAGGATCGGGTCGCCGGGGCGGCCGACGAGCTGGTCCGCCTCGTCCACGCGCGCGGCGACCGGCTCGACACCGGGTTCCTCTCGGTTCCGTACCTGCTGGACGTGCTGTGGGATGCCGGGCACCGCGACCTCGCCCGCACGCTGCTCTGGCAGGACCAGGCCCCTTCGTGGCTGTACGAGGTTGATCAGGGGGCCACGACGATCTGGGAGTCCTGGGACGCGATCGCGCCCGACGGAACGGTGCGCCCCGTGTCGCTCAACCACTACGCGTTCGGATGCGTCGACGACTGGCTGTACCGGCGCATCGCCGGGATCCAGCCGACGGCGCCGGGCTACCGCACGGCGCGCGTCGCGCCCGACCTCGAATCCGGCCTCACGCACGTCAGCGCGCACGTCGGCACGCCCGCGGGGCGGCTCTCGGTCGATTGGCGCCTCGACGGCGATCGCGCCGTCATCGCCGTGACGGTGCCGCCGGGCATCGACGCCGTGCTCGAGGTCGATCGAACCTCGATCTCCCTCCCTGCGGGCACCTCGGCCCATACCCACTTCCTCGATTCCCGCTCATTCCTCACGGAGGCCCCACGATGACAGACCGCACTGCACCCGCCCGCGCGACCGGCGCCTTTCCTCCCGAGTTCCTCTGGGGCGTCGCCGTCGCCGGGCACCAGAACGAGGGCGGCAACGACGCCAGCGACATCTGGTTCCTCGAGAACGTCGAGCCGACCCTGTTCATGGAGCGCTCGGGCGACGCCTGCCGCGCCTACGACCTGTGGCCCGAAGACCTCGACCGCGTCGCGGGGCTCGGGCTGAACGCGTTCCGCTTCTCGGTGGAGTGGGCTCGCATCGAGCCGGCGCGCGGCGAGGTCTCGCAGGAGGCGCTCGATCACTACGAGCAACTCGTCGACGGATGCCTCGAGCGCGGCCTCGCCCCGATCGTGACGTTCAACCACTTCGCGGCCCCGCACTGGTTCGCCTCGTCGGGGTCGTGGCTGGCGCCGGATGCCCCGCAGCTGTTCGCAGACCAGTGCGATCGCGTCATGGCGCGCATCGGCGACCGCATCGCCGCCGGGGTCACCCTCAACGAACCGAATCTCGAGCAGCTGCTGCAGGACAAGCTCCCGCCGCACATCGAGCAGATCAAGCTCGACATGCTCGCCGCCGCGGCGCGCGCCGCCGGGAGCGACACGTACTACGCCGGCAATGTCATCCCCGCCGCCGCGCAGGAGGACTTCCGCGACGCGTTCACCCTCGTGCACCGTGCAGCGAAGACCGCCATCAAGGCCCGGCGGGCCGACCTTCCGGTCGGCGTCTCGATCGCCATCGCCGACGAGGTCGCGCTTCCCGGCGGCGAGGAGCGCCGCGACGCCAAGCGCGCCAGAGTCTACGACCACTGGCTCGAGGTCGCGCGCGACGACGACTTCATCGGGGTCCAGAACTACGAGAGGATCTACCACGGGCCCGACGGCGAGGTCGTCCCCGACGGCGAGCGCAACGGCATGGGCACGCTCGTCGAGCCCGGCTCGCTCGCCGGAGCCGTGCACTACGCGCACGAGAAGTCCGGCGTGCCGGTCTTCGTCACCGAGCATGGTCTGCAGAGCCCCGACGACGCCCCGCGGGCGGCATTCATCCCCGCGTCCCTCGACCTGCTCGCCGACGAGATCGCCTCGGGCACGCCGGTGCTCGGCTACTGCCACTGGACGCTCATGGACAACTTCGAGTGGATCTTCGGCTACGGCCCCAAGCTCGGCCTCTTCGACGTCGACCGCAAGACGATGGCCCGCACGGCCAAGCCGAGTGCGGGGGCGTACGCGGAATATGTTCGGGCGCAGGCCCGCGTGTTCGGCTGACCCGGATCGTCGCCCTTTGGCGGCCGCGGTGCCTACGCGCCGCGGTCGCCGCGCCGCAGGCGATCGGTGATCGCCTGGACGTCGCGGTCGAGGTGGTCCATGCGCTTCTCGAGCCCGTCGAAGCGGGCGTGCAGACCGGCGACTTGAATATTCCTTTAAGTGGAATGTATATTCCTGTTCTGTGAAGACTCTGCCGTCGCAGCTGACGCCGTTCGTGCGTTCCGATGCGGTCGGGGCACTGCTCGCCGAGACGCTCGGCCACCCCGACGCGGAGTTCACGCTGTCGGCACTCGGCCGGCTGACCGGCGTGAGCGGGCCGGTGGTCCATCGCGAGGTCACGCGCCTCGTCGAGGCGGCCGTGCTGCAGGACCGGATCGAGGGGCGCAATCGCCTCGTGCGCGCGAACTCCGAGCATCCGCTCTACGCTCCGATGCGCGAGATCATCGCGGCGACATATGGGCCGGTTCCGGTCCTGCGTGCTGCGTTCGACGGCGTCGACGGCGTCGAGCAGGTCTACATCTACGGGTCGTGGGCTGCCCGCCGGAGCGGCGAAGCCGGACCGTTCCCGAACGACGTCGACGTGATCGTCGTCGGAGACGTCGCCCGCAGGACGCTCAGCGCGATCGCATCCGACGCCGGTGATCGGCTCGCGGTCCCGGTGAACATCACGCGCGCATCCCGGGAGGACTGGGATGCCGCCGAACCGACTCCCTTCGTGCAGACCGTGCGGTCTCGTCCGTTCGTCGATGTGATGACGGGGGCCGTCCATGGCGGATGAGCCCGAGGTCATCGGCGAGATGCTTCAACGGCGGCGGCTCGAACGCGTCGCGGTGAACCCCGAGCACGCTCGGCGCGTCCTTCACGCGGCCGAGCAGCATGTGCGCACAGCACAGGTCATCGCCGCCACCGACGACCAGGCCATGGCGTTCACGGCCGCGTACGACGGCGCGCGCAAGGCGCTCGCCGCGGTTCTGGCCATGCATGGGCTGCGCGTGCGCGCGGTCGGCGGCGCGCATCGCAACACCGCCGTCGCGGCAGCCGCCTTCGTCGCCGACGACGCCCTCGAGGAGTTCGACTGGATGCGTCAGGTGCGCAACAGCACCGAGTACCCCGACGACGAGCGGCCGACGGCGACTCCGCAGGACGTCGTCGAGGCGATCGACGCGGCCGGCGCGATCGTCGAGGCGTGCGCGCGGCACGTGGGCTCCTGACACGGCGGGCCCTGGGCGGGTCAGCCCGGCTTGACGGCTTGAAGCGTGTAGCTGAGCGGCATGACGCCGCTCAGCTTGTCGAGGGCCCATTCGCCGCCGGGACGCTCGATCATCTGACCGGGGTACGCCTGCCACGGCAGGCTGTCATGCTCGGTCAGCCCGGTGAGGGTGAGGCCGGCATCCATCACGGCGGTCACGATCTCGCCGAGGCCGTGGTTCCACGAGTACGTCCGGGTCGCGGTCAGCGGCCGATCGACCGCGACATAGGATTCCTCCTCATCCCACGGCAGCGGCTCGGCCGTCTCGAAGTACGGGAAGCGCAGGTGGATGTCGCCCTCGATGCGCTCGTCGACGGCCCACACGATCGGATGGCTCTCGCGGATGAAGAGGCGCCCGCCCGGGGCGAGAAGCTCGGCGACCACGCGGGCCCAGCGCGAGACGCTCGGCAGCCAGCACAGCGCGCCGACGCCCGTGTAGACGAGGTCGAACGTGCCGGGCTCGAGCACGTCGGCGGCCGCGTACACGTCGGATTCGGCGAAGTCGACGTCGTCGCCGGCATCCTCGGCCAGCGAGCGGGCCTCGGCGACGGCGACCGGCGAGAAGTCCAGTCCGGTGACGCGAGCGCCCAGTCGCGCGAGTGAGATGGTGTCGGTGCCGATGTGGCACTGCAGATGCACCGCGCGCTTGCCCTCGATGTCACCCAGGCGCGAAACGTCGAACCGCACGACCTCCGAGAGGAGCGCGGGATCCTGGATGTAGCGGCCCACGTCGTAGCCCGAGCCGTTGCGTGCGGCATGGAGTCCCGCGCGCTCGTCCCAGTTCGCACGGTTGGCGTCGGTGAACTCCTGCACGGCGCAACCCTACCGACGATCAGCCTGCGTGGGGCGGGCGGCGCCCCGCTGTCAGCCGGCGGTCGGAGCATCGCCGACGGTGCGGAAGCCGGCGTTGCCCATCGACGAGTCCGGTGTGTTCTGCGACCGGGCAGAGTTTCGGTACCTGTTGCAGTACGAGATGTGGCACAGATAGCTGCCGCCGCGCAGGATGCGGGCGCCGCCGCGCGCAGGCCCAGGCGGGTTCGCCGCGGGCGAGACGCGATAGTAGTTCGGGTCGAACCAGTCGGTGCACCACTCCCACACGTTGCCGATCGGCTGCCAGAGGCCGTAGCCGTTGGGTGAGAACGTGCGCACCGGGGCGGTCGTGAGGTAGCCGTCGTCGAGGGTGTTCGTGCGGGGGAACTCGCCCTGGAAGATGTTCGCGCGCCATGAGCCGCCGGCATCCGGCTCCTCGTCGCCCCACGGGTACTTCTTCGAAGCCAGGCCACCGCGGGCGGCGTACTCCCATTCGGCCTCGGTGGGCAGCCGCCGGCCGGCCCATGCGCAGTACGCCTGGGCGTCGTTCCACGAGACGTGCACGACGGGGTGGTCGCCGAGGCCGTCGATGGACGAGTCGCGCCCTCCCGGATGCCGCCAGTCGGCGCCCTTGACTCCGAACCACCAGGGCGTGCCGGGAGGCTGGCCCAGGATGTCCTCCTCCGGCGCCGCGAGCGCCAGGTGGAACACCGCCGAGAACCCGAAGGTCTCGGCCTCGGTGGCGTAGCCGGTCGCTTCGACGAAGCGCGCGAAGTCGTCATTGGTGACGCTCGTAGCGTCGATCGAGAAGGAGTCGAGCGTCACCTCGTGCAGCGGCACCTCGCCGTCACCGGGATTGCGGTCGCCCGACGAGTCGCCCATGACGAAGGTGCCGGCCGGAATGACCGCCTGCTCGATGCCGTGCCGTCCGGGGCTCGCCGATCCGCCTGCTCCGCCGCTCGACGGTGCGGTCAGCGAGACGAACTGCGCGCGCCCTGGTGTGCCGCATCCGCATCCGCAGCCGGCGCCGTCCGCGCGTACCTCGTCCATCGTGTGTTCCTCCCGCTTCACCGTAACCCGCTCCGCCCCACGCTGGGCATCCGCAGAGTGCATGGTCCTTCGCGCGTCGACGTGCTGTGCGCTCCGCGTCGTGTCATGCATTCGAGGGGTGGTCCGGGGGAGCGGGGTGTGGTCCACTCGACGTTGGGAGGGCGATGGGAGGAGACGCCATGGACACCGCGCGCATCGTCGTGCTCAGCTGGCCGGGGTGCGGGTCGCACGATGACGCGCTCGCTCTGGTGGCCGACGCCCTGGCTGAGCTCGGAAGGCCGGACGAACCGGTCGTAGTGCGCTGGATCGAGACGCCCGAGGATGCCGAGGCCGCGCGCTTCGTCGGCTCGCCCACGATCCGCGTGGACGACGTCGACATCGTGCCGCCCCAGGCGGAGCGCTACGGGCTGACGTGCCGTGTCTACCCGGACGCCGAGGGACGCCTGGCGCCCCTGCCGCCGCGTGACACGGTGCTCGAGCGGCTGCGCGAGCTGCTCTAGAGGCTCACCGCCCCGCGATGCGGTCGGCCAGGTACTTCGCCCCGCCGCTCGAGGTGAACGCGCCGTCGACGGGCAGTTCGGCGCCCGAGATGTACGCGGCGGCATCCGACAGCAGGAACGCCACGGTTGCGGCGACCTCCTCCGGTCGGCCGAACCGCTCGAGCGGCGTCAATGCGAGCTGCGCATCGCGCATGGCGTCGGGTGCGCTCGCGGTCATCGGCGTCTCGATGTAGCCGGGGTGGACGATGTTGACCCGGATGCCGCGCGGGCCGAACTCGGTGGCGGCCGCGTGCGTGAGCCCGCGCAGCCCCCACTTCGACGTCGTGTACGCGACGGGGTAGTGCCCGGTGAGCGCCGCCGCGGAGCCGACGTTCACGATCGACGAGCCAGGGCCCATGAGGGGCTCGAGAGCCTGCATCCCGAGCATCGCGCCGGTGAGGTTCACGCCGATCACGCGCTCCCAGTCGGCGAGGTCGACGTGGCCGAGGCGCGCTCGGTGGGTGATGCCGGCGTTGTTGACCAGGCCGAGAAGCGGCTCGCCGCCGAGGGTGTCGGCGAGGTCCGCCGCCAGCGAGTCCCAGCCGACGTGGTCCGACACGTCCAGACGGCGATAGGTCACACCGGCCTCGGCGAGCGAGGACGGGGCCGCATCCGTCCGGTCGGCCGCGACGACGTGCGCGCCCTCGTCGGCCAGCAACAGGGAGAGGGCGAGTCCCTGGCCGCTCGCGGCGCCGGTGACGACGACGGTGCGGCCGGACACGCCGGGATGAGTGCTCACGCCCCGACGCTATCGGGCTCCTGCGAGACCCGTGCGGCCTGGCGCGCGGCGCCGAGCGCGACGTACTCCGCCGGGGCGGGGACCTCGACCGGCATCCCGAGGACGTCCGGTGCGATGCGGCGGACCGCCTCGGACTGCGCGCCTCCGCCGATCAGCAGGGCGCGCGTCAGCGGCACGCCGAGCCCGCGCAGCGCGTCCAGGCCCGCGCCGAGACCCGACAGCATCCCCTCGACCGCGGCGCGGGCGAGGTTCTCGCGGGTCGTCGACGCGAGGGTCATCCCGGTGAGCGACGCCGTCGCGTCGGGCAGGTTGGGGGTGCGCTCGCCCTCGAAATAGGGGACGAGCGTGAGTCCGGCCGCCGCCGGTTCGGCGGCGAGGGCGAGCTCGCTGAGCTGTGCGTGATCGACGCCGAGCAGGCGCGCGATCGCGTCGAGCACGCGGGCGGCGTTGAGCGTGGCCACGAGCGGCAGGAAGTGCCCGTCGGCGTCGGCCAACCCGGCGACCGTCCCCGACGGGTCGATCGTGCGCTCTTCGCTCACCGCGAAGACGGTTCCACTCGTGCCGATCGAGACGACCACGTCGCCCGGTCCTGCCCCGAGGCCCAGGGCGGCGCCGGCGTTGTCGCCCGCGCCTGCGCCGACACGGCGCCCCTCGGCGTCGGCGACCCACTCGGTCGGGCCGAGCACGCGAGGCAGGACCGCGTCGTGGCCGAGCGCCGCGGCGAGGAGCTCGCGGTCGTATCCGCCCGTCCCGGGGTCCCAGTAGCCCGTGCCCGAAGCGTCGGACCGGTCCGTGACGAGCTCGTCGAGCACCGGCCCGCGCAGGGAGTCGCCGACGGGTCCGAAACCGCGCAGGCGCCACGTGAGCCAGTCGTGGGGGAGGGCCACGGCCGCCACGCGCGCCGCGTTGTCGGGCTCCTGGTCGCGCAGCCACCGGAGCTTCGTGATCGTGAACGACGCCACAGGCACCAGGCCGGTGCGCCGGGAGAGCTCCTCGGCGCCGAATTCGGCGATGAGATCGGCCGCCGCGCCCGCCGAGCGGGTGTCGTTCCACAGCAGTGCATCGCGGATGACGCGGCCGTCGGCGTCCAGTGCGACCATGCCGTGCTGCTGCCCGCCGATCGCCCACGCCGCGACGTCGTCGATGCCGCCGGCATCCGCGATCGCCTGCTGCAGCGCGACCCACCAGGCGGCCGGGTCGACGGCCGTGCCGTCGGGGTGCGCCGCGCGCCCCTGCCGCACGATCTCGCCGGTCGCGGCATCCGTCATCACGACCTTGCAGGACTGGGTCGACGAGTCGACCCCCATGACCAGTGCCATATCGCTCCTTCGTCCGTTCGACGGCGTCCTCATCGGCCGCAGCCGTGACTGCTGGATGGTCGTGTCCCACTTCTGGCCGCCCGGCGGAGCCGGAGGCGGCCAGAAGTGGGACACGGATGCTGTGTCAGCCGCGGGCTCCCATGAGGTGCTCGGTGGCCAGCTGCTGCAGGCGGACGAAGCCGAAGCCCTTGCCGCCGAGGTAGACCGAGGGGTCGAAGTCCTCGTACGCGGAGCGGTCGGCGAGCAGGTCGTCGTACGACTCGCCGTCGGCCAGGGTCGGCTGCGACAGCTCGTAGACCTTCGCGTCCTCGAGCGCCTGCTGCACCTCGGGGTCGGCGCGGAAGGCCGCGGCCCGCTCCTTGAGCAGCAGGTAGGTGCGCATGTTCGCGGCGGCCGAGTCCCACACGCCGGACTCGTCCTCGGTGCGACTGGGCTTGTAGTCGAAGTGGCGCGGGCCGTCGTACGCGGGCGCGCCGCCGGGGCCGCCGTTCTCGAGCAGGTCGACGAGGGCGAAGGCGTTGTGCAGGTCGCCGTGGCCGAAGACGAGGTCCTGGTCGTACTTGATGCCGCGCTGGCCGTTGAGGTCGATGTGGAAGAGCTTGCCGTGGTACAGCGCCTGCGCGATGCCGGCGGCGAAGTTCAGGCCCGCCATCTGCTCGTGGCCGACCTCGGGGTTCAGGCCCACCAGCTCGGGGCGCTCGAGCGATTCGATGAAGGCGAGGGCGTGGCCGACCGTGGGCAGCAGGATGTCGCCGCGGGGCTCGTTCGGCTTCGGCTCGATGGCGAAGCGGATGTCGTAGCCCTTGTCGGTGACGTAGTCGCCGAGGAGGTTCACGGCCTCGCGGTAGCGCTCGAGGGCGGCGCGGACGTCCTTGGCGGAGTCGTACTCGGCGCCCTCGCGACCGCCCCACATCACGAACGTCTTCGCGCCCAGCTCGACGCCCAGCTCGAGCTGGCGGATCACCTTGCGCAGAGCGAAGCGGCGCACCTGGCGGTCGTTGGACGTGAAGCCGCCGTCCTTGAAGACGGGGGCCGAGAACAGGTTGGTGGTGACCATCGGGATCTTCAGCCCCGTGGCGTCGAGCGCGCCCTTCAGGCGGTCGATCTGCGTCTGGCGCTCCGCGTCGGTCGAACCGAACGCGAACAGGTCGTCGTCGTGGAACGTCAGCCCGTAGGCGCCGAGCTCGGCGAGCTTCTCGACCGCGTGGACGACGTCGAGGGGTTTCCGCGTCGGCCCGCCGAACGGGTCGGTGCCGTTGTAGCCGATGGTCCAGAGGCCGAACGTGAACTTGTCGGCGGGGGTGGGGGTGGGCATTGCACGCTCCTTCGCGGTTTTGTTGCGATCAACAACATACTATGCTGAACGCGTGGACGGAAGTGTCAGACAGCGAAACCTCGCCCGGATACTGCGCATCGTCCACCTCGACGGGCCGCAGTCCCGCGCCGCGCTCACGGCGGCCACGGGGCTGAACCGCTCGACGATCGGCGACCTGGTCGCCGAGCTGCAGCTGTCCGGGCTCGTGCAGGAGCGCCCCCCCGAGGCGGGGCGTGTCGGACGGCCGTCGCCGGTGGTGGCGGCATCCGCCGACGTCGTCGCGATCGCCGTGAATCCCGAGGTGGACGCCGTCGAGATCGCGGCCATCGGGCTCGACCGCTCGGTGCGTGCACGCGTGCGCCTGGATCAGGAGACCGCGCCGTCTCCGGAGAACGTCGCCGACCTGGTCGGGCGGTGGATCGCGGAGTCGGACGAACTGCGCGGCTCGACGATCGTGGGCGTGGGAATCGCGGTGCCGGGGCTCGTGCGCGCCAGCGACGGGCTCGTGAGGGACGCCCCGCACCTCGGTTGGCGTGACGTCCCGCTGCGCGACGTCGTCGAGAGCCGCGCGGGTCTTCCCGCCGACCTCGACAACGACGCGACGCTCGGCGCGCGTGCCGAGCATCTCTTCGGGGCGGCGCGTGGCGTCGACGACGCCGTCTACCTCAACGGCGGTGCCAGCGGCATCGGCGGCGGACTCGTCATCGGCGGCCAGCTGGTGCGGGGCCACAGCGGCTACGCCGGCGAGTTCGGACAGAACCGGCCGGGCATCGTGGAGCCGGCAGACCGCACGACCGCCGACGGTGTGCTCGAGGACGAGGTCACGCGTGCCCGACTGCTGGCGCTGGTCGGAAAGGCGCACGCGGACGATGCGGAACTGGCGGACGCGCTCGGCGGGATCCCGGATGGCGAGATCGAGCGGCAGCGACGCATTCTCGCCACCGCACTCGCCAACGCGGTGAACGTCCTCAACCCCTCCGTCGTCGTGGTCGGGGGGTTCCTCGCGATCCTCGTCGCACGCGATCTGCCCTCGTTCACCGCCGAGGTCCGTTCGCAGGCGATGTCGGCGAATGCGGAGGATGTCGAGGTGCGCGTCGCGGCGCTCGGCGGCGATCGGCTGCTGGTCGGGGCCGCGGAGCGCGTCTTCGAGGAGCGTGTGCTGGCCGGATGAGGCGGCGCGCGCCCGCAGCCGACTGACGCGGTGGTGCTTCGTTCCGCCTCGCCGCCGGGCATTCGGCGTGTCGCGCCACGTCGGCGCTCGCGCGGACCGGACGAGCTCGCCCCCGCACGGCGAGTGCGCCTGCCGTCCCGGCTGACATCGGTGTCACGTCCGGCTGCTTCGCGCGCTCGGATGCGGCCGGAATCGCCACCTTCGCCGGGCGCATCGCAACGCCCCGCCCCCACCCCGGGGCTGTGCCACGATGGCAGTGTCCGCGCGCCGGGAGGGTCCCGGCGCGCACCGAGAGGGGCCGGGATGACCACGCTTCGTCAGCGGCTCACGCGCGTGATGGACCGGCGTGGGAACGTCGACATGCGGCTCGGGCCGCACGAGCTCGAGGTCACCCGGGATCTGCGTGTTCCCATGGACGACGGGGTCGAGCTGCTGGCCGACCTCTACCGGCCCGTCGACGGTGACCCGGCGCTTCCCACGGTCGTCATCCGCGGACCGTACGGTCGCAGCGGGCTGATCGGCGGCATGGCACGCCTCCTCGCCTACGACGGGTTCACCGTGCTCTTCCAGAGCTGCCGCGGCACGTGGGGATCGCAGGGGGTCTTCCACCCGCAGATCGACGAGCAGCGCGACGGCATCGCCACCTACCGGTGGGTCAGGCGGCAGCCATGGTTCACCGGGCGCCTCGCCACCGCGGGCGAGAGCTACATGGGGTACACGCAATGGGCGGCGGCCGGCCGGATGCAGCGCGACGATCCCGAGAACGCCCCCGAGGCGCTCATCCTGCAGATCACGATGCCGGACTTCGGGGCCGTCACGTGGGACAACGGTGCGCTGTCGCTGCGCAACGCGCTCGGCTGGAGTCGCATGATGGACCGCATGGAGCGCGGTGGTCCGGCTCTCCTGGCGATCGCGCTGCCCGATCGCCGCCTCGCCAAGGCGTTCGATGCGCTTCCGCTCAGCCGCGGCGACACCGCCGCCACCGGGCATCCGATCCGCTGGTACCAGGAATGGATCCGCCACGAGAGCCTCGCCGACGAGTACTGGACGCAGCAGTCCCACACCGCATCCGTTCCCGACGTGACGGCGCCGGTCCTCATGATCACCGGCTGGTACGACATCTTCCTTCCCTGGCAGCTGCGCAGCTACCGGCAGCTCGTCGAGGCGGGGAACCCGCCGCGGCTCACGCTCGGTCCGTGGGGACACGTGAGCCCTGGGCGCGACGCTCCGGCGTTGCGCGAGAGCATCGCTTTCCTGCGCGAGACGTTCCTGGACGAGCAATGGGCCCGCCCAGCGCCCGTCCGCGCCTACGAGACCGGCGCCGAGCAGTGGTTCGACCTGCCCGAGTGGCCGCCTCCCGGGGCGACCCCCCAGGATTGGCACCTGCGCGCCGGCGGCGGGATGACGACGGATGCCGCGCCCGCGGGCATCACGTCGTACACCTACGACCCCGAGCATCCGACACCCGCGCTCGGCGGACCCAGCCTGCTGGCGAACACCGACCCCGTCGACAACGCCGGCCACGAAGGTCGCACCGACGTCGTGACGTTCCGGACCGAGGCCCTCGACGAACCGCTGCACGTCGCGGGCGAGCCCGCCGCGACGGTCCGCATCCGGTCGAGTGCGCGCAGCTTCGACGTGTTCGTGCGCATCACCGACGTGCACCCCGACGGACGGTCGATGACGGTGTGCGACGGCATCCGCCGCATCGGGGCGGTCGGCACGGCGGCGACCGACCCCGCGCGGGACGACGACGGCTTCCGCGATGTCGAGGTGCCGCTGTGGCCCACGTTCCACCGGTTCGCGGCCGGCCACCGCGTCGGCGTCCAGATCAGCTCCGGCGCGCATCCGCGCTACGCACGCAACCCCGGCACCGGCGAGCCCGCCTTCGATGCGGTCCGCACCGTGGTCGCGCACAACGAGCTGGCCCACGGCGGTGCGGGCGGCACCCGCATCGCGCTGCCGGTGTGGACACCTGCCGTATCTCGTTCATCAGCGCCCGAACCGGCGTGACCCACGGCATCAGCGCGAGCAGACGCGCCTGTGCGGCCGCGCGGCAGGATCGGCCGTCCGTCGATACCGGCGGGGACCTATGCGGGAAGGGACGGATGCGGCTCGTGCGGGTCGCGGTGGCGGGGGATGAGCAGCGCGATGGCGAGGGCCACGACCGCGACGATGCCGCCGATCACGAACGAGATCTGGAAGCCCTGCGGCGTCGGCACCGGCACGCCCTCGAAATCGACAGCATAGGTGGCGAGTACGGCGCCGATGACCGCGGCCGCGCTGCTGGTCCCGAGCGAGCGGAACAGCGCGTTGAGCCCGTTCGAGGCGCCCGTCTCGGACTGCGGCACCGACCGCATGATGAGCATCGGCATGGCCGCGTAGCCGAACCCGATGCCCATCCCGACCAGGATGTTGGCGACCAGCAGCTGCCACACCTCGCTCGAGAACAGCAGCGTGAAGCCGTACGCGACGATGAGCGAGATCGCGCCGAGGATCAGCAGCAGCTTCGGCCCGACGGTGCGCGCGATCTGGCCCGAGAACGGCGAGAGCACCATCATCACGATGCCCGAGGGCATGACGACGAGGCTCGCGGCCAGCAGCGACAGGCCGAAGCCGCCGGCCTCGACAGGCAGCTCGAGGATCTGCGGGTAGGCCACGTTCGAGGCGAACAGTGCGAAGCCCATCGCCACCGAGGCGATGTTGGTCAGCAGGACCGGCGGGCGCGCCGCGACCCGCAGATCCAGCAGCGGCTCGGGGATGCGCAGCTCGTACCATCCCCACACCAGCAGCACCACGACGCCGCCGAGTCCGCAGGCCAGCGTCGCCGGTGACGTCCAGCCCCATTCGTTGCCGCGCGAGACGGCCAGGAGGATGCCCACGAGGCCCACGGCGAGTCCGGCGGTGCCGACGTAGTCGAAGCGCCCGGCGGTGCGCAGGACGCTGACCGGCACGATCCACAGCACCAGGACGAACACGATGGCGCCGATGGCGCCGGCGACCCAGAACACCGCGTGCCAGTCGGCGCGCTCGGTGATGAAGGCGCTCACGGGCAGGCCCAGGGCGCCCCCGACGCCGAGGGTCGCGCTGATGAGCGCGATCGCCGAGTCGACGCGGTTCTCGTGCAGCACGTCGCGCAGGATCGAGATGCCCAGCGGCACCGCGCCGACGAACGCGCCCTGCAGCGCGCGGCCGACGACCACCCCCGCGATGCCGGGGGACATCGCCGCGATGACCGATCCCGCCACGAGACACGCCGCGAGCACCAGCAGGATCCGCCGCTTGCCGTACATGTCGCCGAGACGCCCCGAGATCGGCGTGATCACGGCACCGGCGACGAGCGTCGAGGTGACCACCCACGCGGTGTCCTCGCGGCTCGCATCCAGCAGTTCGGGCAGCTTCGACTGGATGGGCACGACCAGCGTGAACATGAACGACGACGCCAGGCCGGCCAGAGCCAGCACCGCCACGATGAGGCCTTGGGGCGGTATCCGGGTGAGTCTGCGGCGCTGGTCGTCTTCCCGGTTCACCGGGTCAGGCTATCGGCGCGCGGGGCGCTCGCGGGTCGCCTGGGGCGGATCAGTGCGACGTCACGGGGATGGGAGCATCCAGCGGGGATCGCAGCGCAGCGCACACGGCGTCCATCCACCGGCCGACGCTGTCACGGGCCTCCGGGGTGTCCGGGCACCGGTAGCGCAGGTGGAGCCCGGCCTCGTTGACGATGAACCAGACCATGACGTCGTCGGACTCGATGACGCTCGAGACGTACTGGATCTGCAGTTCGGGGGCCAGCGCCACCGGCAGACGGCGCGTGTCGAGCCACGACAGCGCGAACATGCCCGGTGCCACCGGCATCCCGCCGTACGGGGCGAGGATCGGCCCGAGCGGATGCGAGCCGAGCGCCATCGACTGGCGCAGCGCGGATGCGCACGCGGTCGGGTCGGCATCCGCGCACTCGATCACCGAATTCGTGATGAACCAGCCGACCGAGTCGTGCCAGCGGCGCTCGAACCGGCTGTGCACGGGGAACACCGCACGCAGCGGCGATGCCGAGAGCTCTCGCGTGACCCGGGTCAGATGCGACATCGCCAGGGCTGCCGCGCCGACGCCCGCGTCGTGGGCGCGGGCGGTGAAGCGATCCATCTCGTCACCCGAGAGCACGTCGCGCACCTCGACCACGGCAGGCCGCAGCTGCGACAGGTCGCCGAGGGGCAGGGGGAACAGCGGCATCGTGCCGCCCTCGGCGTCGAGGATCTCGGCCCAGCGGCGCGTGATCTCCTCGGGTGCCTCGTCGCGGGAGTCCAGCAGCGCCGTGTGCAGCGCGAAGGGCTCGGCGGGGGCCATGCCGGCGCCGGCGGGGCGGCCAGCGCGGATGTCGTCGAGGAACTGCACGAGGTCGTGCACGATCACCAGCAGCGACCACATGTCCACGTGCGCGTGATCGGAGCCGATGACCACGGCGCGACGGCGGTCCTCGGCATCCGCCGGCGGCTCGACGGTCAGCAGCCGATGCGACGGTCGTGAGAACGGTCGGCACTCGGCGTCGAACACGTCGCGCACGACATCCCGGGTCAGCCGGTCGGCGGGGGCGTCGTGCTCGACCCACTCGCCCTCGGCGAGCTCGGCGCCGTGCAGCGCGACGTGCCCGTCGTCCTCGAGCGAGAAGACCGTCCGCAGCGTCCCGTGGCGCTCGACGACGGCGCGCCACGCCGTCGCGAGGTCGGCGGGATCGGTCCCGTCGGGCGCGCGGAACGCGATAGCCATCCACGAGCCGGCGCGGTCGCCGCCGCCGACGTGGCGACCCTGGTCGAACGACACCGGGAGCCGGGAGCCGTCGCGATCGGCCACGCGCAGGGCATAGCTGCGCACGCGCCCGGGCGGGAGCGTCATCTGGGCGACGTTCGTCAATCGCATTCGCCGTAGTGTAGGGGCTCTAGGTTTCGCGTTTCGACGTTTTTCCTCAACAACGGAGGTCCCGTGCCCGCAGTGCTGGTCAACGGAGCGGTTCTCGACTTCGAGATCTCGGGGGAGGTCGGTCCGCTCGTCGTACAGCTGCATGGGCTCATGTCGAGCCGTTCGCGGGACGCGCACCTCGGCCTCGACCTCGGCCGCGCTCTCAACGGGCACCGCGTTCTGCGCATCGACGCGCGCGGCCACGGCGGCTCGACCGGCACGGACGACCCCGAGCATTACGCGTGGGACAGGCTCGCCGACGACCTGCTCGCCGTGCTCGACCACGTCGCCCCGGGCGAGACCGTCCACGGCCTGGGGCCGTCGATGGGAACCGGCACGCTGCTGCACGCGGTCGTGCGCGACATCTCGCGCTTCGAGAGCCTGACCCTCATGCTGCCGCCCACGGCATGGGGCACACGGCGTGCCCAGGCCGACGTGTATCTGTCCAACGCCGACCTCATCGAGGCGTCGGGAGTCGCGGCGTTCGTGGAGCTCGGCAGCACGACGCCGGTTCCGCCGGCGCTCGCCGAGGCGCCGCTGACCGGTCCCGCCGTCGCCGAGGTGCTGCTTCCGACCGTGCTGCGCGGCGCCGCGACGACCGACCTGCCGTCGCGGGACGAGATCGCCCAGATCACGGTGCCGACGCTGATCCTGGCGTGGACCGGCGACCACACGCATCCGCTGCGCACCGCGACCAAGCTCAATGAGACGCTGCCGCACAGCCGCCTCGTGGTCGCTCGCACGCCGTACGGCGTGATGGCCTGGCCGGGCCTGTTCGCCGAGCACGTGATCACGGCCGGTGTCGAGAGCCCCACCACCGGCGTCATCGAGCTGCCCACGGGGCGTCCGGCGAGCCGACCGGCGTAGTCTGACCGCATGGCCGACACCGCCCTCGAGACGCCGTCGGGCGTCCAGATCGTCGCGCTCGAAACGGTCGAGCAGGTCTTCGAGGCATCAGCGGTGCTGGCGGAGGTGTGGGGCGGCGACCGGTCGGGCATGCCGCCGAACCTGCTGCGCGCTCTCGCCCACGCGGGCAACTACGCCATGGGCCTGTACGCCGATGGGCGCATGGTCGGAGCATCCGTCGCCTTCTTCGCCGAGCCGGCCGCGCGGTCGATGCACAGCCACATCACCGGCGTGCTCCCGCCCTACCGCGGCGTGGGGCTGGGCCGCGTTCTCAAGCAGCACCAGCGTGAATGGGCGCTCGCGCGCCAGGTCGGTCGCATCACGTGGACGTTCGACCCCCTCGTCGCACGAAACGCGCACTTCAATCTGCGAATCCTCGGCACCCGCGTGACCGAGTACCTCGTGAACCATTACGGCCCGATGGACGACGGCGTGAACCGGGGGGACGAGTCGGACCGGCTGATGGTGTCGTGGGCGGTGGCCGCGCGCCCGGAGGTCACGCCGGCCGATGAGGATGTCGTCGCCGCCGTGGAGGTGCCGCACGACATCGAGGCGATGCGCGACGAGAACTCCGCCGAGGCCGCGCTGTGGCGCGTTCGTGTGCGGGAGCAGATCCTCGGCCACCTCGCCGAGGGGCTCGCGATCGGCGGCTTCGACGACGCCCGCGGATACCTGCTCGTCCGACGCTGAGCATCCTCGTCTACAGCCGACGGTGCCCCGCCCCGTCGGCATCACTCCCCGTCTGGGTCGTCCGCCGAGACGCGCGTCACGCGAACCTCGCGCACGCGGCGGGCGTCGGCGCGCGTGACGCGCAGGGCCCATCCCTCCCCGTCGATCGTGTCGCCCTGCCGCGCGAAGCGTCCCAGCCGCGCGACCACGAAGCCGCCGACCGTCTCGTACGGACCCTCGGGAAGCTCGACGCCGGTGGCGGCCCGGACCTCCTGGAGGATCAGGCCGCCGTCGACGTCGAACGTCTCGCCGCTGCCGCGCGTGATGTCCTCGGGGTCGCGGCTGCGGTCGTACTCGTCGTAGATCTCGCCGACGAGCTCCTCGAGGAGGTCCTCCAGCGTCACGATCCCGTCGGTGCCTCCGAACTCGTCGACCACGAGGACGATCTGCTGACGGTCGCGCCTCATGGTCGCGAGCGTCGCCAGCACGCGGTTCGTGCCGGGAAGCGCCGGAAGCGGCCGCACGAGGTCTGCGACCGTCGTCGCGTCGAGGATGCGCTCGTGGGCGGCGGCGAGGTCGCGGATGTGCACGAATCCCCGGATGTCGTCGACCGACTCGCCCCGAACCGGAAACCGCGAGTGCTCGAGCGGCAGCAGCGTCCGGAACGCCTCGTCGACACCGGAGTCGACATGGACGAACTCCACATCGGGGCGGGGCCGCATCACCTCGGACAGGTGGCGGTCGTCCGCCTGCAGCACGTCCACGAGGATGCGCCGGCTCGCGTCGCCCAGCGGCGCCGACACGATGAGCGCGCGGACCTCGTCGGCCGAGATCGCTTCGGCCGTCTGGCCGGGACGGATGCCGAAGAGCCGGAGCACGAGGTTGGTGGAAGACGACAGCAGCCAGATCACGGGCCGCATGAGGATCGCGAACCAGCGCAGCGGCGGGGCCAGCACGCGCGTGAAGGCGACCGCGTTGAGCATGGCGAGCCGCTTGGGCACGAGCTCGCCGAAGACCAGTGAGAGGTAGGCGACGAAGAGCGTCAGGCCGACGAAGGCGACGGTGTCGGCGATGTCGGGCGCCATTCCCCACCCGGCCAGCACCGGGGCCACGAGGGGAGCGATCGTCGAGGCGCCGTAGGCGGATGACAGGAAGCCCGCGACGGTCACGCCGACCTGAACCGCGGAGAGGAAGAGATTCGGGTCGCGGACCAGGCGGGCGATCCGCCGACCTGATCGGCCGCCGGCCTCGAATGCGCGCACCTGGCTCTCGCGCAGACTCACGATGGCCATCTCGGTGCCGGCGAAGACCCCGCCGATGAGCACGAACAGCACGATGACGCCCAGGTTCCACAGCACCGCATCCATAGCCCGAACGTATCGGCCCCCGGTGGCTGGTCGCGGCCCGCGGGAAGGTGGACGTCTCGATCCGCGAGCCTCCCGAGGTATCAGCGTCCGGAGCACTTCCTCCTCTTCTGCAGAGAGGACGAAAGGGTCGCCTCGGCGATTCCGCGTCATGGAACGCGTCGTCGTGCGTCTCACAGGGCGACGGACCGGAGAGGAGAACACGATGTCCGCACCCGCCGAGGCCCTGACCGGGCTGCTCCACCGCGCGCGGCGTCGTCCGTCGCGCGCCGCACGTCGCCTGCGCCCGCGCGAAGCGCGTTCGACCTACGTCCCCATCCGTCTCGAGACGCCCGCGCGCGCCCTGGGACGCTGATCCCGGTTCGGCGCCCGCGTACGCTGGCGTCATGCCGATCGCGCGTCAGGCCCCGCCCATCACGCTCGAGGGCGTCGAGCTGCGGGTGCTGCATCTGCCGCTCGTCTCGCCCTTCACGACCTCGTTCGGCACCGAGACGGTGCGCGAGGTGATCGTGGTGCGGGCGCTGACCACTGATGGCGACGGCTGGGGCGAGATCGTCACGCAGGACGCTCCGCTGTACTCGAGCGAGTACACCTACGGGGCGTGGGACGTCGCGCTGCGCTGGCTGATCCCGGCACTGCTGGACCGTCGCACGCTCGCGCCCGAAGACGTGGCGACGGTGCTGGAGCCGTTCAAGGGGCACCGCATGGTCAAGGCCGGGCTCGAGCTCGCGGTGCTCGACGCGGCGCTGCGCTCCGAGTCGCGCGGCATCGGGGAGTACCTCGGCGCCGAGCGCGACCGTGTCCCCAGCGGCGTCTCGGTCGGCATCCAGCGCGATCCGGCGGCTCTGGTCGAGGCGGTCGGCGGCTACCTCGACGACGGGTACGTGCGCATCAAGATCAAGATCAAGCCCGGTCGCGACGTCGTCGACACCGCCGCCGTGCGCGACGCCTTCGGCGGCATCCCGCTGCAGGTCGACGCGAACTCGGCGTACACGCTCGCCGACATCGACACGCTGGCCGAACTGGACCGGTTCGACCTGCTGCTCATCGAGCAGCCGCTGCAAGAGGACGACCTCGTCGACCACGCGACGCTCGCCCGGCATCTGAAGACCCCGATGTGCCTGGACGAGTCGATCACGTCGCGCAAGGCGGCCGCCGACGCGCTCGCGCTCGGGTCGGCATCCGTCATCAACATCAAGGCGGGCCGCGTCGGCGGCTACCTCGAAGCTGTGGCCATCCATGATCTGTGCCGCACCGCGGGTGTTCCGGTGTGGTGCGGGGGGATGCTCGAGACCGGCATCGGGCGCTCGGTCAACGCCGCGCTCGCCGCGCTGCCCGGCTTCACGCTGCCCGGCGACATCTCGGCGTCGGACCGGTTCTACGCCCGCGACATCGTCACCGAGCCCATCACGCTCGACGATGGACACGTCCGCGTCCCGACCGGCCACGGCATCGGCGTCGAGATCGATCCGATCGCCCTCGACGACGTCACCGTCGCCCGCGAAACGCTTCGCCGGTAGCCGGAGTCCGCGCGGAGCAGCGTCGGCCGGACGCGCCACCACCGGGATCGAACCCGACCGTTGACAGGTTGGGGATGACGGAGTACCGTCGCCCCCACGTTCGGTCGAACGACCGAACTGCTGGGATGGAACCGATACGCGGCTGGGGGCCGAGTCATGTCGATCACTGTGCAATCGCCCGTCGAGGGCGCCGTCACCATCACCGACGACGAGCTCGCCGGGCTCAGGATGCGCTTCCGCGGCGCGATCGTCTCGCCGGCCGATGACGGCTACGACGACGTCCGCGCGGTCGAGAACCTGGCGGTCGATCGGCGCCCAGGGCTCATCATCCGCTGCAGCGGCGTGGCCGACGTGATCGATGGGGTGAACCTCGCGCGCGAGCGCGGCTTCACCCTCGCGATCCGTGCCGGCGGACACCACATCGCCGGCCACGGCACCACCGAGGGCGGTCTCGTGATCGACCTGCGCGACATGGACGGGGTCTGGGTGAACCCCGCCGACAAGACCGTCCGCGTGCAGGGCGGCGCGACCTGGGGGCAGGTCGATCGCGAGACCCAGGTCCACGGGCTGGCGGTCCCGGGCGGGATCGTCTCGACCACGGGCGTGGCGGGACTCACTCTGGGCGGCGGGATCGGCTGGCTTCACCGCGCCTACGGGCTCGCGTGCGACAACCTGCTCTCGGCGCGCGTCGTGCTCGCCTCGGGCGAGGTGGTCACCGCGAGCGACGACGAGAACCCCGACCTGTTCTGGGCGATCCGCGGCGGAGGGGGGAACTTCGGCGTCGTGGTCGACTTCACCTTCCGGGCGCATCCCGTCGGGCCGGAGGTCGCCCTCGCGGCCGTCTTCTACGAGGCGGATGCCGGTCGCGAGCTGATGCCGCAGTGGCGGGACCTCGCGCTGCGGGCCGGGGATCGGGTCACCACGCGCGCGATGCACTGGTCGATGCCCGCGGTCGACTTCCTGCCGCCGCCGGTCCAGGGCAAGGATGTCTTCCTCTTCGGCGCCGTGTACGCCGGCGACAAGGCCGAGGGGCAGCAGATCATCGACGAGTTCCGCAGTCTGGGCGAGCCGCTGTTCGACATGTCGGAGTTCCTCCCGGACTACCGCACGTTCCAGGCGGGCTTCGACCCGCTGGCGAAGAACCTCTACGGCTACTGGAAGTCCGTTTACGTGGACGAGCTGTCCGACGAGGTGCTGGCGTTCATCGACGAGATCGGGATGTCACGCCCCGACCCGCGCACGCTCGTCCACGTGCCCATCATGGGCGGCGCGACCGCCGCCGTGCCCGCGGACGCCACGGCGTTCGGCGAGCGCGACGGCGGGTTCATGCTGAGCATCGACGGCGCGACCTCTGACCCCGAGGAGTTCGATCGCGTGAAGACGTGGGTGCGCGAGGCGTACGCCGCCGCATGCGCGCTGCCCGGGGCGCACGGTGCCTACCTGAACTTCTCGGCCGACGACGCCTCGGCCACCGAGGTCGTGCGGCGCCAGTTCGGCGGGAACCTCGACCGACTGCGAGCGGTGAAGCGCGCATACGACCCCGCGAACCTCTTCCACGTGAACGGCAACATCACGCCGGCCTGACGTCGGGGGCGGCATCCGCCGGGCGGAAGACCCGGTGACAACCCGGTCGCGGCGCGGTATCGAGGAAGGGCACGCACGAGGAGGTGCCGCCATGACCATCACCGTCGCGCCGGTCGAGGACCGGCTGTTCACCGGAGGCCGCTGGGTCGCCGCGCACTCGCAGGAGCGCATGGAGGTCCGCAACCCGTACTCCGGCGAACTCGTCGGTACCGCGGTCGACGGCGACGCCGAGGACGTCGCGGCCGCGGTCGCAGCCGCCGGCGAGGCGTTCGAGACGGGGCCGTGGTCGCGTATGGGTGTCGAGGAGCGCGCGGCCGCGATGGAGCGCCTGGCCGACGAGCTCGAGAAGCGCGGAGAGCGCACCGCGGACCTCGTGACCGACGAGATGGGGCAGCCGCGCACGCTGTCGCGGCCGATGAACGGCATCGTGCCGGCGGCGCATCTGCGGTACTTCGCGGGCCTGATCCGCGAGTACCCGTTCGAGCAGGAGCGGCCGAACGTGCTCGGCCCCGGATCCTCGATCATCCGCCGCGAGCCGCTCGGCGTCGCCGGGCTCATCGTGCCCTGGAACTACCCGCAGTCGCTGCTGACGACCAAGCTCGGCCCGGCGCTCGCCGTCGGCTGCACGGTCGTGATCAAGCCGGCCGGCGAGACGCCGCTGGACGCACTCATCCTGGCCGAGGCGGTCGAGGCCGCCGGCATCCCCGATGGCGTCGTCAACATCGTGACCGGGGGCCGCGACACCGGCGACGCGCTCGTGCGGCACCCCGGCGTCGACAAGATCGCCTTCACCGGCTCCACCGCGGCCGGCCGCCAGATCGCCCGCACCGGCGGCGAGCGGCTCGTTCCGGTCACCCTCGAGCTCGGCGGCAAGTCCGCCGCCGTCGTCCTCGACGACGCCGACCTCGACATCACCCTCGACGCCCTGCGGACGATGTCGTTCATGAACTCGGGCCAGACGTGCTTCCTGCTCTCCCGCGTGCTCGTGCCGCGCGGCCGGCGTGACGAGTTCGTCGACGGCCTCGTCGACATCGCGCGCTCGTTCCGCCACGGCGATCCTCATCGCGAGGACACCGAGCTCGGACCGCTGGTGTCCGAGCGCATCCGCTCCCGCGTGCGGTCGATGGTCGACCGGGCGCGCGCCGAGGGGGCGAGCATCCTCACCGGCGGCCGCGACCTGCCGGGCGAGCAGGGCACCTTCTACGAGCCGACGATCCTCACCGGCGCATCGCCGGATTCGCAGATCGCGCAGGAAGAGGTGTTCGGACCGGTCGTCACGGTGCTCGAGCACACGGGGGACGACGACGCGGTCGCCCTGGCGAACGACTCGGTGTACGGCCTCGGCGGCGCCGTCTTCTCGCAGGACCGCGACCGTGCGCTCGGGATCGCGCGCCGCATCCAGACCGGCACGGTCGGCGTCAACGGCTACGCTCCCGACCTCGCCAGCCCGTTCGGCGGCTACAAGGCGTCGGGCCTGGGGCGCGAGCAGGGTCCCGAGGTGTTCGACAACTACGTCGACATCAAGGCCATCAACGCCAGCATCGTGCCGTAGGGATCCGGCGAGCGGGTGACCGCGCGCCGCTCGCTCGGCGGGCGCATCATGGAGACATGGCCGGTGTGCTGCTCGACCTCGACGGTGTCCTGTACGTGGGCGACGAGGCGGTGCCCGGCGCCGCCGACGCCGTGGCATGGCTCGCGGCCGAGGGGATCCCCCACCGATACCTCACGAACACCACTTCCCGACCGCGCAGCGCCATCGTCGAGAAGCTGCGCCGACTCGGCATCGACGCCGATGCCGCCGAGATCCTCACTCCGGCCGTCGCGGCGTCCGACTGGCTGCGCGAGCGCGGCATCCGCACGCCGGCCCTGTTCGTGCCGGAGGCCACAGCGGCGGAGTTCGCCGGCCTCGACGTCCCGGAGCCGGATGCCGAGGCGGGCGCGGGCGCCGTCGTCGTCGGCGACCTCGGGCCCGCGTGGGACTTCGCCACGCTCAACCGGGCGTTCCGACTGCTCATGAGCGATCCGGAGACGCCGCTGATCGCCCTCGGCCTGACCCGGTACTGGCGAGCCGAAGACGGTCTGCGCATGGACGCGGGCGGGTTCGTCCGGGCCCTGGAGTACGCGACGGGTCGTGACGCGGTCGTGCTCGGCAAGCCCGATGCACGGTTCTACGGCGCTGCCGTGGCGGCGCTCGGGGTCGATCCGGGCGCCGCCGTCATGGTCGGCGACGATGTGCGCACCGACGTCGGCGGAGCACAGGATGCCGGCCTCACCGGCGTGCTCGTGCGCACGGGCAAGTTCTCGCCGGCGGACCTCGACGGCGCCGTCACCCCCGACGCGGTCATCGACTCGATCGCTGAGCTGCCCGGGTGGTGGGCCGGTCGATGAGCGGTCGCGCGCTGCGCGTTCGCCGCCGACCGCGCGTCGCGAAGCCCGTACGCTGGGCGTCGTGACCTCGTACCCGCCGTATCCGCCCTACGGACCGCCGCCGACGCCGAGCATGAGCCCGGCCGACGAGAAGCTGTGGGCGACCCTCATCCACCTGGGGGGTCTCTTCTTCGGCTTCCTCGCGCCGCTCATCGGCTATCTGGTGCTCAAGGATCGCGGTCCGTTCGTCCGCGCGCACACGGCCACCGCGCTGAACTTCCAGCTGACGCTGCTGATCGTGTACGTCGCCGGCTACATCCTGGCGTTCGTGATCATCGGCTTCTTCGTCCTCATGGCCGCGGGCATCCTCGCCCTGGTGTTCTCGATCATCGCCGCGGTCAAGGCGCACCAGGGCCAGTGGTACCAGTACCCGATGACGATCCGATTCGTCTCCTGAGCTGAACGACTGCGCCCCGCCTCGAAGGGCGGGGCGCAGTCGTGTGTCACGCCGGGGTGGGCGTCGAGGGCCGGTGCTCGTCGAGCTCGTCCTCGCTCTCGTCGACCCATGGGGCGTGGTGTGCGCGCTCGAGCTGCGCGCCCTCGACATCGACGTTCGGGATGATGCGGTCCAGCCACCTCGGCAGCCACCAGGCCGACCGGCCGAGCAGGTGCATCAGGGCGGGCATCAGCAGCATCCGCACCACGAACGCGTCGACGAGGACGCCGAACGCCAGCCCGAACCCGATCGAGCGGATCATGGTCGACTCGGCGAAGATGAACCCGCCGAAGACCGCCACCATGATCAGCCCCGCCGCCGTCACGACCGCACGGCCGGCACGCACGCCCTTCATCACCGCGAGCCTCGCCGGCGACCCGTGCACGTACGCCTCGCGCATGCCCGACGACAGGAACAGCTGGTAGTCCATCGCCAGCCCGAACAGGATGCCCACGAGGATCACCGGCAGGAAGCTCAGGATCGGACCGGTCGAGTGCAGGCCGATGATCTCGGCGCCCCAGCCCCACTGGAAGACCGCGACGGTCGCCCCGTAGGTCGCCAGCAGCGACAGGATGAAGCCGCCCGTGGCGATGATCGGGACCAGCAGCGAGCGGAACACGACGATCATGATCAGCAGCGACAGTCCCACGACCACCGAGATGTACAGCGGCAGCACATCGGCGAGGTTCTCGGAGATGTCGATGTTGATCGCCGCCTGTCCCGCGACGCCGAGCGCGTACTCGCCGTCGACCGGAGGCAGGGCGCGCAGGTCGCGCACGAGCTGATCGGTCGACACGGAGTTCGGGCCCTCGTCGGGGATCACCTGGAAGACGGCGAGGCTGCCGTCGTCCGAGATCGCGACCGGCGCGATCGCGAACACGGAGTCCTGCTCGGCGATCGTCGTGGCGATGTCGAGCTGGGCGGCGAGCTGCTCGTCCTCGTCGAGATCGCCCGGAAGGGTCGCGGTGACCAGGAAGGGTCCGTTCGCACCGGCGCCGAACGCATCCTCGGTGATCATGTGCGCTTCGTACGCGTACGAGCCCTCGGGCTCGCTGGCGCCGTCGGGAAGCCCCACGCGCATCGACAGGGCGGGGATCGCGATGACCAGCAGTGCGACGACGGCGCCGACGGCGGTGATGACGGCGCGCCACGTGGGCATGGGCTTGGCGCCGGTGTCCTCGTGGTGCAGCGTGCCCATGCGCGCGCGGTCGCGCTTGCCGAGCAGGCACGTGCCGAGGAGCCCCAGAAGGGCGGGCGTCAGCGTCACCGCGATGAACACCGCGACGAGCACGGCGAACGCGCCGACGGTCCCCATGAGGCCCAGGAACGGGATGCCGACGACGTTCAGTGCCAGCAGCGCGATGATCACGGTGGAGCCGGCGAAGGCCACCGCGTTGCCGGCGGTGCCGTTGGCGAGGCCGATCGACTCCTGGACGTCCGCGCCCTCGAGGAGCTGCCGCCGGTGCCGGTTGACGATGAACAGCGAGTAGTCGATCCCGACCGCGAGTCCGAGCATGACGCCCAGGACCGGCGTGACCGACGACATGTCGACGACGCCCGACAGTGACAGCGACGCGAGCACGGCGATGCCCACGCCCACGAGCGCCGTGACGATCGGCAGCGATGCCGCGATGATGCTGCCAAGCATCACCAGGAGCACGATGCCGGCGAGCACGACACCGGCGATCTCGCCGGGGCCGATGAGGTTCGGCGTCGTCTGGGAGATGGTCGTCGAGAAGGCGATCTCGACGCCGTCGACGGGGTTGTCCTCGAAGTAGGCGATGACCGCCTCCTTCGAGGCGGGGTCGAGCTCGAGCAGCGGCACGTCGAATGCGACGTTGAGGATCGCGGTCGAGCCGTCCTCGGACACGAGGCGGATGCCGTCGGCGAGCGCCAGCAGCGCCTCGCCCCGGTCGAGCTGCACGGCGGCGTCGGCGAGCTCCGCCGCGCCGTCGTCGAGGTCCTGCAGGTTCGCGGCGATCTCGGCTCGGGCGTCGTCGATCTGCTGCTGCTGGGCGTCCAGCTGCGCCTGCTGGGCATCGAGGGCCGCGATCTGGGCGGCGGGAGCGCCGAACTCCTCGGCCTGGGCGCGGGCGGCGTCGAGCTGCTCCTGCCCGGCGTCGAGCTGCTCCTGCCCGCTGTCCAGCTGTGCGAGCGCTTCGTCGATCTGCTCGCGCCCGTCGGCGATCTGCTGCTCGCCGTCCGCGACCTCGGTCCGGCCGTCGACGATGTCCTGGCGGCTGTCTTCGAGCTCCTGCTGAGAGGCGAACGGCTCGGCGATCTCGGCGACGTCGGGGAGGTCCTCCGCGCCGTCCGCGAGCCCGGCGATCGCGGCCTGCTGGTCGGCGGTGAACGGCTCGCCGTCCTCGGTGTGGAAGATGACCTGACCGCTCGCGCCGGAGTACTCGGGGAGCTTCTCGGCCAGTTCGTCGACGACCTCGCCGGATGCGGTGCCGGGGACGTCGAAGCTCGTCGCGAGCGAGCCGAACCCGATGGCGAAGGCGCCCCCGGCCATCGCGAGCACGGCGATCCACGACGCGATCACCACCCAGGCGCGTCTGGCCGAGGCCTTGCCGAGTCTGTAGAGCAGTTCTGCCATGGTGACGTGTCCTTCGGGGATCGCGGGGGAGGGGCCGACGTCGGCGGCGGCGGGGTAAGCATACGATACGTTGCGTCTCGCTTTCTGAACGTAGGATGAATCCATGACCGTTCGACGTGGTGGGGCCCCGCGCAGCGAGGCGGCGCGCATCGCGATCCTCGAGGCGACGGCGCGCCAGGTGGTCGAGCGCGGGTTCGCGCACATGACCGTCGAGGGCATCGCCGCCGACGCGCACGTCGGAAAGCAGACGATCTACCGCTGGTGGTCCGACAAGAGCGAGCTGGTCGCCGAATGCATGGTCGAGGGCTATCTGCTGGCCGGCCACCTGACGGTCAGCTCGACCGCGGACCTGCGCGACGACCTGCGCCGCGCCCTGACGGCGCAGTTCGCCTTCGCCGACGATGCGGCCCACGCCTCGCTGCTGCGCTCGCTGATCGCCGCGGCGACCGACAATCCCGCGATCGCCGATCGCGTGCGGCAGGCGCTGAGCGCCGACGGACTGCTCCGACGCCGGCTCGACCAGGGGGTGGTGGACGGAGACCTGCCTCCGGGCTCGCCGACGCAGACGATCGCGGAGGCGATCGCCGGCGCGTTCGTGCTCCGTGTCCTGCTGCGCACACCACCGGGCAACGTCTCCGACGAAGTGGAGCGCCTGCTCGATGCCGTCCTCGGGGCCGCAACAGCACGGCCGGAATGATGCACACGGTCGCGTGCGGCGACCGCGCCGGACGTAGGCTGGGGCCATGCCTGGGGACCCGCTCCGCAATGACGCTCCGCGCCGCCCGACGCGCCGCCGCGCACTGACGGCGACCGCGCTCGCCGCCGCGCTCGTGCTTCTGGCGGGCTGCTTCCCGATCTCGTTCGACGACGGGGGCTCCGACGGCGGCGGCGACTTCGCCGACGACGGCTGCACGAGCGTGGTGGTGGCGACGTCGTCCGAGAAGGTCAACATGCTCGACGCCCTCGCCGACGCGTTCAAGGAGTCGCCCGAGGCCGAGGCCCTCGACACGTGCGCGACGGTGCGCCCGATCGACGTCTCGTCGGGCAACGGCGCGCGGTTCCTCTCGTCGGGCGAGGACTGGCCCGACGACGATGTGCGCCGGTGGCCGACGATGTGGTCGCCCGCGTCGACGGTGTGGACCGACCGCGTCGCCGCCGCGGCATCCCCTTCCCTCGTCGGGGAGCCGGAGTCGTTCACGCACACGCCGATCATCTTCGGGATGCCCGAGACGATGGCCCGCGCCCTCGGATGGCCGGACGCCGAGATCGGCATCACCGACTTCGCGGACCTGTGCACGGATCCGGACGGCTGGGCGAGCGTCGGCAAGCCGCTGTGGGGCTCGTTCAAGATCTCGAAGACGAACCCCAACACCTCGACGACCGGACTGTCGACGATCCTCATGCAGTCCTACGAGGCCGCGGGCAAGACCGCCGATCTCACGGCAGCCGATGTGGCGGATGCCGCGGACTTCTCGCGCATCTTCGAGGAGTGCGTCATCCACTACGGCGACACGACGGGCAAGGTGCTCACGCGCCTGTACGACGAGGCGCAGACCGGCACGTCCGGTTCGGGCTACGTCTCGGCCGTGGCGCTGGAAGAGACGTCGCTCATCAACTACAACCTCGGCAATCCCGATTCGCACACGGTGCAGCCGGGCGAGACGCTCACGCCGCCGCGCGAGAAGCTCGTCGCGGTGTACCCGGACGGCGGCTCGATGTGGTCGGACAACCCGATCACGGTGCTCGGCGCCTCCTGGGTGACCGATGAGCAGCGCACCGCCGGCGAGGCGTTCGCGCGGTTCCTGCAGACCGACGCCGCCCAGCGCATCCTGCCCGAGTTCGGCTTCCGGCCGCTCGCCGACGGGGTCTCTCTCGGCGAGCTGTTCACGGTGGAGAACGGCATCATCGCGGACCAGCCGGTCACGACCCTCCCCAAGCCCGAGGTCGCCGTCGTGTCGGCCGCGATCGACCAGTGGACCGAGATCCGCAAGCCCTCGTCGGTGCTCGAGCTGATCGACATCTCGGGATCGATGGACGAGGGGATCGGCGACGGCCGGTCCAAGCTCGACGGCGCGATCGAGGGCGCGCAGACCACGCTCGCGCACTTCCGCCGCACCGACGAGGTCGGCGTGTGGGTCTTCACCACGGGGCTGTCGTCGGCGGCCGGCCCGGGCATCGGCATCCTGCGACCCATCGCGCCGCTGGGGAGCGATCTCGAGCGGCTGCAGACGTCGCTGGACGATCTGCGCTACGCCCAGCGCGAGGGGACGCCGCTGTACGACGCGATCGCCGCGGCGTACGACGAGATGACGGCGCGCGCCGAGCCCGGTCGCATCAACGCGATCGTCGTGCTCTCGGACGGGCAGGACACCGACTCGCGCATGTCGCTGGACTCCTTGATCGCCAAGATCGGCGCGACATCACGCGAGGGCGGCGACCAGGCCCCGGTGCGCATCTTCCCGATCGCCTACGGCGAGGGTGCCGACACGGGCGCGCTCGCACGCATCGCCGACGCGACCGGCGGGCAGTGGTTCGACGCATCCGACGCCGCCAAGATCGACCTCGTGTTCGCCTCGGTCATCAACAACTTCTGACGAGGGGAGCCGATGAACCAGGTGAACGCCGCAGCGGCCTCCGCCGGAGGGTATGTCGACGACGCCGCGGAGGCACTCCAGGGTTCGAACGTCTACGTATCGAGTGAGGTGGCTTCGAGCTCCGAACTGCAGGCGCTGCTCGAGCAGCACGTCGGCGACGCGTCGATCGGCGTCGCGGTCTTCTCGGACAACGCCGCCCTCGAAGCCTCGAACAGCGAGATCCTCCAGCAGCTGGCCGACCAGACCTCGTACGACACGATCATCATCGCCGTCGGCGACGATCTGTCGGCGGGTTCGTACGTGCTCGCCCAGGGCGAGGCGCCCCGCATCGCGAACGAGGCCGAGGCCTCCGCCGACTCGCTCCAGGGAGCGCTCGTGACCACGGTCGACGAGGTGGTGGCCGTCAGCGGCACGGGCCCCGACGTCGGCGGGGGCTTCGACGCGGGCCTGCTGATCGGCATCGTCGTCGCGGTCGCCGTCGTCGTCGCCGGCATCGGCACGCTCATCGCGGTGCGCCGCTCGCGCCGCCGCGCCCGTGCTGCTCGAGGCATCCCCGCTGAGATCCGTCCCCGCGTCACGGCGCTGCGCGAGCTGACGGGCGCGTACGCGGCCGTCGGTGCGGCGGGCAATCCGACGGCGCTCCAGACGAGTCAGAAGATCGCGGCGCTGTCGACGAATGTCGAGGAGCTCTTCCTGCGGCTCGCCCGCGGTCGTGACGGCTCACAGACCGGCATCGCGGCCGTCGAGTACGGCGACAAGCTGCGCAAGCTCAACGCGGCTCTCGAGCGCGAGTACCTCCTCGACATCCTCACGCATCCGAATCTGTGGGACGACCCCACCGAGCGCGTGCGCGAGGTGCAGAGCGCTCTCGACGCCGTCTCGCACGAGGTGATCGAGAACATCAAGCAGGTCAATGCGCGCCGCGCCCTGCACTTCCAGGTCTCGCTCGACGGCCTCATGGGCGGGCGCAAGGAGCTGCAGGACTGGCAGCGCGCATTCGACGCGGCCGGCGACGAGCAGCATCCGCCCCGGTCCTGACCCCGCCGGACACGTCCCGGCGGCCGGCGGCGATGCCGCGCGGTCCGGGGCCTTGCCGAGCGGGCGTCGTGGGTCTAGCGTGAGCGTCGCCCGGGAGGGGCGCATCGACGTCGATGGGGGTTCCGGAATGACCCGATTGCGAGTTCGCGCGAGCGCCGCCGCCATCGCATCCGCGGGCCTGATCGTCTCGATGACGGTGGCCGCTCCGTCTGCCGCGCTCGCTGCTCCCTCCCCCGCTGCGGCCGTGACGCCCCCGGCTCCGGCCCGCGTCGCGGCGGCGGGCGCCGAGGCCGCCTTCGCGACACCGGGGCTCGCGCTGCCGGCGTGGTCCGATACGCAGTGGGGCGCACCCGAGTACGGGACCACGATCCACACCGGCGACCTCGACGGGGACGGTCTCGCAGACCTCGCGGGCCGAGGTCCGTACGGACTCGAGGCGAACAGCTTCGACGGCGACCTGGGGCAATGGCTTCCCATCCCAGCCGGACCGGGGCCATGGCCGTTCTCGGACGCCGACGGCTGGGAGGCCGAGCAGTACTACGCCACGATCCGCATCGCCGATGTCGACGGCGACGGACGGGCCGAGGCGCTCAGTCGGGGCCCGAAGGGGTTCGAGGTGTGGAGCCTCGACACGTCCAGGAACGCCTGGGCGAAGGAGGGCGCTCCGGCGGCCTTCACCGGGGCGTTCTGGGACGAGGCACGGTACTTCACGACGATCGAGACCGCGGATCTCGACGGCGATGGGGACGCCGAGGTCCTCGGCCGCGGACGCGATGGTGTCGAGGCGTGGGACTTCTACGCCGCGACGGAGACGTGGGTGCCGCTGACGCTCCTCCGCGCGCTGTCGGACGACAACGGGTTCAAGCCGATCCCGTACTCCTCGACGTTCCAGACGGCCGATGTCGACGGCGACGGCCGGGACGAGATCCTGTGCCGCTCGAAGACGGGCGTGGTCGTCTACGGGCTCGCCGCGGACGGGAGCAGTTGGCCGCAGGAGCCCTCGCTCGCGCAGTTCATCGATGCCGACCCGTGGGATCTGCCGTCGTCGTACGAGACGATCCAGACCGCCGATCTGGACGGCGACGGCCGGGCGGAGGTGTTCGGGCGCGACAAGCACGGGATCGTGGCCTACGGCACCGACGCGCCGTCGGGGTGGGAGCCCCTGCGCGCACTGACCGGCGACTTCGGCGACACCGACCCGGATCACTGGGCGAGCAGCGCCGCCTACTACGCGACCATCCGGGCAGCCGACATCGACGGCGACGGTCAGGCCGAGATCCTGGGACGGGGCGTCCACGGCATGCACGTCTGGGCACTGACGAACTCGGGGCAGAAGTGGCAGCCGTGGGCGGATGCCGGCCCGTTCGCCGACGACCTCGGCTGGAGCCGCGCGCTGGCGTACCCCAGCATCCAGACGGCGAATATCGACGGCTTCACGCCGCTGCAGAAGTCGGGGAAGCTCACCGAGCCGCGTGCAGAGCTGCTGGGGCGCGGGCCCACCGGAGTGCAGACGTATCGGTGGGATCCGCAGGCCCGTACGTGGGTCTCGCCGACCGCGGTCTTCGCGGACTGGGATCAGCCCAGTGCGGGGGCTTACCACAACGCCTACGACTACGTGAACACGACGCTGGGCGGGAGTCTGAACCCGGACTTCGACCTGCGCGCCCTCTATCCCACGGCAGACAGCACCCAGCTCGACAGCTGGAAGTCCGCCATCGCCGCGATGACGCCGCCGCCGGGGATGCCGACTGCGCCGTTCACGGCCGTGACGAGCGAGCTCATCGACGAAGTCGAGGCGGTGAAGCAGGTCGCCGGCTGGTACGCCACCGTCGGCGCGAACGTCCACACGCTCTACGAGGGCCGGTCGATGGACCCGACGCGCGAGCTTCTGTCGTACGACAAGAACCGCTCGACCAAGCTCGAGGGGTCGGTGTTCGACGCGTTCGGCGGCATGATCCACGCGCTCGCCTCGACCCTGGGCCCGCAGGGCAACGGCATGGGCGCGGCGATCGCCTCGCTGATCTCGGCGGGGGTGGCGTTCGCCACGACCGCAGAGCTCAACTCGTTCGAGAAGGCATACCTGGACGTCGACGGGCTGCTCGAGCAGGCGTTCCAGGACGCGCTCGACGGTGTCCAGGCGGCCAAGCGGGCGGCGGTCACGGACCTCGGCCTCCTTCGCGCCGTCGCAGAGCTGGTCGACTCGGCCGTGTGGGAGCCCACGCCCGCCGACGGGACCGCGCTCGCCGCGGCGCTCAGACAGTACTCCGTGTGGGTGTGGCAGCTGCTGACCCCGCACATGTGGGAGGTGGGCGCGTGGTCCGACAGCAGGATGTACTGGGACACCCGCGGAGGCTGGAGCCTCGTCCACAAGGACATCTTCCATTTCGACGTCGGGAAGAAGATCCGGGATCAGCTGTTCGAACGGACCGACGCGGGGTGCCGGGCCGCGTGGGACCCCGCCACCTGCAACCTGCATGTGCCGAAGGAATCGGTGTTCCGGAGCCTCGACGGCTGGAAGATCGCATGCTTCACCGGGCGGAACACGCTGATCGCGTGCCCGCCGGGCCCTGAGGCGTCGAGCAGCCCCTGATCCAGGCGTCGTCGGGATCGTCCCCGTTCACGTCGCGGGCCGTTCGGCACTGATGCCGGCGCCGAGGCAGCGCCTACCGTGAAGGTGACGCCGGCCACCCCGTCGGCGCCGACGAAAGGGGGTCGGACATGCGCTCCTGGACGATCGTCCCCCGGACGCCGATCGGCGGCTGGTCCGTCGGGCTCGGCGTCGCCGTTCCCGTGCTGCTGGCCGTCGGGGCGTTCACCGCGACTCTGGCGGAGGGGCCGGCCGCAGACACCATCTGGGGCGACATCCTGGCCCGGCCCGTCGTGGCGCTGCCGATGCTCGCGGCGATGCTGAGTGCGCTCGCCGCGACGATCACCGGTCTCGTGGCGTTCTTCGCGCGGACCGACCGGTCGATCCTGGTGCTCGCGGCGTACGTGCTGTGCGGGCTGTTCGTGGTGTTCCTCATCGCGGAGTTCGCGCTGTCGCCGTGGTTCCCGCGTTGACGGCGGCCTGGCGGGCCCGGAGCGGAGTGACGGCGTCCGGACGACTAGAATCGTCGGATGCCGCCGCTCGCGGCATCCTGCGCGTATCCGCGCGATCCACACCCCCCTCCCGACCATTGGAGCCACCGTGGCCGAGCAGTCCCGCCTCGACAAAGTCATCAGCCTCGCCCGCCACCGCGGGTTCGTCTTCCAGGCCGGTGAGATCTACGGCGGTTCGCGCTCTGCCTGGGACTACGGCCCCCTCGGCACGGAACTGAAGGAGAACATCCGCCGGCAGTGGTGGAAGACGTTCGTGCGCGGCCGCGGCGACATGGTGGGGCTTGACTCCTCGGTCATCCTCCCCAAGCGCGTGTGGGAGGCCTCGGGCCACGTCGCGACCTTCACCGACCCGCTCGTCGAGTGCCTGCAGTGCCACAAGCGCTTCCGCGCCGACAACCTCGTCGAGGACTTCGAGGCGCGCAAGGGCCGCAAGGCCGAGAACGGCCTCGCCGACATCCCGTGCCCCAACTGCGGCACGAAGGGCCAGTACACCGAGCCGCGCGCGTTCTCGGGCCTGGTGAAGTCGTTCCTCGGCGTCGTCGACGACGAGACCGGTCTGCACTTCCTGCGCCCCGAGACCGCGCAGGGCATCTTCGTGAACTTCACCAACGTCCTCACCGCGAGCCGCAAGAAGCCGCCGTTCGGCATCGGCCAGGTCGGCAAGGCCTTCCGCAACGAGATCACGCCGGGCAACTTCATCTTCCGCACGCGCGAGTTCGAGCAGATGGAGATCGAGTTCTTCGTGCCGCCGGCCGACGCCCAGGAGTGGTTCGACCACTGGGTCGAGGCGTGCTGGGACTGGTTCATCGACCTCGGCATCGAGGCCGACAACATGCGCCGCTTCGACGTCCCCGAGGACGAGCGCGCGCACTACTCCGACGGCACCATCGACGTCGAGTACCGCTTCGGGTTCCCGGGCAAGGAGTGGGGCGAGCTCATGGGCGTCGCCAACCGCACCGACTACGACCTCGGCAGCCACACCGAGGCGTCCGGCCAGTCGCTGACCTACTTCGACCAGGCCTCGGGCGAGAAGTACATCCCGTACGTCATCGAGCCCTCGTTCGGCCTGACGCGCGCGATGATGGCGTTCCTCATCGACGCCTACCACGAGGAGGAGGCGCCGAACGCGAAGGGCGGCACCGACACCCGCACGGTGCTCAAGCTCGACCCGCGCCTCGCGCCGGTCAAGGTCGCGATCCTGCCGCTGTCGCGCAACGAGAAGCTGTCGCCCCTGGCGCGCGAGGTCGCCGACTCGCTGCGCGGCGAGTGGAACATCGACTTCGACGACGCCGGCGCCATCGGCCGCCGCTACCGTCGCCAGGACGAGATCGGGACGCCCTTCTGCGTCACGATCGACTTCGACTCCCTCGACGACCGCGCCGTCACCGTGCGCGACCGCGACACCATGGGCCAGGAGCGCGTGCCGCTCGAGGCCCTCACCGCGTACCTGTCGGAGCGCCTCAAGGGCGCCTGACGCCGAGTCTCGCGCGCCCCGTTCGCGCCGGAATCCGGAGCGCGCGTCAGTCGAGGACCGTGATCGTGGCGTACTCGCCGCCGCCGCCCGCGGCATAGGCGTACGCGCCCTCGACGATGTCGCGAAGCACGGCTTCGTCCACCTTCTCGAGATCCTTGATGTACAGGCAGCCGACGCCCGACGAGTGCGGGCCGAGGCGGGCGAGCTCCTCCTCGTGCGCAGCGATCGAGTCGAGGTAGATCGTCGAGGCGGTCTTCCGCGGAGCGAAAGCGATCAGCGGCATGTCGCCCTCGTGCCCGGTGCGGTAGCGATAGTGGCAGGCGCCGAAGCCGATGATCGTGCCCCACAGCTCCGGCTCGCGGCCGCTGATGTCGCGCATCATCGCGATCAGCGTCTCGGCGTCCCGCTGCCGCTTCGCCGGTGCGACGCCGGCGACGAAGCCGGCCACGCTGCCGCCCGTCCGCTCCATGTCAGCCCTTCGCCTTCGCCGCGGCCTTCATCTCGCGCTTGTACTCGCGCACCTTGGTCAGCGACTCCGGCGAGGTGATGTCGGCGACCGAGCGGAACGAGCCCTCGTCGCCGTACGAACCCGCCGCCTGCCGCCAGCCGTCGCCGGTGTAGCCGTACTGCTTGCCCAGCAGCGCGAGGAAGATCCTGGCCTTCTGCTCGCCGAAGCCGGGGAGCGCCTTCAGGCGCTTCAGGACCGTGGCGCCGTCGGGGGCGTCCCGCGTCCAGATCGCGGCCGCATCGCCGTCCCAGTCCCGCGCGATCGCCTCGCACAGCGACTGCACGCGCCCGGCCATCGACCCCGGGAACCGGTGGACGGCGGGCGTCTGCTTGAACGCCTCGGTGAACGCGTCGGGGTCGAAGCCCGCCAGCGTCGCCGCGTCCATCGACCCGACGCGCTCCCGGATCTTCAGCGGGCCCGCGAAGGCCGTCTCCATGGCGACCTGCTGATCCAGCAGCATCCCGATCAGCAGCGCGAGCGGGTCGTCGGTGAGGAGCTGGTCGGCGTCGGCGTCGCCGGTGATGTGGAGCGTCATGACGCCAGTCTCGCACCCGCCGCCGCGCCGCGCGATGCGCGGCCGATGCGAGGATGGATGCCGTGGAAGACGCACCCGGAGCCATCCCCGATCTGGTCGCGCACGCGCACGAGCGGCACGTCGTCGTGGTCGGCGGCGGCATCGCCGGCCTCGTCGCCGCCTACGAGTGCGCCAAAGTCGGGCTCACGGTCACCCTCGTCGAGGCGGATGCGCGCCCGGGCGGCACGATCGGCGACGCCGAGCTGGACGGGATGCCGGTGGGCACGGGCGTCACGTGCTGGGCGACGGCCGGGGGCGCGGTCGACCGGCTCGTCGACGAACTGGGCATCGCCGATGCCGTCGTCGAACCCTCGGCCTCGTCGGTGTGGATCTCGGGCCTGTCGTCGGGCGCCGCGCCGATGCCGCGCGAGACCGTGCGCGGCATCCCGGCCAACCCGTGGGCCGACGACGTGCGGGCCATCATCGGCTGGGGCGGCGCGTGGCGCGCGTACCTGGACCGCCTCCGTCCGCCGATGACCATCGGCGTCGAGCGCAGCCTGGCGCGGCTGGTCGGCTCGCGCATGGGGGGCACGGTGCTCGAGCGCATGGTCGCGCCGCTGACCGTCGGCGTCTACGGCATCCGTCCCGAGGAGATCGACATCGATGTCGCCGCGCCCGGGCTCAACGGCGCCTTGACGCGCACCGGATCGCTCGGCGGCGCGGTGGCCGAGGCGCTCGTGGGCCGCGGCGGGGGCGGCATCCGCAGCCTCGCGGGCGGCATGCCGAGGCTCGTGTCGGCGCTCGTCGGGCGTCTCGGGGAGCTGTCGGTCGACGTCCGGCCCGGCACCGAGGCTCTGCGCCTGGAGCGCGATGACGACGGGCACTGGATCCTGCACGTCGCCGAGGCGGACGACGACGCCCCGACGGACGACGACGCCCCGACGGGCCACGCCGAGCCGATCGCGCCGGCGGACGCCGTCATCGTCGCGACCGACGAGCAGGCGGCGCGGATGCTGCTGGAGCCGGTCGTCCCGGATCTCGCCGCGGTCGCCACGCGTGGACCGGTCGATCTCGAGACCGTGACGCTGATCGTGGAGTCGGCGGCGCTGGACGCCCATCCCCGCGGGACGGCGTGCTACCCGATCCCCGGAACCGCCGCGGCCGCGTCGATGCTGGACGAGACCGCGCGATGGGGCTGGCTCGCCGAGGCGGCGGGCGCCGGGCGCCATGTGCTGCGCCTGTCGTTCGGCACCGCCGACGAGCCGCCGGCTACCGCCGGGCTGGACGACGCCGAGGCCATCGAGGCGGCGGCGGATGCGGCGGCCGAGCTGCTCGGCATCGCGCGCGCCGAGCTCACGGTGCGCGACGGCGTGCGCGAGCGGCACATCCTCGCGCGCCCGGCCTCCGTCCTCGGGCACGCCGACGACGCCGCGGCGGTCCGCGCGGCGATCGGCGACGTCTCCGGCCTGTCCGCCGTCGGGGCGTGGGTCGCCGGCAGCGGTCTCGCTCACACCGTGGCCGACACCGTGACCGAGGCCGACGGCGTCCGCCGCGGGGTGCTGTGGGAGTCCGACACGCCCGAGTGACGCTTCTGACCGGCCTGATTCGTCGCGCCGGATGCCGCGCGCGGCATGTATGGCTAACCTGGGAGAGCCAGCAGGAGCACCACCCGAGCGGGAGGAGACCCCATGAGGGGCAAGGCAGGACTCGTCGTCGGACTCGCCGTAGGCTACGTCCTCGGCGCGCGCGCCGGACGTGAGAGGTACGAGCAGATCAAAGGCCTGTGGCTGAAGGTCTGGGAGCTCGAACCGGTTCAGACCCAGGTCGGCAAGGCGAAGGACTTCGCCAAGACCAGCGCGATGGCGCTCCCGAGCACGCTGTGGGACTCGGCGGTCAAGGTGAGCAAGGCCGCTGCGTCGAAGGGAACCCCGGGCCAGCGGCTCGACGCGGCCATCAAGACCGCCAAGGACTCGGCCGACGACGTCGAGAAGGCGGCAGAGACCTCGGCGAAGGCCGTCAAGGACGGGGCCGAGGAAGCCGTCGAGGACAGCGGGGCCTGATATGCCTCCGATCCGCGGATTCCGCGACCGCGCCGATGACAGTCTGCTCACCGTCATCGGCGACATCCCCGAACTGGTCCGCAACCTCGTCATCGCCGAGGTCGACGCGGCCAAGGCGTGGCTGGCCCGAAGCGCGAAGGACGGCGGGTGGGGCGCGCTGTGGGTGTTCGCAGCCCTCTTCGTGCTGTTCTGGTCCGTGCCGGCGCTGGGCACGTGGGCCATCGCCGGCCTCTCGTCGTGGTGGCCGGTGTGGCTGTCGGCGCTCGTGGTGTTCTTCGCGATGCTGCTCGTCGTCATCGTGCTGGCCCTGCTGGGCATGATGCGATTCCGCCGCCTCGTCAAGCGCACCAACCCCGTTCAGTCCATCACCCAGGACGTCAAGGAGGTCCGCGATGAGCTCTGAGGCTCCCGTCCCCCTGCCCCGCACCGCCGTGCCGCTGGACATCGATGACCCCGTCGAGCGGGCTCGCGCCGAGCTCAAGGCGGCGCTCGCGGCCATCGACGAGAAGGCGAACCTGCCCCGCCGGGCCGGCATCGCGATCGACAAGGGCATCGACGCGTCGCGCGCGTTCGCGCGCAGCAGTCCGGCGCTCGCCGCCGTCGCCGTGATCACCGCCGCCGCGGCGGCGGGTGCGGCTGTGTGGGGCATCGTGCGCCTGTACACGCGCTGAGTCGCAGGAGCGCTCCCAACCGCCGCAGCTCCGGCCACGGGACCGATGGCCCTGGCGCGCCGGCGCTGAGGCGGGGGTATGCTCGGACTCGCAGGCAGTGCGATGGTGCGGATGCTGCCGCCGTGTCACACCCGAGACGCGTCGGCTGGCTCGAACGTGGGGCGGCCGAGAACCGCGCCGTGAGAGCAGCAACCCCCATGAACACTCAGACCCGCCTGAGCACCGACAAGCCCCTGACCGGGTGGCGCGTGCTCGTGCCGCGTGGAGGACCGTGGGGTGATTCGGTCGCCGCGTCGCTTCGCCGTCAGGGCGCGACCCCGGTCATCGCACCGCTGATCAACTTCGCGCCGTGCACCGATCAGGAGACGCTCCTGACCGCGCTCGACGATCTGTCCAGAGGCGCCTTCGACTGGCTGACCGTGACCAGCGCCACGACGGTCGACGTCCTGCACGCGTACCGTGCGACGATCCCGGCGAAGACGCGCATCGCGGCTGTCGGCGAGACGACCGCGGCGGCGCTCGAGGCCGTCGGGTACACGGTCGACCTCGTTCCCCAGAGGGACAACTCCGCAGCGGGCCTCGCCGAGGACCTCATCGCGCTCGAGCCCCGCTCGCGACGGATCCTGAGTCTGCGCAGCGAGATCGCCAAGCCCATCCTCAGCACCCGTCTGACCGGCGCCGGCCACAAGGTGCGCAGCGTCGTCGCGTACCGCACGGTGGGCGTCCCCGTCTCCGATCGCGTCGCCGAGGACGTCCGTTCCGGCCGGATCACCGCGATCCTGGTCACCAGCGGCTCGGTGGCCGAGCAGGTGCGTTCGCAGTTCCCCGACATCCCGCCCACGACCCTCATCGCGGCGATCGGCCCGCGCACGGCCCAGGATGCCGGGGCCACCGGACTGTCCATCGACGTCGTCGCCGACCAGCAGAGCGTCGACGCGCTGATCGACGCCGTCGCCCGATACGCCGTGCCGCAGGACGCGGACGAATACGTCCAGTGACGGCATCCGATCTCTCGCCCCGCGTCGTCGTGCTCGCCGGGGGCGTCGGCGGCTCACGCTTCGTCGCGGGGGTCCGCGGCGCGCTCCGGGCGCGCGGCCTCGACGACACCGCGCGGGCCCTCACCGTCGTCGTCAACACCGGCGATGACCTGTGGCTGTCGGGGGTGCGGCTGCAGCCGGACGTCGACTCGATCCTGTACGCGCTCGCGGGCGTCAACGACACGCGGCGCGGGTGGGGCCGTGACGGCGACACCGAGCGGGTGAGCGGCGAGCTTCAGGCGTGGGGCGCCGGATGGCCGTGGTTCACTCTCGGCGACCTCGACCTCGGCACGCACCTCGCCCGCACGGGGTGGCTGCGCGACGGCCTGTCGGTCACCGAGGTGGTCGCCCGCCTCGGCGGTCGCTGGCCGCTCGGCCTCAGGATGCTGCCGATGACCGACGCCGAGGTCGACACGCACGTCATCGTGCGCGACGGCGATGACACGCGCGACCTGCACTTCCAGGAATGGTGGACACGGCACCGCGCCGCTCTCGCTCCGGTTCGCTTCGAGAACCCCGGGATCGAGCAGGCCCGGCCCGCGCCCGGCGTCGCCGAGGCGATCGCCGCGGCGGACGTCGTCCTGATCGCCCCGTCGAACCCGGTCGTCTCGATCGGCCCGATCCTCGCCGTCCCCGGAATCCGTGAGGCGCTGCGCGAGGCCGCGGCGCCCGTCGTGGGCGTGTCGCCCATCATCGGCGGCCGTGTCGTGCGCGGGATGGCCGACGTGTGCCTCACCGCGATCGGCGTGGAGACCTCGGCCGGCGCCGTCGCCGCCCACTACGGCGCACGCTCACAGGGCGGCCTTCTCGACGCGTGGCTTCTCGCCGAGGAGGACGCCGCGTCGGCAGGTGACGTGGCCGCGCTCGGCATCCGCCCGGTCGTTGCGCCGCTGTGGATGACCGACGCCGAGGCCTCGGCCGCGCTCGCCGAGCGGGCCCTCAAGGCCGCGGACGCGTGACGTGCCCGACCTGACCGTCCTCGCGTGGGCTCTGCTCGCCGTCGCCGCCGTCGTCATCGGCCTGTCCAAGACCGCCGTGCCGGGGGGCGGGACGGTCGCCGTGGCGATCTTCGCCGCGGTGCTGCCCGCACGCCAGTCGACCGGCACGATCCTGCTGCTGCTGATCGTCGCCGACGTGTTCGCGGTGCTCGCCTACCGTCGCCACGCGAACTGGCGGGCACTGCTGCGGCTCGCTCCCGCCGTGGTCGTGGGGCTCGGCCTGGGCGTCGTCTTCCTGGCCGTCGCGAACGACGCATGGGTCAAGCGCGTGATCGGGGTGATCCTGCTCGGCGTCATCGCGCTGACACTGCTGCGTCGGCGGATGTCGCGCACGGTCGCCGATGCGGAGCCCCACCGCGTCGCAGCCGCGACGTACGGCACGCTCGGGGGCTTCACGACGATGGTCGCCAACGCCGCGGGTCCGGTGATGTCCATGTACTTCCTCGCGGCCCGGTTCTCGGTGAAGGAGTTCCTCGGCACCGCTGCGTGGTTCTTCGCGCTGGTCAACATCAGCAAGATGCCGTTCTCGATCGGGCTCGGGCTCATCACGGTTCCGAGCGTGCTGCTGGACCTGGTGCTCGTTCCCCTCGTCGTGGGCGGCGCGCTCCTCGGGCGCTGGATCGCCGACCGCATCGACCAGAAGCTGTTCGAGCGTCTCGTGATCGTGTTCACGCTCGTCGGTGCGGTCTACCTGCTGTTCTGAGCCGCTCCCCGGGACCCGACGCGCGATCAGGTGTCGCTCGATGCCGGATGCCATGCTTCCGGTGGCGATCAGCGCCACGTGAATGGGCGCGCCGGTGGCGCGGTTGGCGGCGACGGTCGCGCGCACGGCGGGAATCGGCATACATCGCCAACCGAGCGGACGTGCTCGGCGCGCCGACTGCCGGCTGCGACCGAGGATCGACGCAGGACGCCTCGCTAGCGCACCAGCTCCCGCACGAGAGCAGCGGTGCGGGGGCCGAGACCCTGTGCCGCGGCGGCGCGGAGCTGATCGGCCGTGTCGACGTCGCGGCGCAGCGTGGACTCCGGCGCCACGTCCAGCGGCTCGCACCCGAGCGCGCGGTGCCGCTCGAACGAGTCGGTGCCGAAGGCGGTGTCCCACGCGACGCCGGCGCGCGCCGTCACCAGGGTCGAACCGGTGCCCTCGGTATCCGCCACGACACCCCGATCCACGAATGCCGCCACGTGCAGCGCCGCCGCGAGATCCGCCGGCCGCAGCGCCGGCACGTCGCCGAGAAGAGCGGCCCGCGGCATCCGCTCTCCCGCGCGGGCCGCGCCGGTCGCGATCGCGCCGTTCAGACCCCGCGCGCCGTCGGACTCGGGCACGAAGCGCAGGCCGGGGATGTCGTGCGCGTGCAGGGGCAGCTGTGCGTCATCGGTGACGACGTACACCTGGGCGACCGCGTCGCAGGCGGCCGTCGCCGCGATGGTGTCGAGCGCGATCGCGCGGGCGAGCTCGCGCCGGTCCACTCCGGAGGCGTCCAGACGCGACTTGCCGCGCTCCGGCGACTTCACCGGCACGACGACCGCCCACCGGTCCGCGCCGAACTCCACGGATCCGGCGCGGCCGGCGGCGGATTCACCCGGATCGGGCGGGCCGCCCCGCGCATCCGTGGAGTTCGGCCCGGGCCCGTCAGAGCTCACGCGCCGAACCGCTCCCGCAGGCGCGGCAGGATCTCGGTGCCGTAGCGGCGCAGGAACGTCTCCTGGTCGTGCCCGGGGTCGTGGAAGACGAGGTGGCGGAAGCCCAGCTCGACGTACCATGCGATGCGCTCGACGTGCTCGTCGGGGTCGTCCGAGACGATGAACCGGGACGCGGTGCGCTCGATCGGCAGCTGCTCGCCGAGGCGCTGCATCTCGATCGGGTCGTCGACGCCCATCTTCTCGTCGGGCGTGAGCGCGAGGGGAGCCCAGAACCGCGTCTTCTCCTGAGCCTTCTCGACCGTGTCGTCCAGCGACACCTTGATCTCCATCAGGGTGTCGATCGCGTCGGGCGCGCGGCCCGCCTTGTCGAGGCCCTCGTGCAGCGCGGGCATCAGGGTGTCCGTGTACAGCTCGCGCTTCTTGCCGCTCGTGGTGATGAACCCGTCCGCGATCCGGCCGGCCAGGCGGGTGGCGGCGGGTCCGGCCGCACCGATGTAGATCGGCACGGGCTGGTCGAGCTTGTCGTAGATCGTGACGTTCTTGGCCTGGTAGAAGTTGCCGTCGAAGTTCACGCGGTCCTCGGACCACAGACGCCGGATGAGGGTGATGGCCTCCTTGAGCCGCTGGAAGCGCTCGGGCGGATCGGGCCACGTGATGCCGAGGTTCTTCTCGTTGAGCGCCTCGCCGGTGCCGACACCGAGGATCACGCGACCCGGGTTGAGGACGCCGAGGGTCGCGAAGTCCTGCGCGACGACGGTCGGGTTGTAGCGGAAGGTCGGCGTCAGCACCGAGGTGCCGATCAGGACCTTCGACGTGCGGGCGCCGAGCGCGCCCAGCCACGGAATGGATGCCGGGGCGTGCCCGCCCTCGTGGAGCCACGGCTGGAGGTGGTCGGACACGAAGACCGAGTCGAACCCGACCTCCTCGGCCAGGATGCCGTAATCCAGCAGCTCTGCGGGGCCGAACTGCTCGGCCGACGCCTTGTAGCCGAACCGGATCGGAACGCTCATGATGCTCCCTTCTCGGCGCCCGCGGCTGCGAGCGCGAACTCGGATCCATCCGCGCGCGCGAGCCGCGCGCGGAACGCGTCGACGGTGCCCGGCCACAGCAGCGTCAGCCGCCCCGACCGGTCGTCGACGTACCAGTTGCGGCAGCCGCCGGTCATCCACGGGGTGGATGCCGCAGCGGCCGCGATCTCGTCGGTGTACGCGGCCTCGGCGGCCGGGTCGACCCGGAGAGGCTCGCCCGTGCGATCGCGGTGGACGAGGCACCGCACGGCGTAGGCCGCCTGCTCCTCGATCATCAGCACGGAGGAGTTGTGGCCGAGGGCCGCGTTGGGTCCGTCGAGGACGAACATGTTCGGGAAGCCCGACACCACCGTCGACCCGAACGCGGTCATGCCGCGTGTCCAGTGCTCGTCGAGTGTGACGCCGTCCTCGCCGGTGACCAACTCGGCGTAGGGCTGTCGGGTCGTGGCGAAGCCGGTGGCGAGGACGAGCGCGTCGACCTCGTGGCGCGCGCCACTCGCCGACACGAGCGTCCGGCCGTCGACCTCCGCGAGCGCCGAGGCTTCGAGCGTCACGGCGGGCGAGGCGACCGCGGGGTAGAAGTCGTCCGAGAGCAGCACGCGCTTGCAGCCGAAGGCGTAATCGGGCGTCAGGGCCCGGCGAAGGTCGGGGTCGCCCACCTGAGCGGCGAGGTGAGCGTGTGCGACCGCGCGAGCGGCCTGCGCGGCGGAGGCATCGCCGGAGCGCGACGCGAAGCGCGCCTCGCCCTCCGCGTACAGGCGGGCGCGCAGGCTCGCGAGCTCGCCGGGATGCGTGGCGAACCGCTCGCGGTCCGCATCCGTATAGGGATGCGCATCGCGCGGGACGATCCACGCGGGCGTCCGCTGGAAGAGCGCAACGTGCGACGCCGTGCGCGCAAGCTCGGGGACGAGCTGGACGGCGCTGGCGCCCGTGCCGACGACGCCGACCCTGAGGCCGGCGAGGTCCGCCGTGTGGTCCCAGCGCGCCGAATGGAAGATCGGACCCGGAAACGACTCGAGCCCGGGGATGTCGGGGATCGACGGCTCGGTGAGCCGGCCGCACGCGAGGACGAGCACGTCCGAGGTGAGGGCCCCGCGCGAGGTCTCGAGCCGCCACACGCCCCATTCGTCGTCCCATGCCGCGCCGCTGAGCGCCGTGCCCAGGCGGAGGCGCTCGCCGAGCTGCTCGGTCTCGGCGACGTCCCGCAGGTAGCGGTGGATCTCGTCGCCGCGCGCGAACAGCCCCGACCAGTCGGGGTTGGGGTGGCTCGCGAAGCCGTAGAGGTGGGCGGGCACGTCGCACGCGACACCCGGGTAGGTGTTGTCGCGCCAGGTCCCGCCGACCGAGCCTCCTCGCTCGAGGATCGCGAAGTCGTCGCGACCGGCGCGCCGGAGCGCGATGGCCATGCCGAGGCCGGCGAACCCGGCACCGACGATGGCGATCTCGACGTGCGCGCTCATGCCGTCGCTCCCGGGTCGCGGTAGTCGGTGGTGCGCAGCCGGAACGGCCGGAACAGCCGCGCCGCGATGCCGCGCGCGACGGCGACGGGCAGCTCCTGGCCGTGCTCGATACCGGTTTCGGGCCGGACGCGGCCATCCAGCAGCGTCCCGCCCAGGTCATCCCCGCCGGCCTGAAGCAGCACCGCCGCGGTGTCGCGACCGACGCGCGTCCACGGGATCTGGATGTGCGGGATCCTGCCCGACAGCAGCAGTCGCGAGACGGCGACCATGGCGCGGTGCTCGTCGACCGCCGTGCGCCCGGGCACGAGCGGCACGCCGCCGGCCGGGCCCGGCAGAGGGATCGGCACGAACTCGCGGAAGCCGCCGGTGCCGCTCTGGATGTCGCGGAGCGCGCGCAGATGGTCGATGCGCTCCGCGGCGGTCTCGACGTGGCCGTAGAAGAGCACCGAGGTCGTGCGGAAACCGGCGGTGTGGACGGCGCGGATGCCTTCGATCCACCGTGCGATCTCGAGGTCTCCGGGCGCGATGAGGCGGCGGACGCGCTCGCTGAGCACCTTCACCCCGGTGCCGGGCATGGTGTCGACGCCGGCGTCGCGCAGCCGTGAGAGCGCCTCGTCGAGGTCGATGCCGGACCGATCGGCGAGGTCCCACACGTCCTGCGGACGATAGGCGTGCAGGTGGATGCCGGGCGTCGCGCTCTTGATGGCGCGGGCGATGTCGAGGTAGGCCTGCGGTGTGACGGTCTCGGGCAGGAGCCCTTGCACGCAGATCTCGGTGGCGCCGAGGTCGACGGCATCGCGGGCGATCGCGGCGGCGTCCTCGAGTGTGAACTGGTCGGGCGCGGCGGCGACGCCGGTCGTGAATCCCGACGACGTCAGGTTGCGGTTGACCACGAGGGTCACGGCCTCACCCACCGTGTACCGGCGCACGTCGTCGGCGGTCTCGACGAGGGCTTCGAGCCCGGTGCCGGTCGCGGAGAGCAGCGCCTCCCACTCGGCGTCGTCGAGGGCCAGCGGGTCGGCCGCCGCGCGCTCGGCGAGGTGCCGCGCGGAGCGGTCGTCCGAGGCTGCGGGCCGCGGCAGGGCAGAAGTCCACGGATCCGGGCGCGCGGGGACCGGCGAGGCGGTTTCGGCGCCGAGCCGGCGCGGATCCGTGGAGTTCTGCGCGCCGGGCCGCCCGGCGAGGCCCGTCGCCGGGTCCGCGAGCGCGGCGACCGGCGCGTGCATCGCGGGATCGAGCCAGCCGTCCGGATCCGCGATGTACTCCGGGTGCGCGGTGAGGCGCTCGCGCAGCTCGAAGCCCAGGTCGGAGGTGAGGCGCGCGAGATCGTCGAGGTGCGGCCACGGGCGCTCGGGGTTGACGTGGTCGGCGGTCAGCGGCGACACGCCGCCCCAGTCGTCGGCGCCGGCACGCACGAGGAGCCCGAGCTCGGCCGGGTCCGAGAGGTTCGGCGGCACCTGGATCCGCATCCGCGGCCCCATCACCAGCCGCGCGACGGCGACGGCGGCGAGGTATTCGCGCAGCTCGGCATCCGGTGCTCCCTGCATCGCGGTCCGGGGCTTGGCGCGGAAGTTCTGGACGATGACCTCCTGCACGTGACCGTGCCGGTCGTGGGCGTCGCGGATCGCGATCAGCGACTCGGCGCGGTCGCGAAGCGTCTCGCCGATCCCGACGAGGATGCCGGTGGTGAAGGGAACACGGGCGCGCCCCGCGTCCTCGATGACACCCAGGCGCACGTCGGGATCCTTGTCGGGGGAGCCGTAGTGGACCTGCCCGGGCTCGTCGTACAGCCGCCGCGACGTCGTCTCGAGCATCATGCCCATCGACGGGGCGGTCGGGCGCAGTGTCCGCAGCTCGTCCTCGCGCATGACGCCGGGGTTCAGGTGCGCGAGCATGCCGGTCTCGGCGGTGATGAGCCGCGCGATGTGGCCGACGTAGTCGAGGGTCGAGGCGAACCCGTGCTCGTCGAGCCACGCGCGCGCTTCGGGCCAGCGGTCCTCGGGGCGGTCGCCGAGGGTGAGCAGCGCCTCCTTGCAGCCGAGCGCCTGGCCCTGCCGCACGACCTGCAGAACCTGCTCGGGCGACATGTACGCCGGCTTGTGCTTCTTCAGCAGCTGGTTGGGAGTGTCGACGAACACGCAGTAGTGGCAGCGGTCGCGGCACAGAGTGGTCAGCGGGACGAAGACTTTGCGCGAGTAGGTGATGACGCCCGGGCGACCGGATGCCGCAAGCCCGGCGTCGCGCACGGCCGAAGCCGTCTCGAGCAGGGCCTCGAAGTCGGATCCCTCGGCGGCCAGCAGCGCTTCGGCCTCGTCCGCCGTCAGGGTCTTGCCGGCGCCCGCGCGTTCGAGGAGATCTGCGATGGTCGCGGGCTGCGCGTGCGATGGCTCGAGCAGTGTCACCGCACCAGTCTTGCACCGAGCGGGGCGCGCGGCGTCTGGAACCGTTGCGCATCGGTCGCGGGTCGTCAGAGGTTTCACGCTCGACCCATTCTCGAAACATGTCGGAATTGCGACGAACGCTAGCCTTGTGACATATCAGCCAACGTCGGCGTCCAGCGCGGCGTCACGCGACAGAGGAGATCTCGTGAACAGTGTCGGCGAACTCACCTTCAGCATCCGCGGAGTGGCCGGAATCGAGACCGACGGGAAGTCGGGTCTGATCGAGATCACGCGACTCATCGAGGATGCGGGATTCGACATGGTGTGGGCCGGCAACGACTTCCTCTCCACGGCGGGATTGGCGACGATCACGGCGATGCTGTGGACCAGCGAGCGGCTGAAGGTCGCCTCGGGCGTCCTCGACCCGGTGACGCTGCACCCCGGGCAGATCGCGCAGTTCGCCTCGGGCCTGCAGTGGATGTCGGACGACAGGTTCGTCCTCGGCATCGGGGCCGGGTCCGACGAGTTCTACAAGTGGGCGAGCATTCCGCATCAGAAGCCCGTGCCCCGCACCCGTGAGGCGCTGCTCGCGATCCGGGCGCTTACCGAGGGGCGCGACCTGAGTCAGGAGACGCTGGCGGGAGGGCCCTGGACGGCGACGGCTCACCTGCACCACCCTCGCGCGGTGCCGATCTACGTCGGGGCGATGGGGCCGAGGATGCTGGAGATGTCCGGTCGCTACGCCGACGGCGTGATCGCCCTCGCACTGCCGCCGAGGTACGTCTTCGAGGTCGTCAAGAGCGTGAAGGTGGGGGCAGACAAGGCCGGCCGGGACATGGCCGACATCGACGTCGCCGCCGGAGTGTGGTGCGGTGTCTCGGACGAGCCCGATCAGGCGCGGGCGGAGTTGCGCCGTCACATCGCGATGATGAGCGGCTCGCTCTCGACCGACGCGCTCGTGTCCAGCGGGCTCGATCCGGCCGAGTTCGCGCACGTGCAAGCCCTGCTGAACGAGGGCCGTGAAGAGGACGCGGTGGCTGCCGTGACGCCCGGCATGATGGAGCTCGCCTTCGTCGGCGGGCCGTCCGAGGTGATCGATCAGTGCGCCGTGCTCATCGAGGCCGGCGTCAAGCACATCTCGTTCGGCATGCCCGGGGTCTCGCAGAAGGTCGAGGCCATCAAGCTGCTCGGCGACAAGGTGATTCCGGAACTGCGGCGAATGGCCGCCGCATAGCGACCGCGTCGCGTCATCCATCGACGCGCAGGCGTCACCTGGCCGACCCCGCATTCGTGCGGGGTCGGTCTCGTTCGTGCGTTGCGGGGTGGGGCGATCGAGGCGAGTGGGCGCCGGGGTGCGCGGGCCCGGTCACGCGCCCGGTCACGGGTCGCAGAGAGAGGCTCGTCGCACCCGCATGCCGATCTGTCATTCACATGTCGACCGACACGAAATTGTAACATCGCGCACATCCCGTGAAACGTCGCTGTGACACCCGGCGGCTAGAAACGAGATTGATCGTGGCGACGTGCACCAGAGACCCGATCGTGTTCCACGCTCGTACCCGACGGCGACCTCGCCGACAACCCTTACAGGAGTCCCTGTGATCGAAATCAAGAATGGCTCGCGCGGTCGTCTGATCGCCGCGTCGCTGCTCGGCGCGACCCTGCTCGCCGTGACCGCCTGCTCGTCAGAGCCGTCGAGCGCGCCCGCCGCCGCCGAGGCCCCCGCCGAGGGGGAGAACGCGATCTACGACATGCTTCCCGACAGCATCAAGGAGTCCGGCGTGATCCTGGCCGGCGGGCTCTTCCAGACGCCTCCCGTCCTGGGCGCCGATTCCGCCGACCCGAGCGTGGCGGTCGGCATCGCCCCCGACCTCGCCGCCGCCATGGAGCCGGTCCTGGGGGTCGAGATCGAGTTCGTCGACACGCAGTGGCCGAACCAGATTCCCGGTGTGCAGGCCGGCAACCTCGACGTGCTCTGGGGCCAGATCTCGGACAACGCCGAGCGCGAGCGCAGTGCCTTCGACTTCGTGCCCTTCATGGCCGGCGTCGGCGGGCTGCTGATCCCTGCGGAGAACCCCGAGGGAATCGACAGCATCGCGTCGATGTGCGGCCTGACGATGGCTGTCGCCAATGGATCGAACACGGCCGAGATCGTCTCGGCAGTCAGCGACGAGGCGTGCGTCGCCGCCGGGCAGGACCCCATCGAGCTGATCGCGCTGCAGGGCGGTGCCGACGCGTATGCCGCGGTGAAGGCCGGCACGACCGACGCCTGGTACGACTCCTACTCCTCCATCGCCCAGGTCGCCGAGACCGATGACTTCTTCGGCGCCGTCGAGCTCGACATCGAGGAGACCCCCCTCGAGATGCGCAACTTCAACGGCATCGCCGTTCTGAAGGACAATGCCGGGCTGACCGAGGCCCTGTATGCCGCGATGGGTGAGATCAGGGACAGCGGCGACTACCAGGCCGTCTTCGACGAGTGGGGAGTCGGCACTGACGTGATCCAGCCCGAGTACTTCCGGATCAACCCCTTCACCGACACGCCCGTCGGCGAGACCGCAGAGTGACGAGCTCGCCGGGGCGGAGCCAGCTCTCCGCCCCGGCGAGACCCGCGCTGCACAGCCCTCACGAATCGCCGGAAGGACACGTCCCCATGGAAACCGCCATCGCGCCACAGGAGGCGCCCTCGAGCCTCGAGGAGTTCGGGCTCCACGCGCCGGAGACGCCGGAGCTCGTGCTTGAGAATTCGCGGCTCCTTCGCTCGATCACCGCCGAGGAGGCTGCCGAGAGCGAGCGGCTCGGCCGGATGAGCGATCGGATGGCTGCCGCGATGCGGGCATCCGGCGTCCTGCAGATGGCCTTCCCCGCCCATCGAGGCGGAGTCGAGGCTCCTCTGGCCGTCCAGACTCAGGTGATCGAGCAGATCGCGACCGCCGACGGCGGGATCGCGTGGAACGCCGGCGTTCTCGCAGCGACCGGCTTCTACGCAGGGCGCCTGGGCGACGAAGCGTTCGCAGAGCTGTATCCGACCCTGAACATGCCCACCGCGGGCTGCTTCTGGCCGCGGGGCCGGGCCGAGATCGTCGACGGCGGCTACCTCGTCACGGGCACCTGGCAGACCGGGTCGGGGATGCAGTCCGCCCCCTACGTCCTGGGCGGCTGCGAGGTGTTCCGCGACGGCGAGCCGGTGCTCAAAGACAACGGTGCTCCGCTCGTCCTCGCGCTGTGGCTGCGCACCGAGGACGTCGAGATCTTCGACGACTGGTACGTCCTCGGGATGCGGGCCTCGAGCAGCAACGGCTATGCGGTGCGGGACCGCTTCGTTCCCGAGAGCCACACGTTCGATCGCTACTTCACCCCCGGCACGTACCGCGGTCCGCTCGAGACGCTGCCCGAGCTTCCCTTCTACTCCATGCAGGGCATCCCGGTCGGTATCGCGCAGCACGCCGTCGATCTGGCCGCCGCGAAGGTCATCGCCAACCGGGAGCGCGGCAGAGAGCCCGATGCCCGCGTCATCGGCCAGCTCGGCGAGTGCGAGTCTCTCGTGCGCTCAGCGCGAGCCGCGGTCATCGCCGGCGCCGAGCGCATCGACGCCCTCCTGTTCTCGGGAGAGGTGCCGACCCCGTACGACGCGGTCGGGTCCGAGGGCACCGTCGCGACCGAGCTCGCGCAGCGCGTCGTCCACATCGTCTCCGACATCGTGGGATCCGCGTTCATCTACGACAAGAACCCTTACGAGAAGCTGGCGCGCGATCTCTACCCGCTGGCCGTCCATGGCACCGGCAAGCCCTCGATGTGGGTCTCCACCGGCCATGCCGTTCTGGAGCACTACTCCGACCCGACGAGAGGGATGACCCGATGACCGCGAGTGCGCTTCCGCAGACCGACGCCAGCTTGGTGCTGAAGCCGCCGAAGCTCAACGTCGTGCCCGTGCGGCACTACGGCCGGGGCGTGTTCGCGGTGGTCGTGGGCATCCTCGTCTTCCTCGCCATCCGTGGCCTGGCGGAGAACCCGAACCTCGAGTGGTCGATCGTCGGGGAGTACGTGTTCAGCCCCGCCATTCTGGAGGGCCTGCAGAGCACGCTGCTCATCACGATCGTCTCCATGGTTCTGATCCTCATCGTCGCGATCGTGATCGCCGTGATGCGGCTCTCCAAGAGCTGGGTGCTCAGCGGGTTCGCCGCCGCCTACTCGTTCTTCTTCCGGGCCGTGCCCATGATCGTGCTGCTCATCTTCGTCGGGAACCTGGGCCTGTTCTTCCAGAACTTCGAGTTCACGATCCCGTTCACCGAGATCACGGTGTTCTCCATCCCCGTGCGAGACGTCATGACCCCGTTCTGGGCGTCGGTCATCGGCCTCACCCTCGCCGGATCCGGCTACGTGTCGGAGCTCATCCGCGCGGGGATCATCTCTGTGAGCAACGGACAGTGGGAGGCGTCCTCGTCCCTCGGCATGAGCCGCGGTCAGACCCTGCGACTCATCGTGCTCCCGCAGGCGATGAAGGTCCTCATCCCTCCCATGGGGAACGAGTTCATCGGCCTCATCAAGGCGGTGGCGCTGGTGTCCGTCATCGGCGGAGGCGACATCCTCACCGTCGCGAATGCGATCGGCGCCAACACCTTCCGCCCGCTTGAGATGCTCATGGTCGTCGCCATCTGGTACCTGATCGTGGTCGCCGTTCTCTCGGTGGGCCAGCACTTCCTCGAGCGACGTATCAACAAGGAGCGATGAACGTGGCGAAACTCACCCCCATCCCGGACCCGGTTTCGGCTGTCCCCGAGGACGTTGCGATCTCGATCCGGAACGTCGACAAGTGGTACGGCCAGCATCAGGTGCTGCATGACATCAACCTGGACGTCAGGAACGAGGAGGTCGTCTGCCTCATCGGCCCGTCGGGCTCGGGCAAGAGCACCCTGCTTCGGTGCATCAACCACCTCGAGAAGATCAACACCGGAAGCATCGTCGCCGGCGGCGAGCTGGTCGGCTACAAGATGCGCCGCGGACGGCTGCACGAGCTCCGTGAGAAGGAGATCGGCGCGCAGCGGGCGAAGATCGGGATGGTCTTCCAGCAGTTCAACCTGTTCCCTCATCTCACCGCGCTGCAGAACGTCTCCCTCGCGCCGCGGAAGGTCAAGGGCGAGGCGGTCGCACCGAGCGTCGACTATGCGCGTTCGCTCCTGGAGCGGGTCGGACTGTCCGGCAAGGAGGAGAGCTACCCCCCGCAGCTCTCGGGCGGGCAGCAGCAGCGCGTGGCCATCGCGCGAGCCATGGCGATGCGTCCGGAGGTGATGCTCTTCGACGAGCCGACGAGTGCGCTCGACCCCGAGCTCGTCGGCGAGGTCCTGGCGGTCATGAGGGATCTGGCGCGGACCGGCGGCAAGACGATGGTCGTGGTGACCCACGAGATGGGCTTCGCCCGCGAAGTCGCCGACCGCGTGGTGTTCATGGACGCAGGCCGCATCGTCGAGGTCGGGCCCCCGGATCAGGTCCTGGGCGATCCGAAGAACGAGCGTACGAAGGCATTCATCTCCGCGGTGCTCCACTGAGCGCGGTCGAGAGCCAGAACAGCAAGAGGTAGGGATTCCTGATGAGCATGACCGAGACCGCAGTTGACACCCCGTCCGAGTTCGCGGAACTGGGACTGGAGCCGAAGACCTCGGCTGACGCGATCCTCCGCAACGCGGATCGCATTCTCGGAATCATCGAAGAGGAGGCGGACGAGATCGAGCGCCTCGCGCGCCTTTCGCCTCGCGCGGAGCGAGTCATGCGCGCGGCGGGCGTCTTCGAACTCGGCTACGCCCGCCACCGTGGCGGCGTTGAAGGCACGCTGCGCCACCAGGTCGAGGCGTGTGCGAAGCTCTCGGCGGTCGACGCGTCAGCGGGATGGAACGTCGGCGTGCTGAACGCCGGAGGCTACTACGCCACGCGCCTCCCGCAGGAAGGGTTCGACGAGCTCTACGGTGACAGCCTCGACCATCCCACGAGCGGGGCGTTCCACCCGCCGGGCCGTGCCGACGTCGTCGAGGGCGGCTACATGGTGACGGGTGACTGGGGGTGGGGGTCCGGGAGCTACTCGGCGGACTACATCGTCGGCGGGTGCCTTCTGTTCAAGGACGGGAAGCCGGTGACCGGCGCCAACGGCAAGCAGGCGCTCTACGGCATGTACCTCCCCAAGGACGCGATCGTGATTGCGAACGACTGGCAGACGCTGGGCGTCCGAGGGTCGGGGAGCACGTCATACTCGGTGCCGGAGCCGACCTTCGTGCCGGATCGCCACGTCTTCGATCGGAATCCGCTCGATGACGGCGGCAAGGACCCGCTCAACAAGTCGGTGCACATCGCCTTCTTCGGTCTCACCGGCATCTGTCTCGGAGTCGCGGAGCACGCGGTCCGGCTTGCGACCGACTTCCTGCGAGAGCGGTACGCCGCCAATCCGGACCGAGTCGATTCGAACATGCTCCAGTGTCTCGGTGAGGCCGCCGTCGAGACCGAGTTCGCCTACGCCGGCGTGCGAGCGGCGGCGGATGCCGTGGACGAGGTGCTGTTCGCGCCCGGGAAGGCACTCGAGCCGCTCGACCTGGCCAGGATGAGCACGGCCAACCAGCAGGCGGCGATCGCGCTTCGTCGGGTGCTCAACCTCACCAGCGAAGTCGCCCAGTCCTCGTACATTCTCGACCGGGAACCTCTCCAGCGCGTGCTGCGTGATGGCTACTCGGCGCTCGCCCACGCCGGCACCCGCCGGGCCGGACTTCAGATGGTCGCCAAGGCGCACCTCGACACGGCCGACGCCGACTGGGTCCTCTGACCCCGACCCTAGGAGAACCGCAATGATCATCGTTCACGCCGAGCTTCCCGTCCGCCCCGAGATGAAGGCCGAGGTGGAGGCACGCGGCGAGCAGTTCGCGGCGACGTGCACCGCGGAGGACGGCTGCATCGCCTACGTGCTCTCCTGGAAGTTCGGGCACGAGGCGACCCTGCGCCTCGTCGAGAACTGGGAGTCGCTCGACGCCTATGAGGCGCACACCGCGCAGCCGCATGTCGAGGAGTGGGCCGCGTGGATCCCGTCGCGGGCGGCCGGTCCGCTCGACGGCACGCGCTACAACGTGGACGTCGTGGAGCCGCAGACCAGCTGACCGCGCGCTGTCATGCCGCCGGCCCCTGCTCCGCGAGTCCTTCGCGGAGCAGGGGCCGGCTTCGGTTCGGGGCGTCAGTCGTCGACCATCGAGAGCCGGACGACGGTCCGCTCCGGGCCGTCCGCGCACGTCGTCGCCGGCCGCTCGGTGCGTATCCACTCCTCCGTCGTCTTGCCTTCCGGGCGCACGGCCATCAGCCCGAGCACCTGGTTGAGGATGTAGAGGCAGATTCCGCCCTGCGGGGTCTCCACGAGCTTGCCGTCGACGATGTCGAACGAGTCTCCTGCTGCATAGCCGCACATGGAGTAGCTGGTCGACTCGACTTCGGCCCTGATGTGCTGTGCCTTCGCGCCGGTCATGGCGCCACCTCCTCGATGATCTCCATCTTCACCACGACCTGCTCGTTCGCGTCGGGGCTGATCAGGAACGGCTTTCGATTGATCCACGATGTCGGGTCCACGGCCATCTGCTTCTCGAGCAGGACCGGAACGACGGCGCTGAGCAGGTAGAGCGGGAAGGCCTTGCCCTCGGGGATGGAGATCTTCTGCGGGCGGATCTCGAAGCAGTCGCCCACTTCGGCACCGTGCTTGGCGTTCTCGGCCTTCACCACGGTGACCCTGATGTTCTGCAGCACCTCAGCTCCTCACGGCCGCCGACAGGGCGGCGGCGCAGTCGACGATCGCGTCGTAGGTCGAGGCTGGGTCCGGAAGTGCGACGACGCGCCCGCCGTACCGGACGAGAGAGCGGAAGCCCGAGGTCGCGGCGAGCGCGGCGGCGAGCGGCTGTGCCCGCTGTCCGGCTTCCAGGACGAGCAGGGGCAGGCCCTCGCTCGGGCCGGGGTGCAGCAGGCTTGCGCCGGTGCCCTCGAGGGCCTCGCCGACGACGGTCGAGGCGAACGCGGCGAGGCGCCAGACGCGATCCTCCCCGACGAGCCCGTCCGGTGAGAGCGTCGTGGGGGCGGTCTCCTCGGCGGGGCGGTACCAGCCGGACGGGATCGCACGGCCGTCCCACAGCGACGCGTGCGTGGACCAGAACACGGCGCTCGCGCTCCGGGGCGGAGCGCTGCGGACCCAGTCGACCGCACCGGTCCAGTCCCAGTAGACGCGGGCACCCGCCGCGATCCCTGCCTCTGTCAGCCGCGAGATGTCGAGCCGCGACGCGGAGCGCACGTCCGCGGCCCGGAAGACGAGCACTTGGTACTCGTGGCCGTACCACGCGACGAAGTCCAGAAGATCGCCGGTGCTCAGCGCGTCCTCGCCGGGAACAGGGCGATAGCGGTTGTGGCGGCCGATCGAGACGGGCAGGGAATCGATGAGGCGCTCGGCCGCTGAGTCGAGTCCGGCCGGCGCGAGCCACGGATGTTCGATCCGGTCGCGCGGCGGGGCTGGATCGAAGTCGGCTGCCAGAATGTCGGCGAACGGGATCCCCGCGGCGTCCTCGGCGGCGAGGTCGCGATGGTCCGGAAGCTGCAGAGGCGCGGCGGTCGTGCCCTCCGCCGGGTCGTCGAGGTCGCGTTCTGCCGCAAGGGCGCGCGCTCGGTCGAGCATGGTCGAATCCTTCCGGAAGGGTGGCGCAGAGGTCATGACCAGATCGGCTCGCCGCCGGTGACCCAGAGGACCTGACCGGTCAGCGATGTCGTCTCCACGAGGGCGAGGATCGCCTCCGCGACCTCGTCGGAGGTGGGGAAGACGGGCAGCGCCATGCGCGAGAGCAGGTGACGCGCGGCCTCGGCCATTTCGGGGGAGGGCTCCAGGTCGTCCGCGGGATCCACGACGCGGCCGGGTGCGACGATGCCCGCGAGGATCCCGTGCCTGCCCTCCTCGTGGGCCACGTAGCGGGTCAGGGTCGTCGCGGCGGCCTTCGCCGCACCGTAGAGACCGAATCCCGGCACAGCTCGTGACATCAGAGCGCCCGAGACGTAGACGATGCGTCCGTATCCACGTTCGCGCATCGCGGGGACCACGCGCGAACACAGGCTCGCGTGCGCCGCAACGGCATCGAATTCGGTCCGGACCTGGTCGGTCGTGGCATCGGCCACGGCGACGGGCGGTTGGTGCGGATGCGCGGCGTTGACCACGATCTCCACCGGTCCGAACCGCTCCTCCGCCGCCGCGACGGCGGCATTCAGATCGCCGGGATCTCCGACGTCGGCACGAATCGCCATTGTGCTCTGCGCCCCGAGCTCGGCCACAAGGCCCTCCGCGATCTCGGAGCGATTGCGGTAGAGCACGACCACCTGCGCGCCGCGTGCGGAGAGCGCCCGCGCGGTCGCGACGCCGATCGGCCCCGTGCCGCCTGCGATCAGGGCGACGCGCCCGGCTGCCGTGCGCGGATCGTCCTGCGGGTTCCCGACAGATGCCATGCCCAATTCCTATCGGGCGGATGTCACGGACTCATGTCGTCCGATGAACTCCATGTTTCACATCAGTGACCTTCGTCAAGTCTGCGACATACGGCGCGTCGGTCACGGCCCGCTCGGCAGTGGTTCCGGTGTGGCGCCGGAGCCCTCCCGGATGTGGCTCCCGAGCCCCGTTCCGGTGACCGTCGAGACGAAGTCGGCCGCGGGAGCCCGGTACCGGTCTCGCAGGTGAAGCATCAGGCGGCTTCCCTCTTCTCCCGGCCAGTCGTGGGGCAGCAGCTCCCGCGGAAGGCCCGGATCGATGTAGGGGATGATCCGCCACGTGTCGATGCTTCGCACATATCTGGCGAAAGCCTCGCGGCCCGGGATGTCGTCGGCCTCCACCTGGTGGGCGTGCTCGGTGATGAACGTGTCGTAGTACGAGCGGATCGCGTCGAGATCCCACCAATGCGCTACAGCATCGGCGAGGTCGCCCGCGACCCGTGGCCGGTGTGCCACGAACACGGTGGCGCGATCGCGCACCGCGAGGTCGACGAGGATGTCCTCGACCTCGTCGACCAGGTACGCCGGCGCTATCCACAGTGCCTGGGAGACCGTGCCGCAGCCGATCCAGTGCAGGCGACGCCGCAGTTGGTGGCGCAGGTGCCGCTCCTCCTCGGGGATGGAGAAGGACACGAGGCACCACTCGCTGTCGAGGTCCATGGCGCGAGGGTGATAGATGCGGCGATCGCCGCTCTCGAGCATGGGGACGGCGTCGGCAGCGAGCCGGTAGCCGATGACCCGATCGCGGGCTTCCGGGATCAGGATCTCCTTCTTCTTGAGGCGAGCGATCGCCGTGCGCGCCCGAGGCGGCGGAACCTCGAGTGCGTCGAGCAGAACGAGCAGGTCCGCGACGGCGATCCAGCCGCCCAGCTCGCGAAGATAGACGCCGATGATCGTACGCAGAAGCGATGTCGTGCTCCCGGGGCGGGAGTCCAGGTCGTCGAGAATGTCAGCCATTGCGCCTCATCGTGGCGGCAGTATATATCGGCGCGGAACCTGGATATCGGCGGTGGAACGCTGCGAGTCGCGGGTGCTTCCCGGCCTGCGAGGCCGGCTGTGGGCGGAACCGGCATCCCTCAGGCGGCGTGCTTTCGAATGCCGGAGGGACTGATAGCATCTCACAAAAGTTACGAGCGTCACGATCATGACCGCATATGGACGAGCAGGAGGTGCGCATGGGCGGGAATGCCAACACGCGGGACCTGGAAGACGGAATCATCACCGACCTGCGACAGCAGCTCACCTACGGGTCCTACCTGTCGCTGGACACTCTGCTCTCCGCTCAGCAGCCACTGAGCGCTCCCGAGCATCACGACGAGCTGCTGTTCATCATCCAGCACCAGACCACAGAGCTGTGGCTCAAGCTCGTACTGCACGAACTGCGCGGCGCATGCAGCGCTCTGGCGGCCGATGACCTCGCCGCAGCGCTGAAGATGATCGCCAGGGTCAAGCACATCCAGAAGACGCTCACCGAGCAGTGGTCCGTTCTCGCCACCCTGACGCCGACCGAGTACGCGCAGTTCCGGGGCTCGCTCGCCAACTCCTCGGGGTTCCAGTCGGGGCAGTACCGCGCCGTCGAATTCGTGCTCGGCAACAAGAACGCCCGCATGCTCGATGTCTTCGACGGAGAGCCCGGGACGCGCGCCGTGCTGGAGGAGTTCCTCGAGGCGCCGAGCCTGTACGACGAGTTCCTCCGCCTTCTCGCCCGTCGCGGTCACGCCGTCCCGCGCGCGGTGCTGGAGAGGGATGTGACGGTGGCTCACGTGGAGAACGCCGACCTCGTCGGGGTCTTCAAGCGGATCTATGAGAACGAGTCGGAGTTCTGGGCCGAGTACGAGGCGTGCGAGGAACTCGTCGACATCGAGGAGAACTTCCAGGCCTGGCGCTTCCGGCACATGCGAACGGTCCGGCGGACGATCGGGATGAAGACGGGCACCGGCGGATCCAGCGGCGTGGAGTTCCTGCAGCGCGCGCTGTCGCTGACCTTCTTCCCCGAGCTGTTCTCCGTGCGCACCGAGATCGGACGATGAGCATGACCACGCATCCCGTCAGCCTGGCGGCCGAGCTGGACGCTCGCGACCCCCTGGCGACCTTCCGCGCGCGCTTCGTCGCCGCGGACGACCCCGCCGTAGCGGCCTACCTCGACGGCAACTCGCTCGGTCGCCCGCCCGCGGTCCTCGCTGAGCGCATGGCCGCCTTCGTCCGGGGTGAGTGGGGTGTGCGCCTCATCCGCGGCTGGGACGAAGGCTGGTTCGACCTTCCGCTGACCCTCGGCGACCGCGTCGCCGAACTCACGCTCGGCGCAGCCCCGGGCCAGACCATGGTCGGCGACTCCACGACGGTGTCGCTCTACAAGCTGGTGCGCGCCGCGCTGGCGGCACGGCCCGGCCGGAGTGAGATCGTCATCGACCGGGGGAACTTCCCGACCGACCGGTACGTCGTCGAGGGCATCGCGGCTGAGACCGGGCGAACCGTCCGGTGGATCGAGACCGAGGCGGGGGCGGGGGTGTCGCCGGAGCACGTCACCGAGGCCGTGGGCCCGGAGACGGCCGTCGTCGTGCTGAGCCACGTCGCCTATCGGTCCGGCTACGTCGCCGATGTGCCCGAGATCACGCGGATCGCGCACGAAGCGGGCGCCCTCGTCGTGTGGGACCTGTGCCACTCGGTCGGGGTCGTCCCGATCGAGCTCGACGCGTGGGGGGTCGACTACGCGACGGGATGCACGTACAAGTACCTCAACGGCGGGCCCGGCTCGCCGGCTTTCCTCTACGTCCGCGCTGATCTCCTGCCGACGTCATCGCAGCCGGTGCAAGGCTGGATGGGCGTCAAAGACTCATTCCGCATGGGGCAGGGCTACGAGGCGGCCGACGGCATCCGCCGATTCGTCAGCGGTACGCCGCCGATCGTCGGGATGCTCGCCATGCAGGCCACGCTCGAGCTCATCGCCGAGGCCGGCATCCCCGCCATCCGCGCGAAGTCGATGGCGCTCACGTCCTACGCGATCGACCTCGTCGATGAGCGGCTCGCTCCGCTGGGCGTGATGCTGAGTACGCCGCGCGAGCCCGATCTGCGCGGTGGGCACGTCACGATCGATCACCCGGTGTTCCCGGAGCTCATCTCCGAGCTCTGGGCGGCGGGCGTGATTCCCGACTTCCGACCGCCCACCGGCATCCGTCTCGGCATGTCGCCGCTGTCGACCTCCTTCACCGAAGTGGAGGCGGCTGTCGCGGCGATCGAGCGCGCCCTCAAGGATCGGATGCCGACCCAGACCCCCGATGCGAGGAGCGCCGCATGACCTTGGAACGCAAGCTGCCCGACCCGGCTCTGCTTCGACAGACCTTTGCCCTCTTCCCGTCCGGTGTCGCGTGCATCGGGGCCGTGGTCGACGGCACGAATGAGGCTCTCGTGGCGTCCTCGTTCACGGTCGGCGTCTCTCTGGACCCGCCGCTGGTGTCATTCGCGGTGCAGAACTCGTCGCAGACATGGCCGATCATCCGCAGCGCCGGCCGCATCGGAGTGTCGGTCATGGCATCGGATCACGACGCGATCTGCCGCCAGATCGCGTCGAAGGACCGGGCCAAGCGCTTCGACGGAGTCGATACGCACATCGCCGAATCGGGCGCGCTCCTGCTCATGGGGTCGCCCGTCTGGCTCGAGTGCACCATCTACTCCGAAGTTCCCGCCGGCGACCACCACCTTGTGCTGCTCGAGGTCGACGGGCTCGGCCTGAACCCCGATCTGAACCCACTCGTCTTCCACCGCTCGGGCTTCCGGCAGGTTCAGGACGCCGACTGAACCGAACCTCCTGAGACGGCCCCAAGCGGTCCCACACTGCGCGCCGCGGCACCTCCGAGGTGCCGCGGCGCGAGCGTGCCCGCGGTGCCGGTCCCATGAAATCCAAACTTAACATTCCAGAAAACTGACGAACGTCACGTCCGCGATACATTCAACTCCACGCCGGAACCGCGGGTTCCCCGAGATCGAGTAGAGGTGCCATGGACACGTCCCCGTACTGGAACCCCAAGACCGAGACGATGGCTCGCGAGGACCTGCGGGCGCTGCAGCTGGCGAAGCTCCGCCGCGTCGCGGAGTGGGCGAACGCGCGCAGCCCGTTCTACCGGCGCAGCTTCTCGGCCGCGGGCTTCTCGCCCGACCAGCTGAACACCTGGGCCGACATCGAGCGCATCCCGTTCCTCACCCGCGAGGAGTGGATGCAGAGCCAGTCCGAGCACCCGCCCTTCGGCGAGCTGCCCGTGGCAGGCGCGGATGCCGCCATCCGGCTGCACACCACCAGCGGCACGAGCGGCAAGCAGCCGCTGCGCGCGCTGGACTCGCGCAAGGACTGGTCCTGGGCGGCTGAGATGTGGTGCTACTCGCTGTGGGGCGCCGGTGTGCGGCCGCACGACATCGGGTACGTCGCGTTCGGCTACGGCTCCTTCATCGGCTTCTGGGGACTCCACAACGGGCTCGAGAAGCTCGGCGCGCTCACCATCCCCGGCGGTGCGCAGGCCACGCCCGCCCGCGTGAAGCAGATCATCGACTTCGGCGCGACCGTGGTGGCGTCGACTCCCACCTACGCGCTCCGCATGGCGCAGGAGGCCGAGTCCCTAGGCATCGACCTGCCCGCGTCGCCCGTCCGCATCATCATCCTCTCGGGGGAGCCCACTCCCGCTGCGACGCGCGACCTCATCGAGGCGCAGTGGGGCGCCAAGGTGTTCGACACGGCAGGAATGACGGAGATCTCGACCATCTTCATGTTCGAGCCGGCCGACCAGCCCGGCGGCTGCCACATCATCGAGGACCACTTCATCGAGCAGGTGATCGACCCGGAGACCGGCCGTGAAGTCCCGTACGGCGAGGCAGGGGAGCGCGTCACGACCTCCTTCGGTCGCGGCACGATCCCGCTGCTGCGATACCGGACCAAGGATCTGGTCGTGAAGATCCCGCACACCGCGGCGACGAACGGGCGCACCTGGGACCTCTACGAGGGCGGCATCCTCGGCCGCGTCGACGACATGAAGCTCGTGCGCGGAACGAACGTCTACCCCCGGGCCGTCGAGGGCATCGTCCGCCAGTTCACGGACGTCGACGAGTTCCAGGTGGAGATCACGCGGGAGGGGATCCGCGACGAGATCACCCTCCACGTCGAGACGATCGGCGGACTCGACGACGCGCGGTGGCCGACGCTCGCGGAGTCGCTGCAGACCGAGCTCGCGGACGCGCACGAGGGGCTTCGCTTCCACATCCGCCGGCGCGCGGCCGGCGAGCTCCCGCGATTCGAACTCAAGGCCCGTCGCCTGACCGACCTCCGGTCGGCCGGCTGAACTGACGGAACGGAGAAGACGCCATGACCACCGACCTGCTGGGCACCCCGCTCACCGACGCCGAGACCGAGCTCGTGCGGCTCTACGAGGGCCTCAAGGCCTTCGCGACCCGCGACGACCTCGCGCCCTCGACCCGCGCCGCGGCACTCACCGCCATCGCCCCGCTCGGCGTCGCCGTCGCCGACCTCGGCATCGAGCTCGAGCATCTCACCGACCTCGGCGCCTGAGCCGCCGCAGAAAGGATCCGCCATGACCATCGACAGCACCGCCGCCGTCGCGCCCGTCGTCACGCGCGCCGGACACGAGAGCGCCGACACCGCAGACTCCGGAGGCGCGCATCGGGTGTCCGGCGTCAGCATCGGTCACACCCCCGCGACGAAGATCTGGTTCGGCCGCGTCAGCAACGAGCCGGGCTTCCGGTCTCTGCCGCACCACCACGGCGAGGCGGAGACCGGCGGATATGTCCTGCGCGGGACCGCGCGCATCTACTTCGGCGAGGACTACACCGAGTGGGTCGACATGGCGCCGGGCGACTTCGTGTTCGTCCCGCCGTTCATGCCCCACGTCGAGGCCAACATGAGTGCGACCGATGAGCTGGTGTGGCTGACCGCCCGCACCCCCGACAACATCGTCGTGAACCTCGACGACGTGCCCGACTCCTCGCTCGCCGGATACCGCCGCGCGTGAGCGCCATCGCCGGATTCCGCGACGCCGTCGCCCTCGAGCCACTCGGGGACGACGTGTTCGTCGCGCGCACACAGCCTGTGCCGTGGCCGAAGTCCTACGGCGGTGACCTTCTCGCGCAGGCGGCGGCCGCCGCCATCCGCACGGTCGGCCCTGACCGCGCGCTGCACGCGACCCACTCGCTGTTCGTCGCGCCGGCCTCGATCGGCGCGGAGCTGCGATGCGAGGTCGAGCGTCTGCGGGACGGCCGATCGTATTCGACGCGACGCGTCACGCTCCGCGAGGGCGAGCGCGTCGTGCTGAGCGCCATGCTGTCCTTCCATGTGGGAGAGGCATCGCCTCGTCGCTCGGCCATCGCCCCGCCTGCCGGGGATCCGTCGACTCTCGAGCCGGCGGCGGACCGTCTCGCCGGTGTCGAGGACCCCGGATTCGTCGACTACTGGGCTCGGGGCCGCAGCTTCGATATCCGTCACGACGGAAGGGCCCTCTACGCGCAGCCCGTCGGCGAGCCCAGCGGCGAGATGCGCCTGTGGCTGCGCTCCCTCGAAGAGCTCGGCGACGACCCGGACACCCACCGGCTCGCCCTGGTCTACGCGTGCGACTACGCCATGCTCGAGCCTGCGCTGCGCGCCGAGGGTTATGCGTGGACGGACGCCGGACTCGTCACGGCGAGCCTCGACCACTCGCTGTGGTTCCACGAGGAACTGCGTGCCGATCGGTGGCTGCTGTGCGCGCTGCGTCTCGTCTCGCACTCGCACGGCCGCGCCCTCGTGCAGGGCGAGTTCTTCGCCGAGGACGGCACCCATGTCGCCACGGTCGCCCAGCAGGGGATGATCCGGCGCCTGGCCGGCTCCGCCCACTGACACCGAAACGAAGGAGCATCGACGTGCGCATTGCCGTGATCGGCGGAGGCCCTGGTGGCCTGTACTTCTCCGCGCTGATGAAGCAGCTCGACCCCGCCCACGACATCACCGTGTGGGAGCGCAACGCCCCGGACGACACCTTCGGGTTCGGCGTCGTCTTCAGCGACGAGACCATTGAGGGCATCCGCGCCGCCGATCCCGACATGTTCGAGGGGATGGCGGCGGAGATGGCCCGGTGGAGCGACATCGACGTGCACTACGCCGGCGAGCGCGTGCAGGTCGGCGGCCAGGGCTTCTCGGCATTGAGTCGAAAGCGCCTGCTCGAGTTGCTGCAGGAGCGCTGCCGCGCGGCGGGCGTGCGGATGCACTTCCGGACGATCGCCCCGGATGTCGAGCAGCTCGCGGCCGAGTACGACCTGGTCGTCGCTTCCGACGGGCTCAACTCCCTCACGCGCAACCGCTGGTCGGAGGACTTCGGCGCTTCCCTCGACCCCCGCCGGTCGAAGTACATCTGGCTGGCGACGGACAAGGTCTTCGAAGCGTTCACGTTCGTCATCAAGGACACGCCGTACGGCACGATGCAGGTGCACGGGTATCCGTACTCCGCGACCGAGAGCACGTTCATCGTCGAGATGCACCCCGCGGTCTGGGAACGCGCCGGTTTCGCGGCATGGGCGGACCCCGCTCTGCCGCCGGGGCAGAGCGACGAGCGCTCGATCGCGTTCCTCGGCGAGCTGTTCGCCGACGAACTGGACGGACACCGGCTGATGGCGAACAACTCGCGCTGGCTCACGTTCACGACCGTGCGGAACGAGCACTGGAACCGCAAGAACGTGGTCCTTCTGGGCGACGCCGCCCACACGGCCCACTTCTCGATCGGCTCGGGCACGAAGCTCGCCCTCGAGGACGCGCTCGCGCTCGCCGCAGCGCTCGACGAGACCGCAGACGTCGGCGAAGGTCTCGAGCGCTACGACGCGCAGCGGCGCCCGGTCGTCCTCTCTCTGCAGCGAGCCGCGCAGGCGAGCCTGGAATGGTTCGAGAACATCGGCCAGTACGTCGAGCAGGACCCCATGCAGTTCGCCTTCAACCTCCTGACGCGCTCGCGCCGCATCACGCGTGACGGACTCGAGGTGCGCGATCCCGGCTTCGCCGCCAGGACGGACGCGCACTTCGCGGATGCAGTGCCCGACGGCCGGGCCGCTCCGGCGATGTTCCAGCCGATCCGGATCGGCGAGCTCAGCCTGGACAACCGCGTCGTGGTGTCGCCGATGGACATGTACAGCGCCGTCGACGGCCTGGCGAACGACTTCCACCTTGTGCATCTCGGTTCCAAGGCGATGGGCGGCGCCGGGCTGGTGATGACGGAGATGATCGGCACCTCCGCGGCCGGCAGGATCACGCTCGGCTGCACCGGGCTCTACACCGACGAGCAGGCCGCCGCCTGGCGTCGTGTGGTGGACTACGTGCACACCCACACGCCGGCGAAGATCGGCGCGCAGGTCGGGCACTCCGGGCGCAAGGGATCGACGCGGCTCATGTGGGAGGGCATCGACGAGCCGCTCGCCGACGGCGGCTGGGAGCCGCTCGGCCCGTCGCCCGTGCCCTACAAGGAGAGCGGGCTCGTCCCGCGCGAGATGACGCGCGCCGACATGGACGGTGTCATCGGCGAGTTCGTCGACGCCGCTCGGCGCGCGGATCAGGCCGGATTCGACCTCATCGAGGTCCACGCCGCTCACGGGTACCTCCTGTCGTCGTTCCTGTCGCCGCTGAGCAATCAGCGGTCCGACGAGTACGGCGGATCCATGGAGAACAGGCTCCGCTTCCCGCTCGAGGTCTTCGACGCCGTGCGCGCTGCCGTCCCGAAGCACAAGCCCGTCACGGTGCGCCTGTCCGCCGTCGACTGGGCCGAGGGCGGCAACGACGTCGACGATGCGGTGGCGATCGCCGACGCGTTCATCTCTCACGGCGCGGACGCGATCGATGTCTCCAGCGGGCAGGTCGTGGGGCACGAGCAGCCGCGCTTCGGGCGCAGCTACCAGGCGCCCTTCGCCGATGCGATCCGCAACCGCGTCGCCGCACGGGCGGGGATACCGGTGATCGCCGTCGGTGCCATCTCCTCATACGACGACGTCAACTCGCTGATCCTCGCCGGCCGCGCCGACCTGTGCGCGCTGGGGCGCACGCATCTCTACGACCCGCAGTGGACGCTGCACGCCGCGGCAGACCAGGAATACCGCGGAGCCGGAGTGTCGTGGCCATTGCCGTTCCGTGCCGGCAGGCGCAAGCCGCCTTCGGCGCGAACCGACGCCGTCCGCCCCCGCCTGCATCTTCGCGAAACCGAACCGGCCGCCGCGATGCCCGCCCGGTGGCGACCGGCGGCGCCCGTGACAGCCTGATCGAGAGGGACCACCATGCCGCACACCTTCGTCAATCCCGGGACGTTGGCCCGTCCGTCCGGCTTCGCGCACGCCGTCGTCGCGGGCGACACCGTCCACCTGGCGGGTCAGACCGCCATGCTCGCGGACGGGAGCATCGTCGCGGGCGGCATCGTCGCGCAGTTCCGCCAGGCCTTCGGGAACCTGCTGGCGGCGCTGTCGGCGGCCGGGGGGTCGCCGACGGATCTCGTGAGCGTCACGATCTACCTCACCGATGTCGCCGATTATCAGGCGCACGGTCGTGAGATCGGCGCGGCGTGGCGCGAGCTCGCCGGAGCGCACTACCCGGCCATGGCGGGCATCGGCATCAGCCGGCTGTGGCAGGAGGAGGCGATGATCGAGATCTCCGGCGTCGCGGTGCTGGCCCACGCGGAGTCGGGGGGTGCCGCGTGAGACTCGCGACGCTGCGCACCGGCGATGGCACGCGCGCCGTGCGCGTCGACAGTGCTTCGGGCACGGCTGTCGAGATCGGGGAATGGCCGGACCTGGGGGACCTGCTGCGGCAGCCCGACTGGGAGAAGCTCGCGTCGGAGGCGGACGGGCGGGTGCGGATGCTCGCCGACCTCGCGTCCGATGCGTGGGCGCCGGTCGTTCCCCGTCCCGGCAAGATCTTCTGCGTCGGATTGAACTATCAGGCGCACATCCTCGAGATGGGGCGGGAGCTGCCGACGCATCCCACGCTGTTCGCGAAGTTCGCCGATGCGCTGATCGGCGCCGGCGACGAAATCCTCATCCCGCGCGACGTCGCGGGGAGCGTCGACTGGGAGGGCGAGCTGGCGGTGGTCGTCGGCCGGACCGCACGCTTCGCCACCGGAGCGGCCGCGGACGGTGCGATCGCCGGGTTCACCGTCATGAACGACGTCACCGTCCGCGAGTATCAGTATCGGACGACGCAGTGGCTCCAGGGGAAGACGTTCGAGAGCAGCACTCCTCTCGGGCCCGTCATGGTCACCCCGGATGAGCTGCCCGCGCACGCTCGTCTGACGACGTTCGTCTCGGGAGCCAGACGTCAGTCGGCCTCGACGGCCGGGTTGGTGTTCGATGCGGCGGCACTGATCGCCTACATCTCCCGCATCGTCACGCTCCACCCCGGGGATGTCATCGCGACCGGCACGCCCGCCGGTGTCGGGCAGGCGTCCGCGCCGCCGGACTACCTCGTCGACGGCGAGCAGGTGGTGGTCTCGATCGAGGGGATCGGCGCATTGCGCAACAAGCTGCGGATCGTCGATCCGGCGTGGCAGTCCACCGCCCGGACGCGGGCATGACCGTCTGACGCTCGCGCGCGGGTGGCAGAGACTCGGCGTCGGATGATCGTTGCCGTCCTGTGAGCAAACCGGTCCACGCCCGCTTGCGCACGCTGGCAGACTATGAGCATGGTCACGCTGATGCTCGACTCCACACGGCTGGAGGTCGTGCTGTCGGGCGCCGAGAAGGCGATGGCATTCCGCAAGAAGAATGTGGAGATCGAGCGCTCCACCATCGCCAAGATCCAGCTCGTGGACGACGCCTGGACGTGGCTGCGCGGCATCCCGAGCCCGGGAACGCACCTGCGCGGCATCGTCGCCATGGGCATGTGGCGCTCGGCCACCGCCGACGACTTCGTCATCGTCCGGCGTCACCGCCAGGGCGTGGTGATCGACCTGGACGGGCACCCCGAGTTCCAGCGCGTGCTGCTGACGACCCGCCACGGACTCGATCTGGTCAAGGCGCTGCGGATCGACGTCCACGAACGCACCCCCACCGACGTCGTCGACATCGTCGCAGACGCCTGAGCGCCCGCCGGGTCAGCTGACGTCGCGCCGCCAGCTGATGAGGTAACCCAGCGCGATCAGCACGACGCCGTACGCGAGCAGCACCAGTCCGCCGACCCACCAGTCCAGCGCGGAGGCCATGCTCCCCGGCATGCTCGTGAAGACGCTCGCGCCGACGAGCGCATCGGATGCGGCGCCCGGCAGATACTGCATCGCATCGGACAGGCCGTCGACGAAGGCTGCAGCCGCGCGGCCGACCGGCTCGAGGAACTGTGTGAAGACGAGCACGATCACGATGGCGCCCACCTGGTTGCGCACGAGCGCTCCCACCCCGATGCCCACGAGCACCCACAGCACCGACGCGAGCAGCATCCGTCCGAGCAGAGCCCAGATGTCGGGGGAGCCGAGTTCGGTGTCGAGCCCGAATCCGGCGAGGAAGGGCGCCGACGGCCCGACCGATGCGATGACGCCCGCGACGCCGTAGATCACGCCCATCCCGATGCCCACGGCGATCTTCGCCAGCAGCACGAAGCCGCGCCGCGGCGTCGCGAGGAACGTGGCGGTGAGGGTCTTGTGCCGGAACTCGCCGGTGACCATCAGGGTTCCGATGAGCAGCGGGAACACGTAGCCGATCGCGGTTCCGGTGGAGTAGAGGATCTGCGGCAGCCCCTCCGACGGCAGTTCGCCACCGGTGGTGCCGCCCGGCAGACTGCCCGTCGCGGAGGCGCCGAACACGGCGCCGAGGATGCCGGCGGTGAAGGCGACGTAGCCGACGAATACCACGATGAGCACCCACCACATGGCGGTGCCGAACTGCTTGGTCGTCTCGGAGCGCGTCGCTGCGGCGAGGCTCATCGCTGCTCACCCCCGTCGCGGTGCTCGTCGTCGTCCTCGTGTGCGGCCGGCTCGGCGATCTCGGGCCGCGTCGCGGCGTCCTCGGCCCGTGCGCCGTCGAAGGACGCGAAGAACCGGTCGGCCTCCTCGTCGGCCTCGGTCCGGACGAATGTCTCCCACGGCCGGTCGTCGTCGCCGGCCGTGGCCGGAGGTTCGTCCGCGCCCGGTTCCGGTGGTTCGTCCGCATCCGGCTCGCGATGCTCCTCGGCGTGCCGTGCGCCATCCGGCCGCGGGTGCACGTCGACGTCCGGCTCGGTCTCGGCCTCTGGCGCCGCCGTCGCTTCGGGTTCGGTCTCGGCTTCGGCTTCGGCCTCGGACTCGGCCTCTGGCTCCGCCGTCGCTTCGGGTTCGGCCTCGGCGTTCGGTTCCGCCGTCGCTTCGGGTTCGGCCACGGTGTCGGGTTCGATCTCCGGCTCGGGTTCGGCCTCCGACTTCGCCGTCGCCTCGGCCTCGGACTCGGCCGTCGCCTCGGCCTCGGACTCGGCCGGCGCCTCGGCCGCGGACTCGGCCGTCGCCTCGGACGGGGCCTGCGCCTCGGCCGGTGCTGGGGCGGCCGCCGCGGCCTCCACGGCCGGCATCGCGGCATCCTGCGTTTGCTGCACGCGGGTGCCGTTGACGAGGTCGAGGAAGACCTCCTCCAGGGCGGGGCCCCGGCGATGCAGCGAGGACAGCGCGACGCCCGCGGATGCCGCGATCGCACCGACCTCGGCCGGCGAGAGCCCGCTGACGACGAATCCGGAGCGCAGCAGATCGAACGAGACGTCCGCTGCGCGCAGCGCGCCCGCGAGAGCCTCGCGGTCGGGCGCGTCGACGACCGTCGCGTGATCGTCGCCGGCGGCGAGTTCGTCGATGCCGCCGGTGAACACCAGTCGTCCGCGCGAGATGATGAGCAGGGAGTCCACCGTCTGCTGCACCTCGGCGAGCAGATGGGACGAGACCAGCACCGTGCGCCCTTCGCGGGCCAGTTGTCGCAGGAAACCGCGCATCCAGCGGATGCCCTCGGGGTCCAGGCCGTTGGCCGGCTCGTCCAGGACGAGCACGCCCGGGTCGCCGAGGAGGGCGTAGGCGAGCCCGAGTCGCTGGCGCATGCCGAGCGAGAAGCCGCCGATCTTTCGCCCGGCGGCATCTGCGAGGCCCACCAGGCCCAGCACCTCGTCCACGCGCGACCGGTCGATGCCGCCGGCGTGCGCGTACGCGGTCAGGTGGGTCGCCGCGGTGTGCCCGGGGTGGTAGCTCGAGGCCTCGAGCACGGCGCCGACGCTGCGCATCGGATGCCGAAGCCCGGCGTAGGCGGTGCCGCCGATCGTGGCCGAGCCCGCGGTCGCGCGGATGAGTCCCAGCAGGACGCGGAGGGTCGTGGTCTTGCCGGCGCCGTTGGGGCCGAGGAACCCGGTCACCCGCCCCGGCTCGACACGCGCCGTGACGTCGGAGACGGCGGTGATGGTCCCGAACCGCTTCGTGAGGCCGGAGAACTCGAGGACCTGTCCGTCGGGCATGCGAACCTCTCGTCATCGGTGACTGACGCACACCATCCTGGTGCACGGCGCCCGCGGGCGCCGGGATTCACGCGCGGCGGGTAACGTGGCGATCGTGACCGTCGACGACGAACCCCGCGTCCTGGCCCGCACGCGCGGCGGCCTCGGGCATCTCACGCTCAACCGGCCGCGGGCGATCAACGCCCTCGACCTCGGCATGATCCGCGACCTCACCGCTGCGCTGGACTCCTGGGAGTCCGACCCCGAGGTCGATCTGGTGCTGCTGGACGGCGCCGGCGAGCGGGGACTGTGCGCCGGGGGCGACGTGCGCGGGCTCGCGGAACTGATCCGCGCCGGCCGCGCCGAGGAGACATCGGTCTTCTTCCGGGCCGAGTACGCGCTGAACGCCCGCATCGCCGAGTACCCCAAGCCCATCGTGGCGGTCGCGGACGGCATCACGATGGGCGGCGGGATCGGGCTCGCCGGCCACGCCGCCATCCGCGTCGTGACCGAGCGGTCGAAGCTCGCGATGCCCGAGACCCGCATCGGGCTCACCCCCGACGTCGGGGGCAGCCTGCTGCTCGCGAGGGCGCCGGGGCGCGTGGGGGAGTACCTCGGGCTCACCGGAGCGGCGATGGATGCGGCCGATGCGCTGTACGCGGGCTTCGCGGACCACCTGGTCCCCTCCGATCACCTCGATGCCCTGCGCGACGCTCTCGAGACCCGAGCCGATCCTGCCGGTCCCACCGAGCTCGTGCTGCTGTTCGACGAGACCCCCGAGCCGTCGACGCTCGAGGCGTCGCGGGCGTGGATCGACGACGCGTTCTCGGCGGCGACGGTGGCCGAGATCGTCGATCGACTGCGGGAGAGGGACGAGCCCGAGGCCCGCGCGACCGCGGACACGCTCGGTGAGCTCTCGCCGACGGCGCTCACCGTCACGCTGGCCGCCGTCCGCCGCGCCCGCGAACGGGACGGACTGCGTGCGGCGCTCGAGCAGGAGTACGGGCTGGTGATGTGGTTCGCGACGACCCAGCCCGACCTCGTCGAGGGCATCCGCGCCCAGCTCGTCGACAAGGACCGGAATCCGGCGTGGCGCCCCGCCGCGCTGGCCGACGTGGAGCAGGATGCCGCGCAGCGCGCTCTTCGGCACGTGCCGGAGACGCCGCTCTGGGAGTGACGAGATGAAAGACCGGCAGGAGCTGCGACGGCGCTACTCCATCGGCCTCGCGGTCGATTGGTTCTTCTTCGTCTTCGCCGGCGTCGCGGCCGTGTGGCTGGCGTACCTCGGCCTGACCACGACGTTCCAGGTCGGATGGTGGGGGTTCCTCGTCGCCGTCGTGTTCTGGGTGCTGCTGGCCTACCTCGTGCTTCCTCGGCTGCACCGCATCCTCACCACGATCTACGTCCCGCACTACTTCATCGGTCGCGCCCGCACCAGCGACGGCCTGCTCGGAGACCCCGTGAACCTCGCGGTGCTCGGCACGTTCGAGCAGCTCGATGCCACGATGGCCGCCGCGGGGTGGACCCGCGCCGACCCCGTGACGCTGCGGTCGTCGTGGCGCATCATCACGTCCACCATCACGCGGCGCAGCTACGACGAGGCGCCGGTGAGCCCGCTGTTCCTCTTCGAGCGCAAGCAGGACGTCGCCTACCAGAAAGAGGTCGACGGCAACCCCGCCAAGCGGCACCACGTCCGGTTCTGGAAGTGCCCCGAGGACTGGCCGCTCCCCGGCGGTCATCGCGTCGACTGGCTGGCCGCAGGCACCTTCGACACCGCCGTCGGACTGTCGCTGTTCACGCTGCAGGTCACCCACCGCATCGACGCCAACACCGACATCGAGCGGGACTTCATCGTCCAGACCGTGCGGGAGGCGGACGAGCGCGTGCGGCTCGAGGTCATCGAGGACTTCTCGACCGGCTACCACGCCCGCAACGGCGGCGGCGACACGATCCGCACCGACGGCGATCTGCCGATCATCGACCTGCGGGCGGTGATCGCGTGAGCCAGGAGCGCAAGCGTCCCGCGTTCGAGCCGGCCGCGGAGCTGATCAAGCGGACCGAGTACGACCCCGGCATGACGCGGCCCCCGGCCACGACGGCCGGGGCGGTGCTGGTGCTGCTGCGCGCCCTGGCGGGGGCGCTGTGGGTCGCGTCGATCGCCGGGCTGTGGCCGCAGGTGGTCGCGAGCGTCGACCTCGACCTGATCGAGGGCGGAGCCGATGCGCTCGGGGCCGCCATGTGGCTGTTCGTCGCGATCGGCGCGATCGTCATCGCGGCCGACATCGTGCTCGCCGTGCTGATCCTGCGCGGCTGGAACTGGCCGCGCGTGATGGTGATGACGTGGGCGACGTTCTTCATCGTCACGGCGTTCATCGGGTGGTGGTTCGCCGACGAGGTCATCACGATCGAGACGACGCTGATCTCGGTCGGGCTCGACGTCCTGCTGCTGCTCGCCCTGTCGAGCCGCGAGGCGGCCGCCTACGCCCGGCGCCGCGAGCGCGGCCCCGGCCCCGCGGCCGACGCGCCCCCTGCGCCCCGATAGCCTGGAATCGGCCGCATCCGGCCGAGAGGGGTGATCCGTGTTCGACAGTCCGCTGTCGGCGTCCGCATACGACGTTCTCGGCGTCGCCCCGGATGCCGATGACGAGGCCCTGCGCCGCGCGTATCGCCTGCGGCAGCGCCAGACCCACCCCGACACCGGCGGCGACGCCGCCGCGTTCATCCAGGTGCAGCGGGCCTGGGAGCTGGTCGGCACGCCGGATGCCCGTGCCGCCTACGACCGCGGGCACGGCTTCGGCACCGCCGCGCCGCCGGAGTGGTCGCCGTGGCAGGCGCCCCGCACGCCGGCGCGTGACACGCGCCCCCGCGCGCGTTCCTACGGCCACCCCGGTGGGTGGCGCCGCGAGCGCTATCTGTCGCTCATCCGGGAGTGGGCCGGCCGCGGTGTCGAGCTCGCCGACCCGTACGACCCCGCACTCGTGCGCTCGGCGCCCCATCAAGTGCGGCGCCTGCTGGCCGACGCGCTCGCCGAGGAGGCGACCGCGCGCATCGTCGCCGATCTCGGCATGGGCTACACCGTGTGGCACGACGTCGAGGCGGCGGGGCGCGGCGGCACCGCCGACGACAAGCTCGACCACATCGTCCTGGGCCCCAGCGGCCTGTACGGCATCCTGTCCGAGGACTTCGGCGGCCCGGTGCGCGTTCGGCGTGGCGAGCTCATCGGCGACGGCGTCGGCGATCCGCCCATCGCGGGCCTCCTCGCCCGGATGCGGGTGATCGCGCGCGCGGCCCGGGTACGGTTCAGCGGCGCCATCGTCGTGCTGCCGGATGAGGACGTCCTCGAACTCGTCGACGAGCTCGGGAAGGTCCGCGGGATGCCGGTGGCCGTCGTCGCGCGCAGCGCGCTGTCGACGGTGCTGCGGCGGGGCGTCACCGGGGTGCGCGACGTCGGCGGCAACGAGGTCTTCGACGTGCGCACGCGACTGCAGCGCGTCGTGCGCTACGTGTGAGGGGGAGCCGGCTCAGTCGGCCAGGCCGAACAGCACCAGCGGATGCGTCAGGCGCCACCAGGCCGAGGGGGGCTCGACGTCCCGCGCGAGCGTGAGCGCGACGGAGGTGGAATCGAGCGGCCCGTCGACGTCGAGCTGCCCGACCTGGTCGCCGGCGGTGCGGCTGTCGCCGAGGTCGAACGTGGTCGTGACCGTGCCCGATCCGCCGTTCCACAGGATCACGGAGGCATCGCCCGACGCGATCACGTCGACCTGCTCTCCCCACCGCGTCTCGACGGTTCCCGCCACCGTCCCGGCCGTCACCGACGGGCGGGGCTGGAGCTCGGCCTCCATCTGGTCGTAGAGCGCGCGGGACGCTGCGAGGCGGGCGTCGTCGTCGGGCTGCCCGAGCACCGACGCGTACAGCCGCACCGTGGTGTCGCCGATGACGACGTCCTTCGCCGACAGCAGGTTCCACGTGTCGAGCGTGCCGGTCTTGATGCCCACGACGCCGTCGTCGGCGAGGAGCTCATTGGTGTTCTCGACGCTGCCGGCGCCGGGCAGGTCCACCTGCCGCTTCGCGACGATCTCGGCGATGACGGGGTTCGCGAGCGCCTTCTGTGCCAGCGTGATGAGCGCGGCGGGCGTGGCCGTGTTGCCCGCGTCGAACCCGGTCGGCTCGACGACGGTGATCCCGGGCACGCCGTGCGTGTCGAGCCAGTCGCCTGCGGCCGAGGCGTAGACGGCGTCGGTCGGCCAGATCCGGTTCGCGAGGCGGTCGGCGTAGTTGTTGGCGGAGCCGATCAGCATGCCCTCGAGCATCTGGTACTGCGTGAGGCTGCCGCCGACGGGCACGTCGAGCGCCGACTCGCCGCGGGCTCGGTAGTTCCAGTACGCCAGCGTGTCGTTGTAGCCGAACCAGTAGTCCGGGCCCTGCTCTCCGGCGGCGAGCGGCATCTCGTCGAGCACGACGAGGGCGGTGACGAGCTTGGTGATGCTCGCGATCGCGTCGGGCGAGTCGGCGGACGACAGCGTCCCGCGGATGCCGGCGACCGAGATCGCCGCGCTGCCGCTCTCGGGCCACGCCGGAGCCGCGGCCGCCGCGGGCAGCGGCGTGACCTCGTCGGCGGCGATCGTCGGTTCGATGGCGTGCAGCGGCCACAGCAGCGTGGTGAGGCAGTAGGCGACCACCACGGCCAGGGCGATAGCGGTGGGCGCCAGCACACCCGGGCGCAGCAGCGTGCGTCGCGGCGGCCGGTCGAGCAGCCCCGCCGACATCAGCATGGGGGTCGTGATCGGGCGCGGCGTCAGGGTGCGCTCGTCCAGCCACTCCAGCGCCATCCGCCGGTCGGGATCGTCCTCGACATCCTCCGAGGAGGACGTGTCAGGCGCCCCCGCGGCGCTCTCCCCGTCGACGGTCCCGTCGTCGACCGCCTGCTCGTCCGCCGCCTCGTGGGGGGTCCCGTCGTGGACCATCTCGTCGGTCTCGACGTCGGCGACCGGCAGGGCGGCCGTGTCGGCGGCGACGACGCCGTGCTCGTCGGGCGCACGGTCGAGTGCGACGTCGTCGTCCGTCATGTTCTCGTCAGCCGTCATGAGTGCCGTCCCCCCGGCGTCGATCGGCGCAGTCAGGCTGCCTCGCGCACGGGCTTCGCGGCGTGACAGGGGTGGGGCGTCGTCGACGGTCACCATAAGAAAATACCCTGCGTGCGGGGCTATACTCGCACCCACACAAACCACGGGAGTCCGGCGTGCCGGGCTGAGAGGAAGCGAACCGCGCTTCGACCGTCGAACCTGATCCGGATCATGCCGGCGCAGGGAGGAGTCAAATGAACACGTCTGCATCCACGTCCGCACCCGCCACGGGGACCGCCTCCGCTCGTCGCAGCCTGCGCTGGAGGGTCGTCGACATCGTGGTCGCCAGCGTCATCGGCGTCGCGTCGGGGCTGATCTTCCTGCTGTGGAACGTCGGCTACCTCGGCCCCTCCGCGCTTCTCGAGCCGCTGCTGCCGGGCCTGCAGGGTCTTCTCGACGGACCCTGGCTGTTCGCCGGCGTGCTCGGCGCGCTCATCATCCGCAAGCCGGGCGCGGCGATCTACACCGAGACGCTCGCGGCCGTCGTGTCGGCACTCGTCGGCAACCAGTGGGGCGGCTTCCTCACGCTCGAAGCCGGACTGGTGCAGGGGCTCGGGGCCGAGCTGATCTTCCTGCTTTTCCTCTACCGCCGGTGGAACCTGCCGGTGGCGATCCTCGCGGGGGTCGGCGCTGCGCTGGCCGGCGCCGTGAACAACCTCATCCTCTGGTACGCCGGAGCCGACACCGTCTTCACCGTGGTGTACCTCGCGAGCGCCATGGTCTCGGGCGCCCTCATCGCGGGCCTCCTGTCTTGGCTGCTCGCCCGGGGCCTGGCGGCGACGGGGGCGCTGGACCGGTTCGCGTCGGGGCGCGAGGCTCGCGCCCGCGTCTGAGCGCGTGGGCACGGAGACGCCCCGCGCGGCGGCCGTCGAGGCGCGCGATTGGGGATGGCGCCACGCGTCGCGTCGGGCCTGGGCGCTGCGCGACGTTTCGCTGCGGATCGACCCCGGCGAGCGCGTGCTGCTGCTCGGGGCATCGGGCTCGGGCAAGTCGACGCTGCTGCACGCGCTCGCGGGCGTGGTCGGCGGTGAGGAGGAGGGCGAGTCGCAGGGCGAGATCCTGGTCGACGGCCGGCCGGCGTCGGCCTCGCGCGGGCGCGCGGGCCTGGTCCTGCAGGACCCCGACGCGCAGGTGATCCTCGCGCGCGTCGGCGACGACGTCGCGTTCGGCTGCGAGAACCTCGGGGTTCCCCGGCAAGAGATCTGGCCGCGCGTGCGCGAGGCGCTCGAGGCCGTGGGCCTGGATGTGCCGCTCGACCGCGAGACCAAGGCGCTCTCCGGCGGGCAGAAGCAGCGTCTCGCGCTCGCCGGCGCCGTCGCGATGCGCCCGGGTCTGATCCTGCTCGACGAGCCGACGGCGAACCTCGATCCCGACGGCGTCGCCGAAGTGCGCGATGCCGTCGGGTCGCTGCTCGAGGCGCATCCCGCGACGCTGGTCGTCGTCGAGCACCGGGTCGACGTGTGGCTCCCGCTCGTCACCCGCGTCATCGTGCTCGGCGCCTCGGGCGTGATCGCCGACGGTCCGCCGGACCGCGTCCTGCGGGGCGAGGGCCGGCGCCTGGCCGAGGCGGGAGTGTGGGTTCCCGGGATGCCGCCCGCGCATCCGGCGGCGCCCGCTCTCGCGCCCGGTGAGTCGCTGCTCGAGGCGAGCGCGCTCGCCGTGCAGCGGGTGACGGGGCATCCTGTCGCGGCGGGGATCGACCTCGACGTCCGCGCCGGCGAGGCCCTCGCGATCACCGGACCGAACGGCGCGGGCAAGTCCACGCTCGGCCTCACGATCGCCGGGCTCCTGCCGCCGGCATCCGGCGAGCTGTCCGCGACGGCCGCCCTCGCCGGCGATCTGGGGGCCTGGCCCGTGCGGTGGAAGTCGCGTCACCTGCTCACGCGCATCGGCACGGTCTTCCAGGACCCCGAGCACCAGCTGCTGTCCCGCACCGTGCGCGAGGAGCTCGAGGTGGGGCCGCGCGCCCTGCGGCTCGACGCGGGCGAGACGCGACGGCGCGTGGACGCGCTCCTCGAACGGCTGCGGCTCGAGCATCTCGCCCGCGCGAATCCGTACACCCTCTCGGGCGGGGAGAAGCGACGACTGACGGTGGCGGCGGCGCTGGCCACCCGCCCGCGGGTGCTCGTGCTGGACGAGCCGACCTTCGGGCAGGACGCCCGCACGTGGGGCGAGCTCGTGGCGCTCCTGGCGGGTCTGCGCGACGACGGCGCCGCCGTCGTCGCGGTCACCCACGACCGCGACGTGGTCGAGGCGCTCCACGCCCGCACCTACGCGCTGGCCGGGGGTGCGGCGTGACCCTGCTGGACGCTCGCGCGCGCGTCGGCGCCGTCGCCGCGATCAACCCGGTCGCCAAGCTCGGCGCCGCGGCGATCATCGCCGTGCCGCTCGTGTTCACGCTCGACGTCGTCTCGGCCGCCGTCGCTCTGATGCTCGAGCTGGCGCTCATGCCGTTCGCGGGTCTGGGGTGGCGGGAGTTCTGGACGCGCACGTGGCCGGTGTGGATCGCGGCGCCGCTGACCGGCCTCACGATCGCCCTGTACGGCGAGGCCTCCGGCGAGATCCACCTGGAGTGGCTCGCCGTGCGCGTCAGCGACGGGTCGCTGCTGCTGGCCGCCGCCACGATGCTGCGCGTGCTCGCGATCGCGCTGCCGTCCGTGGTCCTGTTCGTCACCGTCGATCCGACCGACCTCGCCGACGGTCTCGCGCAGGTCCTCCGGCTGCCCGCACGGTTCGTGCTGGGTGCCCTCGCCGGACTTCGCATGGTGGGACTGTTCCTCGACGACTGGCGCGCGCTCGAGCTGGCCCGGCGTGCGCGCGGCGTGGCAGACCGCGGCCGCATCCGCCGCTTCGTCGGGATGGCGTTCGCCCTGCTCGTCCTCTCGATCCGCCGGGGCGCGAAGCTGGCCACGGCGATGGAGGCACGCGGCTTCGGCGCCCCGGCCCGCCGGACGTGGGCGCGCACGTCGCGATTCGGCGGCCGCGAATGGGTGCTGATCGCCCTGGGCGCCGGCATCGCGGCCGTGGCGGTGGCAGCCGCGATCGCCGCGGGCACGTGGAACTTCATCCTCGGCCCGGGGTGACCGGAATCCGTCGTCTTCGGTAGCATCCGGGCAGGACGAGAGGCGGATCGATGGCGAGCACCTGCACCCACCTGGACACCGTCCGCGACGTCACACCGTCGGGCGCCGGCTGCGAGGAATGCCTGCGCACGGGCGGGCACTGGGTCCATCTGCGCATCTGCATGGCCTGCGGGCACGTCGGATGCTGCGACAACTCGCCGGGCAGGCATGCCACCGGCCACTGGCACGAGCACGAGGATCACCCCCTCGTACGGTCGTTCGAGCCCGGGGAGTCGTGGTGGTGGTGCTACCCGGAGAGACTCGTGTTCGAGATCGACGGTGCCGCACCGATGCGGCCCGCGGACTGAAGACCCGCCGTCCTGGGGCTACCGCCCGCCCGCACCGCTGGATAGTCTGACCGGCAGGCTGGGGCTCGCGTGCGGACCGACCGCGCGCCGGACGAGGGAGCTGCCGTGCGCGAACGCGGGTTGATCCTGCTCATCATCGAGAACGAGGACATCTCCGATGCTCTCTCGGCGATCCTCGAGGAGAACAGCTACGACGTGCGCACCGCCACCGGTGCCGCGGACGACACGATGGCGGCCCTGCGCGGCTCGCCGGACCTCATCGTCGTCGGCGCGTACCTCCGCCAGGTGGATTCCTTCGCGCTGGTCGAAGAGCTGCGTCGGACGCCGGTCGCCGAGGATCTGCCGGTCGTCTTCGTCGCGGCCGAGGACGACGCCGACACCAGGGTGCGCGGTCTCGAGGCCGGCGACGACCTGATCGTCACCCCGCTGGACGCCCGCGAGGTGCTCACGCGCATCGAGCGTCAGGTGACGGTCTCGAAGGTGCGCCTGGCGCTGCGCGAGTCCGAGGCGAAATTCCGCTCGGTCATGGAGTCCGCGATCGACGCGATCATCTCGGCGGACGCCGAGGGCATCATCCGCAGCTGGAACAGCGCCGCCGCGGCCCTGTTCGGCCGCAGCGAGGCCGAGGCCGTCGGGCAGCGACTCGAGCTCATCATCCCGGACCGCTTCCACGAGGCGCACCGCATCGGCGTCCACCGCGTCTCCTCGGGCGGCGAGACCCACGTGATCGGCCAGACCGTCGAGCTCGCGGCCGTGCGCGCCGACGGCTCGGAGTTCCCCATCGAGCTGTCGCTGGCGACGTGGTTCCTCGACGAGGACCGGTATTACACGGGCATCATCCGCGACATCTCGGAGCGCAAGCAGGCCGAGCAGAAGTTCCGCTCGGTCACCGAATCGGCCATCGACGCCATCATCTCGGCGGACCACACCGGGTGCATCGTCTCGTGGAACTCCGCGGCGACGCGCATCCTCGGCCATACCGAGGAGGAGGCGGTGGGCCGCAGGCTCGAGTTCATCATCCCGGAGCGCTATCACGACCTGCATCGCGCCGGCATGAAGCGGTACACCGAGACCGGCGATCCGCACGTCATCGGCACCACCGTCGAACTGTCGGCGATCACGAAGGCGGGCGACGAGATCCCGATCGAGCTGTCGCTGTCGACGTGGACCGTCCGCGAGGACCGCTACTACACCGGCATCATCCGCGACATCGCCGAGCGCAAGGCGGCCGAGGAGGCGCTGCGCCTGAGCGAGCAGGAGCTGCGTGAGAAGAGCGACGAGCTGGGCCGCAAGAACACCGAACTCCAGGCGACGCTCGAGCGCATCGGCCAGATGCAGGACCAGCTCGTGCTGCAGGAGAAGATGGCCTCGCTCGGCAAGCTCAGCGCCGGCATGGCCCACGAGATCAACAACCCCGCGGCGGCGGCTCAGCGCGGCGCCGCGCAGGCGATCGCGATCTTCTCCAAGCTGCAGCAGGCGCAGCTGAGCCTCGGCTCGCTCGGTGTCTACGAGGCGAAGCTCAAGCGGCTCTCACGGCTGGACCGCCTCGCCGAGGACCGCGCGCGCGAGCCCCTGTCGATCAGCGCGCTCGATCGCAGCGATCGCGAGATGGAGCTCGAGGACTGGCTCGACGAGCGGGGCATCGACGACAGCGGCGAGCTGGCCCCCGCGCTCGTCGCTCTGGGGCTGACGAGGGAAGGGCTCGACGAACTCGAGGAGGGGTTCACCTCCGACGAGTTCGACGTCATCGCCCCGTGGCTCGGCTACAAGTACATGATCTACACGCTGCTCGCCGAGATCACCGTGGGAACGAACCGCATCGTCGAGCTCGTCAAGGCGCTGAAGACCTACACCTACATGGACCAGGCGCCGGTGCAGGACGTCGATGTGCGCGCGGGGCTCGAGAACACGCTGATCATCCTCCACAACAAGCTCAAGCGCGGCGTGACGGTGATGCGCGAGTACGCCGACGACCTCCCGAAGATCCAGGCCTATGCGAGCGAGCTGAACCAGGTGTGGACGAACCTCATCGACAACGCCATCGACGCCATGGGCGGTGAGGGGACCCTCGTCGTCCGCGCGCACCGCGTGGACGATTGGGTCGAGGTCCAGATCCAGGACGACGGTCCCGGCATCCCGGCCGGGAACGTCTCGCGCATCTTCGACCCGTTCTTCACCACCAAGCCGCCGGGCGAGGGCACAGGGCTGGGGCTGAACATCTCGCACAACATCATCGTCCAGAAGCACCGCGGCGAGATCACCGTCACGAGCGAGCCCGGCGCGACGTGCTTCTGCGTGCGGCTGCCGATCGGCATCAGCCCGGCCGACGAGGAGTGACGCCCATGGTCAAGCCCGTCATCTTCAGCGTCGACGACGAGCCCCATGTCCTCGGAGCCATCGCCCGCGACCTGCAGGCGCACTATCGGCAGGATTTCCGCATCGTTCGCGCGGGGTCGGGCGCCGAAGCGCTCGAGGCCGCGCAGGAGCTGAAGCGGCGCGGGACGCCGGTGGCGCTGTTCCTGGTCGACCAGCGGATGCCGGGGATGAGCGGCACGGAGTTCCTGGAGCGGGCGATCGCGCTCTATCCCGATGCCAAGCGCGTGCTGCTGACGGCGTACGCCGACACCGACGCCGCGATCGCCAGCATCAACACCATCGATCTCGACTACTACCTGCTCAAGCCATGGGATCCGCCCGAGGAGCGTCTGTACCCGGTGCTCGACGAGCTGCTGGGGGACTGGCGGGCGAACGTGCCCGTCGGGTACGACGGCATCCGCGTCGCCGGCACACTGTGGTCGCCCGCCAGCCACGCCGTGAAGGACTTCCTCGCGCGCGGGCAGATCCCGTACCAGTGGCTCGACATCGAGAAGGACGCCCAGGCCGCGGCCATGGTGGACGCTTCGTCGGGCGAGCAGGTCCGGCTCCCGGTGATCTTCTTCCCCGACGGCACGACGCTGGCCGACCCGCCGCTGGCGCAGCTCGCCGAGAAGGTCGGGCTCCGCGCGCCCGCCCAGCAGCCCTTCTACGACCTGATCGTCGTGGGCGCGGGACCGGCGGGGCTCGCCGCCGGCGTCTACGGCGCGTCCGAGGGGCTGCGCACCGTCGTCATCGAGCGCGAGGTCGCCGGTGGGCAGGCGGGGACGAGCTCGCGCATCGAGAACTACCTGGGATTCCCCAACGGGATCTCGGGAGCGGATCTCGCCCGGCGCGCCGCCACGCAGGCCAAGCGCCTGGGCGCCGAGCTGCTCGCCGCGGTCGAGGTCACGGCGGTCCGCGTGGACGGCGACTACAAGATCATCACCCTCGACGACGGCACGGAGCTGCGCTGCCACGCTCTCGTGCTCGCCACCGGTGTCAAGGTCCGCACGCTCGACGTCCCCGGAGCCGAGCGACTGCAGGGCGCGTCGCTGTACTACGGCGCCGCCGCGTCCGAGGCGGCGGCCTACGCGGGGCGGCACGTCATGGTCGTGGGCGGCGCGAACTCGGCCGGCCAGGGCGCGATGTTCCTGTCGCGGTACGCCGCGCAGGTCGACATCCTGGTGCGCGGGGACTCCCTCGCCCACAGCATGTCGCGCTACCTCATCGACCAGATCGAGGCGGTGCCGAACATCGCCGTGCGCCCGCACATCCAGGTGCGCGAGCTGATCGGCGACGACCACCTCGAGCGCGTGCGCCTGAAGGACGCGCGCACCGGCGAGGAGACGGAGGAGGATGCCGACGCGATGTTCGTCTTCATCGGCGCCGTCCCCTGCACCGCCATCGTCGACGGACTCGTCGAGACGCAGGACGGCTTCGTGGTGACCGGGCAGGACCTCATCCGCGAGGGCCGGCGGCCGCGCGGATGGGCGCCCGCGCGCGACCCCTTCCTGCTCGAGACGAGCGTGCCGGGGATCTTCGCCGCGGGTGACGTGCGGCACGACGTCATGCGCCGCGTCGCCTCGGCAGTGGGCGAAGGCGCCGTCGCGGTGAGCCTCGTGCACAAGTACCTGCAGACGGTGTGACGCGATACGCAGTCCCGCGTATGCTGAGACGGCATCCCACAGAGTTCGAAGGAGAACGCATGGACATCACCGGTGCATCCGCTCTCGTCACCGGAGGCGCGAGCGGCCTGGGCTTCGCGACGGCCCAGCGGCTCGCCGCCGGCGGGGCGCATGTCACGATCGTCGACCTGCCGACCTCCGCCGGCGACGAGGCCGCGGCCTCCATCGGCGGGACGTTCGCGGCCGCCGATGTCACGGATCCGGATCAGGTCGCGGCGGCGGTCGAGGTCGCCGCCGGTGCCGGGCCCCTGCGGGTCGTCGTCAACTGCGCCGGCATCGCACCGCCCGCGAAGGTGCTGGATCGGGAGGGTCGCCCGACGCCGCTCGCGGCCTTCGAGCGCATCGTCCGCGTCAACCTCATCGGCACGTTCAACGTCATCCAGCAGGCGGCCGCGGTCATCGCCCGCACCGAGCCCGCCGACGGCGGCGATCGCGGCGTCATCGTCAACACCGCCAGCGTCGCGGCCTTCGACGGGCAGATCGGCCAGCCTGCGTACTCGGGCAGCAAGGGCGGCGTCCACGCGATGACGCTGCCGATCGCCCGCGAGCTCGCGCGCTACGGCATCCGCGTGTGCACGATCGCGCCGGGCATCATGGAGACCCCGATGCTCAAGGGCCTGCCGCCGGCTGCGCAGGAGTCGCTCGGGCAGCAGGTGCCCTATCCGCAGCGGCTCGGCCGCCCCGACGAGTACGCGGACCTCGTCGCGGCCATCGTCGCCAACGGCTACCTCAACGGCGAGACGATCCGGCTCGACGGCGCGATCCGGATGGCGCCGAAGTGAGCGCGCCCGTGAACGACGCCGTCCTGCTGTCGGTCGACGACGGTCTGGCGAGGCTCACCCTCAACCGGCCGCAGCGTCTCAACGCCTTCAACATCGACCTCGCCCATGCGTGGGCGGAGACCACCGTCGAGGCGACGAGCCGCGACGACGTGCGGGCGATCCTGCTGGATGCGACCGGCCCGGCGTTCTGCGCCGGTGGCGATGTGGTCGAGATGGCCACGACCATGGGGTCGGGTTCGGACATCGACCGCCTGGCGGGCGTGATCAACACGGGCATTCGCGCGCTCACCGAGTCGGCGATCCCGGTCGTCGCCGCAGCGCACGGAACCACCGCGGGCGGCGGACTCGGCATCCTCATGTGCAGCGACTACGCGGTGGTCGGGGAGGACTCGCGCATCGGCAGCCTCTACGCGAACATCGGCCTGACGCCGGACCTGTCGGTCTCGGCCCACCTCGCCCGCGCCGTCGGCGAACGGCGCGCGCTGCAGCTCGTGCTGCAGGACCGGCTGCTCTCCGCCGCCGAGGCGAAGGAGTGGGGGCTGGTCGCCGAGGTCGTGGCGCCGGACGCGGTCCGGATGCGGGCCGAGGAGATCGCACGCGGCTGGATCGCGGGCGCCGCGGGCGCCTACGGGCAGGCCAAGCGCCTGATCCGGTCGCAGCCGGCGCGCACGTTCGCCGAGCAGCTCGCCGAGGAGGCGCGCTCGATCGGCGCCGCGTTCGAGACGCCCGACGCCCAGGCCCGCATCGCCGCCTTCGCGGCCCGAGCCGCGAAGGGCTCCCGCTGACCCCCCAGACCGTGTCCCACTTTCTGCCGCTCGGCGACGTCGCAGGCGGCAGAATGTGGGACATCCAGAAGAGAGGACGAGGATGATCTCGCTCAACGGAAAGACCATCCTGATGTCGGGCGGCAGCCGCGGCATCGGCCTCGCGATCGCGTTGCGCGCCGCCCGCGACGGCGCCAACGTCGCGATCCTCGCCAAGACCGACGCGCCGCACCCCAAGCTCGAAGGCACCGTCCACACGGCCGCCGAGCAGATCCGCGCCGCCGGCGGTCAGGCGCTGCCGATCGTCGGCGACGTGCGCAACGACGACGACATCACCGAAGCCGTGCTGACGGTGCAGGGCGAGTTCGGCGGCATCGACATCGTGGTCAACAACGCCAGCGCGATCGACCTGTCGGGCTCGCTCGACCTCGACGCGAAGAAGTACGACCTGATGCAGGACATCAACGTCCGCGGCACCTTCATGCTGTCGCGCGCCGCGATCCCGATGCTGAAGGATGCCGAGAACCCGCATATCCTCACGCTCTCGCCGCCGCTCAACCTCTCGCCGAAGTGGCTCGGGGGCCACACCGGGTACACGCTGGCCAAGTACGGCATGACGATGGTGACCCTCGGCATGGCCGCGGAGTTCGCCGGAGACGGCATCGCCGGAAACACGCTCTGGCCCCGCACCACGATCGCGACCGCCGCGGTGCAGCACTCGCTCGGCGGGGACCGCATGATGAAGGTCAGCCGCACTCCCGAGGTGTACGCGGATGCTGCCTACGAGGTCCTCGTCAAGCCGTCGCGCGAGTACACCGGTCAGACGCTCGTGGTCGAGGACGTGCTCGAGGCCGCCGGGGTCACGGACTTCTCGGGCTACGCCGCCGTACCGGGCACGCCCGATTCCGCGCTGTTCCCCGACATCTTCCTCGACTGACCCGTCCGTTGATGAGCCGGCCGGTCCGCGTCAGCCGACGACCGGCACGGCGATCGCGGTGATGGTCACGACGCCGTCCGCGCGCCATTGCAGATCGAGCAGCTCCGTCTGGGGCGGCCGCAGCGCGACCGCGATCTCCTCGACGGGCAGGTACAGGTGCAGTGCCCCCTGCGCGGCATCCGCGACGGTCTCGCACGAGTGCCGGATGTTGCCGTGCCGTTCCAGGAGCAGGCAGTGCCGGCGCCCGTCCGGCGCCTCGATCCCGTAGATCCACAGCTCCCACCCGAAGACGTCTCCCAGCAGCGAAGCCCAGTCCACGTCGCCGACGACGGGGATCGTCGGCCAGGACTCGGCCAGATCCACCTCGAGCGAGTTGCCGAGCGGGCCGGTGATCTCGATCCGGTCGATGATGTACGTCTCGGCGGCGGGCGCCGTGGGCAGGGGGTCCGCCGTGCTGAGCGGCTCGGGCCGGGTGGCCCAGAAGAAGGCCGCGGCGATCGCGAGGGCCCCGGCGACGCCGGCGGATGCCGCGATGAGCGTTCGGCGGTGCCGCGCGGGGGCGCGCCCCGTTGCGACGGCCGGCTCATCCGCGGAGGCAGAGGTGTCGTCCGTGGTGGATTCGTCGCCGGTGACGGGTTCGCCGTCGAGGTCCGATCGGCGCGGGTGGGCATCCGTATGGGGAGGGTCCTCGGCCCCCGTGGCCGCGACGCTGCCGCGGGCCGCGCGGGCGCGATCCTCGAGCTCCGCCAGGCGGGCGCCGGCCGCGGGATCGTCGGCGATGTCGGCATCCGGGCCGTACGCACGTCGGCGCAGCGCTTCGAGCTCGGCGCGGGCGTCGTCGTCCATCGGCCTCCACGCTACGCCGACGATCGGTCGGCGGGGCCGGGACGCGTCAGATCAGGCCGTGGCGGCGGAAAGCAGTCCACACGCCGTCGGCGCGGACGCTGGTGGTGACCTCGTCGGCGATCTGCTTGAGCTCGTCATCGGCGTTGCCCATGGCGATCCCGACTCCGCACACCTCGAACATCTCGACGTCGTTCCAGCTGTCGCCGATGCCGATCGCGTCGTGCGCGCCGATGCCGAGATGCGCGAGCACCTCGACGATCGCGGCGCCTTTGGTGGTGCCGTGCATGCCGATCTCGCCGTTGGACCCGCCGGGAAGCGGCATGCTGCCGGGGACGACATGGAACGTGTCGCCGAGGTCCTCGCGCGCGCGGGCGACGGCATCCGTCGAATCGCTGATGAAGACCGCCTTGGCGATGCGCGTGAGGTCGGCGTCGGCCAGGTCGTGGAAGCGGGGGCGGCCCTGCGGCGCCGTCTGCGCATCGTCGGCGCGCTCGTGGCCGACCCAGCGGCGGATCATCTCGGTCATCGCATCGCGCACCGGTGCGGAGGCGTAGATGCCGTCGTCGGCCTGCAGGAACAGCAGGATGCCGGCGGCTTCGGCCCAGGCCAGCAGACGCTCCGGGGCGCCCGCGGGCATCGGGTCGGCGACCACCGTCTCGCTGCCGCTGACCGCATACGCGCCGCCGTTGGTGATCGCCCCGTCGAAGCCGATGTCGCGGACCGCAGGGTGGATGTCGGCTGCCGCGCGACCCGTGCTCAGGTACACGAGATGGCCGGCGGCGCGGGCGCCCCGGACGGCCTCGACGGTGGAGTCGGCGATGGTCTGGCCGTGGTCGAGGATCGTCCCGTCGACGTCGAGGAAGGCGATGCGGCGTGGAGAGGTCACGTGTTCCATTCTGCGGTGTGTGCGCGTATCGCCGAGCCGCCCCTTCTTGCAGACCCACCCCTGCGCTCGCGCGGAGATGGGGGCCGGTCGCAGCGAAAGGGGCGGCTCGGCGGGGTCGGGTCAGCGGGTGAGCGCGCCGCCGTTGGTGCGGATGACGTCCGCGTACCAGTCGAACGACTTCTTCTTGTACCGATCGAGTGAGCCGGTGCCGTCGTCGTTGCGGTCGACGTAGATGAAGCCGTAGCGCTTGCTCAGCTGTGCGGTCGAGGCGCTGACGATGTCGATGCAGCCCCATGTGGTGTAGCCGAGCACGTCGACGCCGTCCTCGAGGGCCTCGCCGAGCTGGACGAGGTGGTCGTTGAGGTAGGCGATGCGGTAGTCGTCGACGACGGTCTTGACGCCGTCGACCTCGACGAGCTGGTCCTTCGCGCCCAGTCCGTTCTCGACGATGAACAGCGGCTTCTGCCAGCGGTCCCAGAACGTGTTGAGCACCAGGCGCAGGCCGATCGGGTCGATGGCCCAGCCCCACTCGCTCGTCTCGAGCGTGGGGTTCGGGACGCCGCCCATGATGTTGCCCTCGCCCGCGACCTTCTTGGCCGGGTCAGCGGTCTCGGCGATGCTCATGTAGTAGCTGAACGACACGAAGTCGACGGTGTTCTTGAGGGTCTCGCGGTCCTCGTCGGTGATGTCGAGCTCGATGCCGTTCTCACGCAGCGTGCGCAGCGCGTAGCCGGGGTACTCGCCGCGGACGTGGATGTCGCCGAACATGAAGTTGGAGTGATCCGCTTTCATGACGGCGAGGAGGTCCTTCGGGTCCGGCGTCAGCGGGTAGGTCGGCATCGCGAGGATCATGCAGCCGATCTGCGCGTCGGGTGCGACTTCGCGGGCGATCTTCGTCGCCGAGGCGCTCGCGACCAGCTCGTGGTGGATCGCCTGGTAGAGATCCTTCGGGGTCAGCTGCTCCTTCGGAGTGGCGATGCCGCCCGACATGAACGGTGCGTGCAGGACCGAGTTGATCTCGTTGAACGTCAGCCAGTACTTCACGCGCGAGCCGTAGCGCTCGAACAGCGTGCGGGCGTAGCGCTCGTAGAAGCCGATGAGGTCGCGGCTGACCCAGCCGTCGTACTTCCGGGCCAGGTTCAGCGGCGTCTCGTAGTGCGAGATGGTGACCAGCGGCTCGATGTCGTACTTCTCGAGCTCATCGAGCACGCGGTCGTAGAACGCCAGGCCCTCTTCGTTGGGTTCGGCGTCGTCGCCGTTCGGGAAGATGCGGCTCCACGCGATCGAGAACCGGAAGACCTTGAAGCCCATCTCGGCGAAGAGGGCGATGTCCTCGGCGTAGCGGTGGTAGAAGTCGATGCCCTCGAGCTTGAGGTTGTCGGGCGTCGGCTCCGCGGTCGGCGGGGTCATGAGGCCCTGCGGCATGACGTCCTGGATCGACAGGCCCTTGCCGCCCTCGGCATAGGCACCTTCGATCTGGTTGGCGGCGGTCGCCCCGCCCCACAGGAAGCCCTCGGGGAACGGGGTCGGGATGGTGGTGCTCATGGTGTTTCCTTCGTGATGGATCGTGAGGCGGGCAGGGGGACGGGGGTGCAGCCGGTGGCCGGCTGCACCCCCGTGGCGGTCAGACGCCGGCCGGAGCGGTCGCTGCCGGGGCGACGGCGGTCGCGAAGTACAGCGTGTCGCCGTGGGCGATCGGGCCTGCGGCGCGGTCGCCGACGATCTCGTGCTGGTCGCCGTTGGTGACGATGACCGGGGTGGTCATGTCATAGCCCGCGGCCTTGATGGCCTCGAGGTCGAACTCCACGAGCACGTCGCCGGCTGCGACGGTCTGGCCCTGCTCCACCTTGAGGGTGAAGTGCTTGCCGGCGAGCTTGACGGTGTCGATGCCCAGGTGGATGAGCACCTCGGCGCCGTCGGCGCTGCGCAGGCCCACGGCGTGGCCGGTCGGGAAGGCAGCTGCGACCACCCCGTCGAACGGGGCGTACAGGACGCCCGCGGCCGGGACGATCGCGACGCCGTCACCCAGCGCACCCTCGGCGAAGGCGGCGTCGGGAACCTCGGCCAGCGGCACGACGGTGCCGTCGAGCGGGCTGCGGAGGTCGAGGTCCTTGGCCTCTGCGGCGACGGTGGCCTCCTCGACCGGGTCCTTGAACCCGACCACGAGGGTGAGCACGAAGGGCAGCACGATCGCGACGCCGACGCCGATCCACATGAGCGCCTGGTTGCCGATCGTCATGAGCGAGGGGATCGACAGCAGCGAAGGCAGGGCACCGGGGTTGTTCGAGGCGACGCCGCCCATCGCGATGAGCGCACCGCCGATCGCGCCACCGGCGATCGCGAAGCCGAAGGGGCGACGCAGCGGCAGGGTCACACCGTAGATCGCGGGCTCGGTGATGCCGGCGAGGAAGCCCGAGAGCGTGGCCGGAGCCGCCAGCGAACGCAGGTTCTTGTTGCGGGTGCGAGCCCACACACCGGCGGTGGCGCCGGCCATGGCGAGCACGGCGGCCCAGAGCGGAGCGGCCATCGCGATGGAGCCCATCTCCTGGTACTGCAGCACGATGATCGGGACGAAGCCCCAGTGCAGGCCGAAGATCACGAAGACCTGCCACAGGCCGCCCATGATCGCGCCGCCGAGCCACGGTGCCACTTCGAACACCCAGTTCACGCCGCCGGCGATGCCGGAGCTGATGAAGGACGACAGCGGGCCGATCGCGGTGAGCACGAGCGGGACGGCGACGAGCACGACGATCATCGGCGTCAGGAAGCGGCGGATCGAGGAGTGCAGCTTGGCGTAGAGGAACTTCTCGGCGTAGCTCTGCAGCCACACGATGATGATGATCGGGATGACGCTCGAGACGTAGCTGACCATCGTGACCGGGATGCCGAAGAAGTCGATCGGGTCGGGGCTGCCGTTCAGCGCCACGATGGACGGGTACACCAGGGCGCCGGCGATCGCGAACGACGTGAACTCGTTCGCCTTGAAGTACCGCGCCGCCGTGAAGGCCAGCGCGAGCGGCAGGAAGTTGATGAACGCGTCGGAGAGCGCGTAGAGGATCGTGTAGGTCGTCCCCGCGGTGTCGATCCAGCCGAAGGTCGCCGCCGTGACGAGGAAGGCCTTCAGCAGACCGGTGCCGGCGAGCACCCACAGCAGCGGGGTGAAGATCGCGGCGATCATCGAGATGGCACGGTTGAACAGATTGCCCTTGGGGGCGTCGGCCGCTGCCTTGGCCTCGCCGGAGCCGAGCTTGGAGATCTTGCCGATCTCGGCGAACACCTCGGGCACCTCGTTGCCGACGACGACCTGGAACTGGCCGCCCGCCTCGGCGGTGGTGATGATGCCGGGGACCTTCTTGATGGCGGCGGCGTCGGCCTTCGACTTGTCCTTCAGGACGAAGCGAAGCCGGGTCGCGCAATGCACGAGCGACGTGACGTTCTCCTCGCCGCCGACGCCCTTCAGGACGCCTTCGGCGACTTTGCGGTGATCCATCGTGGATCCCCTCCCTCCGCCGCTTCCGCGCGGCGTCTTTCTTGTGTGGAGCGAAGCCGTCGGCCTGTTTCGGGCAACAAAAAAACCTGAGCTGTCGACCAGGTCCGTCAGGACTCAGGTCAGCTCAGGTTTTGCCTGCGTGCGCAGTAACAATCCGAAGACTGGGGCGAATCGTCGATTCGCGAGGCTCACGTTAGCACAGGGTCCGGCACATCCGTATGGGACCAAAGTCCCATTGGATGGGAACGCCTACGCGCCCACCCGCTGCGTCAACCGCTCGACGTGCACGATGATGTACAGCCGCTCCTCGTCGGTGAGTTCAGTGCCCGCCGCGGCATGGATGTACTCGGCGACCACGTCGGCGCACTCGGCCGCGCGCGGATAGCTCCTGCGGGCGAACTCGTAGAACGACGTGTCCCCGCTCTGCAGCATGCTGTCGGAGACGAGCCGCTGCAGCAGGAACTTCACGTGAAGGATGAACCGCGCGTAATCAGGGCTTTCGGTGTCCAGTGAAAGGTCGAAGAAGCTCTCGACGGTGCTCGCGATGTGCTGCACCCGGCGGAACAGGAGAGCGGCCGTGCCGTTGGGCGCATCCTGTGTCGCGTTGACGAGATGCATCGTCAGGAACACCTTCTCCTCGTCGGGAAGGTCGACGCTCAGATCCGTGCTGAGCTGCTCCACCATGAGCTCGGCGGCACGGTACTCCTCGGGGTAGAGCACGCCCAGTTCGGGCATGGGCGCGGTCGGGATGCGGATGCCCTCGCTCAGCCGCTGCAGCACGAACTGCAGGTGATCGATGATCGCCACCGGCAGGCTCCTGCCGAGGTCGCGACCGAGACTTCCCTGGGCGACGACGATCGACTGGTCGACCGCCTCGACGAGCGCGTAGGGCACGTTCGCCAGCGTCTCCTGCGCGTGGGCGCGGTCTCCCTCGAGAAGGAACGTCTTCTCGATCTTGTCGGCGTCGATGGGGTCGCCCGGCTTGACCTGGAACCCCAGGCCGCGGCCCATGAGGACGACCTCGGTGCCCTTGGTGCCCACCGTGACCACGACGTTGTTGTTCAGCACCTTGTGCACGACGCCCGGTCCGCGCCGCGGCTCCGTCCGGCTGCCCATGCTCCGATCCTACGGCGGCCGGGGCGCGTGCGGACTTCTGCGACGTGGCCCGCCAGCCTTCACGCAGGTGCGCCCCGGTACCCTGGGGGGCATGACGACATCCTCCGAGTCCCCCCGCGTGCGCCAGGTCCGCCCGGCCACCGAAGGCTGGACCCAGAAGAAGGATGCCGAGGGTCGCCCGCTCCTGCAGTTCGCCTCGCCCAAGCGCGGCAAGCCGCCGGTGCACCTCGCCGATCTGACCCCCGAGCAGCGGGTCGAGAAGGTCAAGGAGCTGGGCATGCCCGGCTTCCGCGCGAAGCAGCTCGAGAAGCACTACTTCACGCACTACACCAGCGACCCGTCGACGATGACCGACCTGCCGGCATCCGGGCGGGAAGAGCTCGTCGCGGGCATGCTGCCCCACCTGCTCACCGAGGTGCGCCGCCTCGAGACCGACCGCGGCGACACGATCAAGTTCCTGTGGAAGCTCCACGACGGCGCCCTGGTGGAGTCGGTCCTCATGCGCTACCCGGGACGCATCACGCTGTGCGTGTCGAGCCAGGCCGGCTGCGGCATGAACTGCCCGTTCTGCGCGACGGGGCAGGCGGGCCTGACCCGCAACATGTCGGCGGCCGAGATCGTCGAGCAGGTCGTGCGGGCCAACCGGCTCATCGCCGACGGCGGTCTCGGTGACCCGCGCAAGGTCGGCCACGAGGGCGAGCGGGTCACCAACATCGTCTTCATGGGCATGGGGGAGCCGCTGGCCAACTACGCCCGCGTCATGCAGGCCGTGCGGGTGATGACCGACAAGACGCACGGCATCGGCATGAGCGCACGCGGCATCACGGTGTCGACCGTCGGGCTCGTGCCGGCGATCACCAAGCTCGCGAACGAGGACATCCCGGTGACCTTCGCGCTGTCGCTGCACGCACCCGACGACAAGCTGCGTGACGAGCTGATCCCGGTCAACTCCCGCTGGAAGGTCGACGAGGCGCTCGACGCCGCACGGGCGTACTTCGAGAAGACGGGTCGCCGCGTCTCGATCGAATACGCCCTCATCAAGGACATGAACGACCACGGCTGGCGCGCGGATCTGCTCGGCGACAAGCTCAACGAGCGCGGCCGCGGCTGGGTTCACGTCAACCCCATCCCGCTGAACCCGACGCCCGGCTCGATCTGGACCTCGTCGGAGCCGGCCGTGCAGGACGAGTTCGTGCGCCGGCTCGAGGCCAAGGGCATCCCGACGACACTGCGCGACACCCGCGGCAAGGAGATCGACGGCGCGTGCGGGCAGCTGGTCGCGACCGAGGACGACCAGCGCGTCGCGGAGTCCACTCCGGTCTCGTGACGCATCAGGGGTCTTAGGGCCTCTTCCTCCGGCGTTCCGGCTGACAGAATCGCCGTATGCCGGCCTGGCTCGTCTTCGCGCTGTTCGCGCTCGTCTTCGCGGGCGCGGGCGGCTGGCTGGCCCGCCGGCTGCTCGACTCCCAGGTCGGCTGGGTCCGCGCCGGCGTCACCGCGTTCGTCGTCTTCGCCGTGAGCGTGCCGCTGGTGTGGTGGACGCTGCGCCAGGCGGACGTCGTCCGCGGCGACGGCACCTTCGTGGTCGACGCCCCCGTGGCGGTGGCGTTCCTCCTCCTCATGGTCGGCTGGGTCTTCGCGCTCACGGTCATCGCGATCGTCACACTCGAGTTCCTGTGGCCGAGTCATGGCTGGCGCAGCCCGGTCGCGACGGTGCGCGACGCCTTCCGCCGCCGCGACCGGGCGCGTCGGTACGCCCAGATCCTCACGATCGCCTCGCGGCACGGTCTCGGTGCATTCCAGAATCGGCATGCAGGCAGCGAGGAGCTCGCCCACGCCATCGTCGCGGCGCTCGACGAAGCCGGCGTGACCTTCGTCAAGCTGGGCCAGGTGCTCTCGTCGCGCGAGGACGTGCTCCCGCGCGAGCTCATCGACGCGCTGTCCACGCTGCAGATGGACTCGACGCCGATTCCGTGGTCCGAGGCCCGCGCCGCGATCGAGAAGGAGCTCGGGCGCGGCATCGACGAGGTGTTCCAGACGATCGACGAGACCCCCATGGCCGCGGCATCCGTCGCTCAGGTGCACACCGCGACCCTGCTGTCCGGGGATGAGGTCGTCGTCAAGATCCAGCGGCCGCGGGCCCGCGCCCAGGTCACCACCGACCTCGACATCCTCGAGCGCCTCGCCGCCGACGCCGAACGGCGCACCGACTGGGCGCGCGACTACGGGATCTCGGCGCTCGTGGCGGAGTTCGCCCGCACCCTCAGCGCGGAGCTGGACTACCGGGTCGAGGTGGCCAACATCGCGCTGCTGCGCGGCGCGATCGAGCAGTCCGAGTCGATGCGGCTGCGCCTGCCCACCGTCCACGAGGACCTGTGCACGAGCCGCATGATCGTCCAGGAGCGCATCCGCGGCGTCCCGTTCGGCAAGCTCGACGCCCACGCGCTGCCCGAGGAGCAGGGGCGGGCGATCGCGGACGGCGTCCTGGATGCGGTCTTCGAGCAGATCGTCGTCCGCGGCGTCTTCCACGCCGACCTGCACGCGGGAAACCTCATCCTCTGCGACGACGGAACCGTCGCGCTCATCGACTTCGGCGCCGTCGCGATCGTCGAGCGGAGCATGCGGCGCCTGCTGATGCCGCTGATGCTCGGCATCGCCGCCGATGACGACGTCGCGACCACCGACGTCGTGCTGATGCTGTGCGACGCGGGGCCCGACGCCGTCGACCAGGCGTCGCTGCAGCGCGACATCGGCGTCATGCTGACGCGCCTGCGCAACGTGCCGGCCGACGAGAACGTCTTCCGCTCCCTGCTCGACGCGCTGCGCCGCCACCGCATCGCCCTCCCGCCGTCGCTTCTCCTGGTCTTCCGCACGCTCATGTCGCTCGAGGGATCGCTGCGACGCGTCGTGCCCGGGTACGACATGGTCGGCCGGGCGCTCGAGCGCGCGCCGCACTTCGCGCGCGCGTCGGTGTCGGCATCCGATGTGTGGCTGTCGGCGCAGACGCAGCTCGCCCTCGCCGTCGCGAGCCTGCGCGGCATCCCGCGTCGCCTGGAGAACCTCGCGCGCGGACTCGAGGACGGGACGCTGTCGATCCGGCTGCGCGCCTTCGAGGATGCGGGAGAGCGCAGCTGGATCGAGAGCCTGCTGGGCACCATCACGACGACCGTCATCGGGGTGGCGCTGCTGGCCATCGGCATCACGCTCGTCGTCGCTTCGGGCGGGCCGATGCTCACCTCGGATGTGCCGCTGTACCCGTTCTTGGGCAGCACGATCGGTCTCGGCGGTCTGCTGCTGATCGCCCGGAGCCTCCGCAGCGCGCTGCGGCGACGCTTGCCCGGCCGCTGACCGCACGCGGCGAGACGAAGCTCCTCGTCCGCGCGGCTAGCCTGGAGGGATGGTCAACTATCGATATCTCGGCAACAGCGGTCTCAAGATCTCCGAGATCACGTACGGCAACTGGATCACCCACGCTTCGCAGGTCGAGAACGACGCCGCGATCAAGACGGTCCACCGCGCGCTCGACCTCGGGATCACGACCTTCGACACCGCCGACGCCTACGCCAACACCGCGGCGGAGTCGGTCCTGGGCGAGGCTCTGAAGGGCCAGCGCCGCGAGTCGCTCGAGATCTTCACGAAGGTCTACTGGCCGACCGGCCCGGCCGGCCCCAATGACACGGGCCTCAGCCGCAAGCACATCATGGAGTCGATCAACGGGTCGCTGGAGCGCCTCGGCACCGACTACGTCGAGCTCTACCAGGCCCACCGCTACGACTACGAGACGCCGCTGGAGGAGACCATGCAGGCGTTCGCCGACATCGTCCGCCAGGGCAAGGCCCTGTACATCGGCGTGTCCGAGTGGACGGCCGAGCAGCTGCAGGCGGGGCACGCGCTGGCGAAGGAGCTGAACTTCCAGCTCGTGTCGAACCAGCCCCAGTACTCCGCTCTGTGGCGCGTCATCGAGGGCAAGGTCGTGCCGACGGCAGCCGAGCTCGGCATCTCGCAGATCGTGTGGTCGCCGATGGCGCAGGGCGTGCTCACCGGCAAGTACCTGCCCGGCCGGCCGCTGCCGGCTGGATCGCGCGCGACGGACGAGGCCGGCGGTGCGCGGTTCATCCAGACGTTCCTGCGCGACGCGGTCCTCGAAGCCGTGCAGAAGCTGAAGCCGATCGCCGAGCAGAACGGCCTGACGATGCCGCAGCTGGCGATCGCGTGGGTGCTGCAGAACCCCAATGTGTCCGCCGCGCTCGTGGGGGCCTCCCGTCCCGAGCAGCTCGACGACACCGTCAAGGCGTCGGGCGTCACCCTCGACGAGGACACCATGACGGCGATCGACGAGGCGCTGTCGCCGGTGGCGGTCACCGACACCGAGGAGACGTACTCGGCCTCGCCGAAGTCCCGCGTGGCCTGATCGGGTCGCCGTGGTCACGACCAGCGCCGGCATCCTGCTGTACCGCCGCGTGCCCCGCGTGCAGGTGCTCATCGCCCACATGGGCGGGCCCTTCTGGGCGGCCAAGGATGCCGGCGCGTGGTCGATCCCGAAGGGGGAGTACGACCCCGATGCCGAGTCCGCGTTCGAAGCGGCGCGCCGCGAGTTCCGCGAGGAACTGGGCATCGAGCCGCCGGAGCGCGCATATGCCGACATCGGAACATTCGCCTACTCGTCGGGGAAGCGTGTCACGGTGTTCGTCGCCGACGGCACCGGGCTGTCGCTCGACGGACTCGCCTTCGGGGAGTTCGAGCTGGAGTGGCCGCCGCGGTCGGGACGCGTCGCCCGGTTCCCCGAGGTCGACCGCGTCGAGTGGACGGACGCGGATGTCGCCCGCGAACGCCTCGCGAAGGGTCAGCGGCCCGCGCTCGACGCGCTCGTGGCGCACGTCGCGGACGCCGGAGACTGAGCCGCCGCACGAGACGGCGGGGATCGTCGCCGACACACCGGCGAACCTCTGGGCGGCGCGGCGTGTCGGCCGCAAGTCCCGCTGCGTCGTACCCGAGGAGCGATTCGTCAACCCCTTGCCGATGTCGCGGGCCGGGTCCACACTGGCGGCGGACGGAAGGGGCTCTCATGGCTCACGGCGACATCACCCACATCGACCTGCCTGTCACCGACTTCGCGCAGGCGAGCCGCTTCTACTCGGCGCTGTTCGGCTGGACGATCGCGGAGGCTCCGGGGTTCGAGGGCTATCCGATGTGGCAGGCGCCCAACAAGATCTCGGGCGGCGGACTGGCGCCCCGCAGCGACGACTTCACGCAGCCGCGATCGTACGTCGAGGTCGACTCGGTCGACGAGGCGATCGCCACGGCCGAGGCGAACGGCGGATCGGTGCTGATGCCGAAGTCCCCGATCAGCCCGACCAGCTGGTGGGCCACGATCGTCGACCCCGACGGCAACGTCATCGGCCTCTACGAAGGCACCACCGACGTCGAGGACTCCTGACCCTCACTCGTGCGTGCGCTGGGTCCGCCACTCGTCGACGAGCTCCGGCATCCGCACGGCGAGGAATCGCAGGAAGTCAGCGGTCTCGTGCGCCCGAGCGACCGAGGCGGGAGCACTCGGGTTGGCCGACCCGATCGCGTCGATGAGTCCCGCCAGGGCGGTGAACATCGGCGCCTGGCCGACACTCACCCCCTGGAAGGCGCCGTCGGCCAGGTCGTAGCGGTCCCTCCGGTCGCCGGGCCGGGAGATGCGCTGGATGAGCTGCATCGACTGCAGGTAGCGCACCGCGCCCGACACCGCCGCGGGGGACACTCCGAGCCGCTCGGAGAGCTCGGCTGCGGTGTACCCCTCGTCGGGCGACCCGACGAGGGCCATCATGACGCGGGCGGGCATGCGCGCCATGCCGGCCGCGGCCAGCATCGCGGCGGCCTGCTCGGCTTCGTCGATCCCGGGATGATCCACGCGGTGCTCCTAACCGGATGCCGCGAGCTCGCGGCGCCGCATCAGCACGAGTGCTCCGCCGATCCCCAGCACCGTCACCGGTGCGAGCCACCACAGCCCGCCGAGGTCGATGTCGTCACCGGCGACGCCGGGTGCTGCCGCGATCGGCGACGCGTTCACGAGTGCCTCGGGGAAGCCGAAGAGCGGGCCGAAGAATCCGAGCAGCAGCGACACGAGGACGAGCGACCACGCCAGCGGGATCGTCAGTCGCGGAAGGGCGACGAAGACCACGGCGGCGATCGCGACGAACACCAGGGCGGCGGCGAACTGTCCCGCGCCCATGATCAGCACGTCGCGGATGAGTCCTTCGTCGGAGCCCTGCGCGAGCACGCCCCCCGCCGCCGCGACGATGGCTGCCCCCACGGTGAGGGCGATGCCGATGACGGCCATGACCACGTAGCCGCTCAGCCAGCGCACGCGCGCGACGGGAGCCGACAGCACGGGCTCGACCGTGCCGCCGGCCTCCTCCTGCCGTGCGCGGATGACGATCTGCACCGCGCACGAGGCGGCGAGCACTCCGAGGATCGTGAAGAACGCGGCCACCGTCGCCTGCTCGGTGTCGGCGCTCCCGGCGATCTGGCTCAGCAGCTGTTCGATGGCCGGGTTCTCGGCGCTGAACTCGTCGACGACGCTCGCGAGAGATGTCGACATCGCACCGACGACGAGTCCGCCGATGATCCAGCCCAGGATGCCGCCGCGGGTCAGCCGCCACACGAGCCCGAGGGGCGAGCCGAGCGCGGCTCCGGCCGAGGCGCGGCCGCGTCGCGACGGGACGAGCCCCTCGCCGAGGTCGCGCGCGGTCTGCAGGACGATCGACACGCCCGTCAGGACCAGCCCGAGGGCGAGCAGAAGCAGCAGCGGCCATGGATTGTTCTCGTCGTAGGCCCGCATGTTCTCGGCCCAGCCGAACGGGGACAGCCACGTGAGCCACGAGCTCTCCATGCGCTGCAGATCATCGGACGGCGTGCCGAGCGCATTGCCGAATCCGCACACGAAGAACAGCGCCGTGACCGTCCACACCGACGCCGCGTTCGCCCCGCGCGACGTGCGCATGAGCTGGGCCGCGAGGAGGCCGACGCCGAGGAAGGCGACACCCACGCCGCCGATCGCGAACCCCGCGATGAACGCCCCCTCGACGCCCAGCCCGGACGCCACGAACGCCGCCGAGACCAGCAGCGCGAGCACCAGATTCGCGGCGAGGCCGTGGATCGCCGTGGCGATGAGCGGCCTCGTGCGGGACACGGGGGTTGCGGCGACGAGTTCGGCGCGCCCTGCCTCCTCATCGCCGCGCGTGTGGCGGACCGCCAGGAACGTGCTCATGAGCGCCGCGAGGAACGCCGTGGCGGGCAGGATCAGGAAGATCACGAGGGCGCCTTCGCTCGATCCCGACGGCAGCCCGCGGAAGAGCAGGATCACCGGATTGGCGATCGCCGCAGCCAGCAGCGACACGCGATCCTGCTCGGTGGCGAAGGTCTCACCGCCGGCGACGTAGCCCATGTACGCCAGCGCGCTGATCCCGAGGATCCACAGCGTCAGCTGCACGGCATCCCGGCGCAGCCGCTGGGTCACCAGGTGGATCATGAGCGCGATCCCGTCCGCGCGCGCCGGCGGGTCGCGGGCGGCGCGTCTGCGGCGGTGAGGTCGTCGCCGTAGTGACGCAGGAACAGCTCCTCGAGCGAGGGCGGCGCCACCCGCAGCCCCTGGACCCGCCGACGCGCGAGCTCGGGGAGCACGTCCGCGATCGCGTCGCTGTCGACCGTGAACTGCGCGCGGCCATCCACGACGCTCAGATCGTGCGTTCCGGGGATGCCGTCGACGGCCCCTCCGCCGTCGAGGGCGAAGGACACCTGGGTTCGGGTGAGGTGCCGCAGATCCGCGAGCGTTCCGGATTCGACGATGCGGCCGGCGCGGATGATCGACACGCGATCGCATACCTGCTCGACCTCGGACAGGATGTGGCTGGACAGCAGCACGGTCGCACCCGCGTCGCGCACGCGCCGCAGCTCCTTCTGGAACGCGACCGCCATGAGCGGATCCAGGCCGCTGGTGGGCTCATCGAGCACATAGAGGTCGGCCGGCACGGCGAAGGCGGCGATGAGCGCGACCTTCTGGCGGTTCCCCTTCGAGTAGGCCCTGCCCTTCTTGCGCGGATCGAACTGGAAGGCCTCCATGAGCCTCTCGCGCTCCGCCCGGTAGCCGCGGTCGTCGGTGCGCGCGCCCCGCAGCCGCGCCAGGAAATCCACCGCCTCGCCTCCCGAGAGGTTCGGCCAGACGCTCACGTCTCCGGGCACCGACGCCAGACGACGATGCAGCTGCTCCGCATCGCGCCACGGGTCGCGCCCGAAGACCTGCGCCTCGCCCCGTGTCGCGCGCGCGAGTCCCAGGAGGATGCGCAGGGTGGTGGTCTTGCCGGCGCCGTTCGGCCCGAGGAACCCGTGGATCTGGCCCGCGTCCACCTGCAGGTCGAGACCGTCCAGCGCATGCACGGCTCCGTAATGCTTGGTGAGCGCCCGCGTCAGGATCACATCTGTCATGTCCCGGACGCTACACCCGATTCATGAATGTGTGAATAGTCTGAATCCGCGACGCCATGCGATGTATCTGCCGTCATGCCGGATGCTCTCGCATCACAGGGGAGACAAGGGAGCGGATCGCACTGACGTCATCGGCGACCCGCGGAGCGGAGTCGACATGAGTGCAGCACCCGCCCAGAAGATCGCGCAACGACGGCGGAGGTTGGCCGCCTGGCGCAACCGGGCGCTCGACCAGTGCGCCGAGCTGACCTTGACCGCGGAGCACACCCGGGCCGCCTCGGGCGAGCGTGCCGACGACCCGGGATGGGACGCGGTGACCGGCTGGCTGGACGAGGCCGCGACGGTCGCTCGGGCGGAGCCGAGGTTCCGCCAGCGCGTCCGGTGCTTCTGGCGCGGCAGCGACATCGACGCGGCGTGGCTGGCGATCCACCGGGCCGAAGTCGCGATCACGGAGCTGACGCCGGACGCGACCGTGTACGCGCCGCGCATCGTCGACGCGCGCGAAGTGGGCGAGATGTTCCTGAAGCCCGACGATCACCGTCTGCGTGCGCTGGCCGGTGCCGAGAAGTCGGTGAAGGACAAGGAGGAAGAGCGGAGCAAGGTCGCATCCGTTCCGGCGGCTGCGCAGACGGCCGCAGACTCCGAGGAGCAACGGCGCAAGGCGCGCGAACTGACTCCGGGCTCCATGGTGCGCGCCGCCGCCGTGCTGCGCGCCGCCTACGCGGCGGGATCCGAGAAGTACCGTCAGGTGCGCGACTTCCGGAACATCCTCATCCTCACCGGCCTCGTGACCTTCCTCATCGCCACGACGCTGGGGATCGCGGGCCTGGTGGCGCCGGCGGCGCTCGATGCCTGCTGGGACGGGATCTGCCCGTCGGGCAGGGCCGTGCCGCACCCCGGCGACGTCACGATCATCCAGCTCTACGGCCTCGTGGGGGCGGCAGCCACCGGCGCCATCGCGGTGCCCCGCCTGCGGGGAACCGCGACACCATACGCCGTGCCGATCTGGTCTCTCGTGCTGAAGCTGCCGCTGGGGGCGATCACGGCCTACCTCGGGCTGACCCTGCTCCACGTGGTCAACGGCATCACGATCACGAGCGTCCAGGAGCTCGCCGCCTGGGCGGTCGTGTTCGGCGCCTCGCAGGAGGCTCTCACGCACATGATCGACCAGCGAGCCCAGAGCGTCCTCAACAGCGTGCCCAGCGCCGCGATGGACCAGGCGGATCCGGGCGATCGCCTGCTGGCCCGCATCAGGGACGTGCGCTACCGAGAGGCATAGTGCTTCTGTATACGCAAGGGAAGTGCTGAGGCATTCGCGTGCATTCCTGTTGGGCTTGTGTATACACTAGGGCCCGAACTGCGGTGACGAGGAGGTGCGGATGCGGGCCAGCGACCGTGCGTACGCGACGCTCCTCGACGAGATCCAGTCGGGCGCGATGCCGCCGGGCGCCGTCCTCGCCGAGGTCGAGCAGGCCTCGCGGCTCGGAGTCAGCCGCACGCCGCTGCGCGAGGCCCTCGGTCGCCTCGCCGCCGACGGACTCGTCGTGCAGCAGTCGCCGCGCGTCACCGTCGTGGCCGACATCGACGCCGACGACATCCGGGAGCTGTTCGAAGTGCGTCGCGCCCTCGAAGAGACCGCTGCTCGCCTGGCGGCCATGCGGGCCGAGCCTGCCGTCTTCAGCGGTCTGGCGGCCGAGTTCGCCGCGGTCACCCTCGACGACGCCGATGGGCGCGACACGTACTACGGGCTCATCGCACGCTTCGACGCGGCGCTTGACGCCTCCGTCGCCAACGACTACCTGATCGCGGCGCTGCGCACGATCCGCACCCACCTCGTCCGCGTGCGCCGGCTCGCGCGCGACAACCCCGAGCGGCTCACCGCCTCGGTCGCCGAGCACCGCCTGATCGCCGCGGCGATCGGCTCACGCGACGCCGACCTGGCCGCGCACGCCACCCACGTCCACCTCCACAACGCGCTGGCAAGCGTCCTCGCCTCTCTCGGCGGCGGCACGTCCACCGGCGCCGTCACGACCCAAGGAGCAGCATGACCGTCACCCACCACCTTCGCGTCCACCGCAGCGATGAGAACCTCGCCCGCGAGGGACAGCTCGCCTGGCACATCGCCGAGGTCGCCGCCGATCCCGTCGCGGTCGAGCCCGAGGTGGTCGACATGATCATCAACCGCGTCATCGACAACGCGTCGGTGGCCGCGGCATCGCTCACCCGTGCTCCTGTCAGCGCGGCGCGTCAGCAGGCGCTCGACAACCCCGTCTCGGTCAGCGGGAGGGGCGCCACCGTGTTCGGCGCACCGCTCGACCGCCACGTGGGCGTCGAGTGGGCGGCGTGGGCGAACGGCGTCGCCGTGCGCGAGCTCGACTACCACGACACCTTCCTCGCCGCGGAGTACTCGCACCCCGGCGACAACATCCCGCCGATCGTGGCCGTCGCCCAGCACGTCGGCGCCGACGGTGCGGCCCTCGTGCGCGGCCTCGCGACCGGATACGAGATCCAGATCGACCTCGTGCGCGCGATCTGCCTCCACAAGCACAAGATCGACCACGTCGCCCACCTCGGCCCGTCGGCCGCGGCGGGCATCGGCACGCTCCTCGGCCTCGACGTCGAGACGATCTACCAGGCTGTGGGCCAGGCGCTGCACACCACGACCGCGACGCGTCAGTCGCGCAAGGGCGAGATCTCGACGTGGAAGGCGCATGCGCCCGCGTTCGCCGGCAAGATGGCCGTCGAGGCGGTCGACCGCGCGATGCGCGGCCAGACGAGCCCCTCGCCGATCTACGAAGGCGAGGACGGCGTGGTGGCGTGGATGCTGGACGGTCCCGACGCGTCGTACGACGTGCCGCTCCCGGCTTCCGGTGAGCCCAAGCGCGGCATCCTCGATTCCTACACCAAGGAGCACTCGGCCGAGTACCAGGCCCAGGCGTGGATCGACCTGGCCCGCAAGCTCCACAACGAGCGTCCCGAGCTCGGGGACCCGGCGAACATCGCCTCGATCGTCCTCCACACCTCGCACCACACCCACTACGTGATCGGCTCGGGTGCGAACGACCCGCAGAAGTACGACCCGAAGGCCTCGCGCGAGACCCTCGACCACTCGATCCCGTACATCTTCGCGGTGGCGCTTCAGGACGGCGGCTGGCACCACGTCGACTCGTACCTGCCCGAGCGCGCCGCGCGCGAGGACACCGTCGAGCTGTGGCACAAGATCACGACGGCCGAGGATGCCGAGTGGACGCGCCGCTACCACTCGACCGATCCGAACGAGAAGGCCTTCGGCGGCCGCGTCGAGATCACGCTCGCCGACGGATCGACCGTCGTCGACGAGATCGCCGTCGCCGATGCCCACCCGCTGGGTGCGCGGCCGTTCGCTCGGGAGGACTACATCCGCAAGTTCCGCATCCTCGCCGAGCCGGTGCTGGAGCCCGCCGAGATCGAGCGGTTCCTCGACCTCGCGCAGCGCCTGCCCGAGCTGACGCCCGCCGAGGTTCTCGAGCTCAACATCGTCGCGGGGCCCGGCGTGCTGGCATCCGCTCCGGCTCCGAAGGGCCTGTTCTGATGCGCGGCCTCGGCACCGCGCGGTGCACAACTCCACAGAACCGGCCGGTGACTGACCGGCAGCGCGCCGTCACGGGCCGCGCGGGCGCGGATCCGTGGATTTCTGCACGCGCCGTCCCGCAGAGGGGGGACGTCTGATGCTGTACGCGCAGACTCCGGCCGCCGAGAAGCGGCGCCTGTTCCGCGAGCGGCTCGCATCGGGGGAGCTGCTGCGCTTCCCCGGCGCGTTCAACCCGCTGTCGGCCCGGCTCATCGAACGCAAGGGCTTCGACGGCGTCTACATCTCGGGTGCGGTGCTCTCCGCGGATCTCGGGCTCCCCGACATCGGACTCACGACCCTCACCGAGGTCGCCGGCCGGGGCCAGCAGATCGCCCGCATGACCGAGCTGCCGGCGATCATCGACGCCGACACCGGATTCGGCGAGCCGATGAACGTCGCCCGCACGATCCAGACACTGGAGGATGCGGGGCTCGCGGGCACCCACATCGAGGACCAGATCAACCCGAAGCGCTGCGGCCACCTCGACGGCAAGGCCGTCGTCGACGAGGACACCGCGGTCAAGCGCATCCGCGCCGCCGTCGACGCGCGCCGCGACCCGAACTTCCTCATCATGGCGCGCACCGACATCCGGGCCGCGGAGGGGATGGACGCGGCGATCGACCGGGCCAAGGCCCTCGTGGATGCCGGAGCCGACGCGATCTTCCCCGAGGCCATGCGCACCCTCGACGAGTTCGAGGCGATGCGCGCGGCCCTGGACGTGCCGATCCTGGCCAACATGACCGAGTTCGGCAAGTCCGATCTGTTCAGCGTCGACCAGCTGCGCGACGTGGGTGTCAACATCGTCATCTGGCCGGTGTCGCTGCTGCGCATCGCGATGGGCGCAGCCGGCCGGGCGCTGGATACGCTGACCGAAGAGGGGCACCTGACCTCGAAGCTGGGTGAGATGCAGCACCGCGCCGACCTGTACGACCTGATCGACTACGAGCAGTACAACCACTTCGACACGAACGTCTTCAACTTCCACATCAGCCGCTGAAGAACTCCCCATGTCCCGATTTCTGCCGCCCGGCACGGCCGGGAGCGGCAGAAATCGGGACACGGACACCCCAAAGGAGAGAGCATGACCGACACGATCGAGATCAAGAAGGGGCTTGCCGGAGTCACCGTCGACTACACGGCGATCTCCAAGGTCAACCCCGAGACCAACTCGCTGCTCTACCGGGGCTACCCGGTGCATGAGCTCGCCGCCACCCAGCCATTCGACGCCGTGGCCCACCTGCTGTGGCACGGCGAGCTTCCGACCGACGAGCAGCTCGCGGCCCAGCGTGAGGACGGGCGGCGCTTCCGGCCGCTCGACCCAGCGGTGAAGACCGCCATCGACCAGCTGCCGCTGGACTGCCATCCGATGGACGAGGTGCGCACCGCGGTCAGCATGATCGGCGCGACGCAGCTCGCCGGCAAGGGTTCGGTGCTCGACGCCGTCGGGACGCCCGAGGAGAACCTCGCCCGCAGCTCCCACCTGTTCGCGGCGCTGCCGGCGATCGTGGCCTACGGGCAGCGCCGCCGACACGGGCTGGAGCCGGTGGAGTCGCGCGAGGACCTCGACTACGCGTCGAACTTCCTCTGGATGACCTTCGGGGAGGAGCCCGCCCCGGTCGTCGCCGATGCGTTCAACAAGTCGATGATCCTGTACGCCGAGCACTCGTTCAACGCGTCCACGTTCACCGCGCGCGTCATCACCTCGACCCTGAGCGACCTCTACTCGGCGGTCGTCGGCGCGATCGGCGCGCTCAAGGGCCCGCTGCACGGCGGAGCGAACGAGGCCGTGCTGCACATCTTCGACGAGATCGGAGACGCCGACAACGTCGTGCCGTGGCTCGATCAGGCCCTCGCCGAGAAGCGCAAGATCATGGGCTTCGGCCACCGTGTCTACAAGCGCGGCGACTCGCGCGTGCCGACCATGAAGGCGGCGCTGGACGAGCTCGTCCACCACTACGACCGACCGGACGTCGCGGCTCTCTACGCGACGCTCGAGAGCGAGTTCGTCGCGCGCAAGGGGATCTACCCCAACCTCGACTACCCGTCGGGTCCGGCCTACAACCTGATGGGCTTCGACACGCTCACCTTCACCCCGCTCTTCGTCGCGGCGCGGATCGTGGGCTGGACGGCGCACATCATGGAGCAGGCCGCCTCGAACGCGCTCATCCGCCCGCTCTCTGCCTACAGCGGCCCGGACGAGCGCCACGTCGATGGTTACGTCCCCGATACCGCGGCCATCGACATCTCGACGCGAGCGGAGGAGGCCGCCGGGTGACCGTATGGTTCGGCGACGTGTCGTCGATCGACCTGCCCGCGATGTCGGCGCAGAGTCTCATCGACCACCTCGGCATCGAGTTCGTCGAGCTGCGTGATGATGCGCTGGTCTGCCGGATGCCGGTGGACCGGCGCACCATCCAGCCGGCGGGCGTGCTGCACGGCGGCGCGTCGGTCACGCTCGCCGAGACGATGGCGTCGTGGTCGGCCTACCTCGCCGTGGACCGTGAGCGGTTCCACGTGGTCGGCATGGAGATCAACGCCAACCACGTGCGGCCGATCTCGTCCGGCTGGGTGATCGGGACGGCGAGCCCGGTCAACATCGGGCGCCGAGCGCACGTCTGGGAGGTCCGAATCACCGACGAAGCGGGCAAGCTCGTGTGCATCTCGCGCTGCACGATGGCCGTCATCGAGCAGAAGAGCACGTACGCCATCCCCGAGGAGCGCGGCGCCGGCTGACCCGCTGACATCCGTGACGAGTCGAGGCACGATGGAGACATGACACGCACCGCCGTCATCGTCGACGTCGTCCGCACCCCGTCCGGCCGGGGCAAGCCGGGAGGGGCGCTGAGCGACCTGCATCCGGTCGATCTCGCCGCCGCGATGCTCACCGGACTCCTCGAACGCAGCGGGCTCGAATCCGCCCAGATCGACGACGTGCTCATGGGCTGCGTCAGCCAGACCGGCGATCAGTCGATGAACATCGCGCGCCAGGCGCTGCTCGCGGCAGGCTTCGACGAGGCGGTGCCGGGCGTCAGCATCGACCGGCAGTGCGGCTCGAGCCAGCAGGCCGCGCACTTCGCGGCGCAGGGCGTGATGGCCGGCGTCTACGACATCGTGATCGCGGCAGGCGTGGAGTCGATGAGCCGGGTGCCGCTGGGCTCGGCGTGGCGGGACGCGACCGTGCCGGATGGCATCCGTCGTCGCTATCCGCAGGGGCTCGTGAACCAGGGCGTCTCGGCCGAGCTCATCGCGCATCGCTGGGGGTTCTCGCGGCAGGAGCTCGACGCGTACGCCGCGGAGTCCCACTGGCGCGCGGCGGATGCCTGGAAGCGCGGACGTTTCGACAGCCAGGTCCTGCCCGTGCTCGCCGGCGGCGAGGACGCCGTGGCGTTCGATGAGACGGTGCGCGAGGGCACGACGGTGGAGAAGCTCGGCGGACTCGCGCCGGCCTTCCGGACGGATGCCCTCGCCGACCGATTCCCCGAGCTGGACTGGCGCATCACCGCCGGCAACTCGTCCCCCCTGACGGATGCCGCCTCGGCCGCCCTCATCATGGGCGAGGACACCGCCGCGGCTCTCGGCCTCACCCCCCGGGCCCGGTTCCACTCGTTCGCCGTCGTCGGCGACGATCCGATCATGATGCTCACCGGCCCGATCGCGGCCACCCGACGCATCCTCGAGCGCAGCGGCCTGACCCTCGGCGACCTCGATGCCTACGAGGTCAACGAGGCGTTCGCGTCGGTGCCGCTGGCGTGGCTCGAGGAGTTCGACGCCGATCCGGCGCTGCTGAATCCGTGGGGCGGCGCGATCGCGCTCGGCCATGCGGTCGGTGCGTCGGGGACGCGGCTGCTCGGCACGCTCGTCGCCTACCTCGAGGACACGGGTGGCCGCTTCGGGCTGCAGACGATGTGCGAGGGCGGGGGAATGGCCAACGCCACGATCATCGAACGGCTCGCATAGGGCCCGTCCTCGCGTCGTGCGCGAGACTGGGCCCGTGCCCACGATCGTCAAGCGCCGCCCGGACGCGCCCCGCGGGTTCTTCGAGGCCGAAGCGGCCGGGCTCGCGTGGCTCGCCGCGGCGGAGGCCGTGCGCATCGTGGGCGTCGCGGGGGTGGGCGCCGGCTGGATCGAGCTCGAGCGCATCGACGAGGTCCGCCCCACCGCGGCATCCGCGGCGGCGTTCGGGACGGCGCTGGCCCGGATGCACGCCGCCGGAGCCACGGCCTTCGGGTCTCGCCCCGACGGATGGGACGGGCCGCTGTTCATCGGCCGGCGCCCGATGCCGGCGGCGGCCGAACGATCCTGGGGCGCGTTCTACGCGCGAGACCGCGTGCTGCCGTTCCTGCCGCCCGCTGTCGACGCCGGGTTCCTGACGGCGGGCGAGCAGGCCCTCGTCCGTCGCGCGTGCGACGAGATCGCCTCGGGCCGGTTCGACGACGACGAGCCGCCGGCTCGACTTCACGGCGATCTGTGGGCGGGGAACGTGCTGTGGAGCCGCGACGGCGTCGTGCTCATCGACTCCGCGGCGCACGGCGGCCATCGCGAGACAGACCTCGCGATGCTGGCGCTGTTCGGATGCCCGTACCTCGAGGTCGCGCTCGCCGCCTACGACGAGGCGGCGCCGCTGCGGGAGGGCTGGCGGGAGCGGGTTCCACTGCATCAGCTGCATCCGCTCGCCGTGCACGCGGCTGGCCACGGGCGCTCCTACGGGGCCGCGCTCGCCGATGCCGCCCAAGCGGTGCTCGCGCTGGCCGGCTGACGCTGACCTCCAGGCCGGGAGCACGCGATGATCCCCGCAGCGCCCTGGTCAAGACGCTGCGGGGATCGATGCGCACCCGCTCGATGCGGATCAGCGCAGGCCGTAGGCCCGCGTGATCTCCTGCTCGAGCGTGTTGCCGGCGGCATCCGCCACCTCGACGCGAACGGACACGAACTCGGCGTCGGCGGGGAGCTGGCTGATGACGGCGCGCAGGCCGTCCTTGCCGTGCCGCTGAACCGAGGCCTCACGCCACGACTCGCCATCGTCGGTCGAGATCCAGAGCCGGGTGGAGGTGATCGCCGCTTCCGCCGCGCCGGGCTGGTGCGAAACGTCGATGTCCACATGATGCGCCGCGCCCGATGCCCGGTTGAGCAGGTCGACGTTCGGCTTCAGGTCCGCGCGCAGCAGCGGCAGGACCTCGGTCTCGCCGGCCTCGGGCGCGCTCTGCACCGTCCACGCGGTCGAGGTCGCGGTCGACATCGTCCACCAGTTCGCATTGCGTGCGACGTCGAGCTCGAGGCGGTACTCGGCGGGCTCGGCGCCCACAGTGAACGTGCCCTTCGCCCGGTAGTTCTGCGCCTTCTGAACGCCGTTCTCGTACAGACGGAACTCCGAGGAGTCGCTGCGGTAGAACCACTCGCCCCAGCGTCCGTCGGAGTCGACCCACTCGGGGATCGACAGCGCCACCTTGTTGCCGGTGCGGGTGGCCGACTTGCCTCCGAAGAGCTGGAAGCCGGGCGCGATCACTGCGGACTGGATGTTCTCCTCGACCTTCGTGCCCGCCTCATACGCGTGACGCGTGTCGGCGACGTATGCGCCGTAGGGGTTCGAGGGCGCCGCATTGATGTAGTAGTTGTGGCCCCACATCGTGTCGGAGTCGGTCGTGATCATCTCGATGCGCACCATGGGCACCTCGAGGATGCGGATCAGGCCGAACGCCGAGGATTCCCAGGGGCGCCAGCGGTGACGCGTCTCGGCGATGCCGACACCCTCGACCTGGGCACGGTAGTTCGCCGTGACCGTCGCCGAGTTCCTGGCCGTGACCTTCAGATCGAGCGTCTGCGGGATGCCGCCCGCGAACGGGAACATGGTCTCGTACAGGTACGGGCTCGCCTTGATCGCGTCGATGTGTACGTCCGCGACGCCATCCGTCATGAGGTCTCGGATCGCCTGACCCTCGGCCTGCGACAGCGTCATGTGCGGAGCTTTGCCGCCGATGCCGTTGATCATGATCAGGCCGGGCTCGCTGTTGTAGATCACGACGGCTCGGGCGCCGGCTGCCGTGGCATCCGTCACCTGCTTGTTGAAGGCGTTCCCGGAGCGCTCGACGAGGGCGATCCTGCCCTCGACGTCGATCTCGGCGAGCTCCTCCGGGGTGCCCGCGCCGGCGTCGACGAACTGTGTGTCGATGACGCCGTCGAGGCGGTCGCTCAGACGCGAATAGCGCAGCGTGAGGTCGAGCGAATCGCTGACGGATGCTGTGATCTCAGGCGCGCGCAGCGTCTGGGAGTTGTACCACTCGAACTGCCCGATCGAGACCTCGTCGGTCGGCAGCACCGAATGCTGGTCGATGGGGGCGGTCATGCTCCATGTGTGGGAGAACGGCGAGCCCTTGGCATCCTTGCGCTGGTACGCGAGGATCGTGCCGATCACCTCGGCGTCCTCTGCGGTCTCGACGTCGATCTCGACCGCCTCGCGGGCGTCCAGCACGACGGTGACGTCATGCTCGACGAGCACCTCGGGCGCCTGCACGCTGGTCTCCTCGTCTGCGTACTTGCCACCCTCGTCGTAGGTGAAGGTGACGCCGCCGACGCTGTAGTGGCCGGCCGGCACGCGGAAGGCCGCCACGCCGTCGACGTACTTGACGGCCGCCTCGGCGAAGATCGCGCGGTCATCGACATTGATCACGTCGATGCTGCTCTGGCCCGTCGCGGGCTCGCCGTCGCGGTCGAATGCCTTGACGATCAGGTCGTAGCGCTCGGCCTCCTTGGCGAAGCCGACACCCGCGCGAAGCACGCTGCCCGATGCGTCGGTCGCGGTCAGGTAGCCCGCGTAGACGCCAGGCTCTCCGATCTGCGGGTCGACGGTGACCTCGACGGTGGCGGTGCCGCCGGCCGGAATCGTCACCGCGTCGTGGTGCAGCGTCAGCATGCCGTCGGCCGGAGCCGCGCCCTGCTCGTCGACGACGTCCATGGCGATGTCGAGGGTCACGTCGGCGTCACCGATGTTGGTGTACGTGATCGAGCGCGTGACGGCCGCGGCCTCGGTCTGCGGGTAGTCGAAGAACCCCATGCTGAGCGAGCCGGTGTCGGCGAGGACCGCCGTCGTGGATGCATGCGTCAGGTCGATGCGGCCGGTGCCCTGATCCCAGATCGAGCCGGCGGTCTGCAGGGCTGTCGAGGCCAGCAGCCCCTTGAGCTCCTGGCCGGTGAGATCGGGGTGCTGCTGCAGCAGCAGCGCGGCGGCGCCGGCGACGTGCGGCGTCGCCATCGAGGTGCCGCTGACCGCCGTGTAGTGGTCGTCGACGATCGAGCCGCGCTTGGTGCCCGCGGCGCGCGCCGCGACGATGCCGACGCCGGGCGCGGTGACATCGGGCTTGAGCTGGTAGTCGCCGGCGCGCGGGCCGCGCCCCGAGAAGTTCGCGACCACGTCGTTGTCGTTGACCGCGCCGACAGTCAGCGCCGCGTCAGCGGAGCCCGGCGTGGAGATCGTCCCGGCGGCCGACCCGTTGTTGCCGGCTGCGATGACGAACAGCACGCCCGATTCCTCGCTCAGCTCGTTGACCGCCTGCGCGGCAGGGTCGCTTCCGTCGGTCCACACGCCGTTGGATCCGACGCTCATGCTGACGACATCCGCGCCGCTGGCGACCGCCCACTCCATTCCCGCGATGATCTCGGACGTCGCGCCGGAGCCGTAGTCGTTGAGGACCTTGCCGTTGAGCAGTTCCGCATCGGGGGCGACGCCGGTGTAGAGGCCGTCCGATGCGGCGCCGGTCCCGGCGATCGTCGAGGCGACGTGCGTGCCGTGGCCGTGGCGGTCGACGGCATCCGACGCCGTGCTGAAGTTCTGCTCGGCGATGATCTTGCCGACCAGGTCGGGGTGGGTGGGGTCGATGCCCGAGTCGAGCACTGCGACGACCATGCCCTCGCCGGTGTAGCCCGCCTCCCACATCTCGTCGGCGCCGATCTGTGGAACGCCGTCCTCGAGCATCACCTCGACGCGCGCGTCGAGCCAGATCTTCTCGATCGCAGGGGCCGCGATGCGCGTCCGGCTGGTCGACGCACCCGCGTGAGCGATCAGGGCCTCACGGAAGGCGGCGGCATCGTCCTTGTCGATGTCGGCTCCGACCGCGCCGATGGACGTCAGCGTACGCTCCACCTCGATGCCGGGAAGCGCAGCGCTGCGGCTGCGGGCCGAGGGGACGGTGTCGCCGTAGTCGACGATGACCGGGATGCCCTCGGCGCCGGCGTCGTCGTAGCCGGAGTCGATCAGCTCGCGCACGTCGAACAGGGCCGGGTCGAGCAGGTCGCCGACCAGGGCCGCGACATCCGACGGGATCACGTACGTGTGGCCGCCGTACTCCTGCTTGCTGAACACTGGTGCGACGCCCTCGGGGCGCTCTGCGGCCTCGATGTCGATCGAGATCGCATCGTCGGGGTAGGTCGTCACGTGCACCTTGTCGCCGGTCAGCAGGGTGACGACGGTGGTGCTCGTCGCGGATGCCTGCTCGGCGGGCGACGGGGGCTCGGCGGTCTCGGCCTGGGCGCTCGTCACGAGCAGCGGGACCGCAAGCAGTCCGATGCACGTGCCCGCCAGGTATCGCCTGAACGATTTCACGCTGGGGTTCTCCTTGTATCTGCTGGCCAGCAGGGGCCGCCACCGGGGCGTCGGCGGCCCGGGGCTGGCCGAGTCGTGAGGGATAATCTAAGAGCCGCACGAGAGCCGATCCGGCCAAATCGGTGGCGACGTCAAGCCAGTGGCTCACACTCGCCACCGCGGTGAGGAGACCATGTCCACGCTCGACCGTTTCGGCCTGGACGCCGAGGAGCAGGCGGTCTATCTGGCGCTGCTCGAGGCCGGTCGCGCCGACGCGACGGCGCTGTCGGCATCCGCAGGGATCTCGGGCGTCGAGGCCGTTCTCGCACGCTTCGAAGAGCGCGGCATGGTCGCCCGGTCGGCAGACGCGTACGTCCTCGTCGACCCCGCTTTCGCGCTGTCGGACATCGTGACCGCCCACGAGCGCGACCTGCATCACGCCCGGCTCGCGCTCGACGACCTGACGACGCGATACCGGCGGCGGCAGGGTGAGGGCGTGATCGACGCGTCGCTCGAGACGGTGGTGGATCCCGAGGCGGCCAGGCGACGACTCGAGCAGATCTACCGGGGCGCGCGCCGCGAGGTGATGGCGATGGAGCGGCCGCCGTACTCGAGTTCCCCGGCCGAGCCGAATCCGCTCGAGCTCGAGCTCCTCGGCCGCGGAGTGCGGCATCGGGTGCTCTACGAGAACAGCGCCGTGGACCAGCCGGGGCGGCTGGACGACCTGCTCGTGGGAATCGCCGCGGGTGAGGAGGCGCGGGTCACGCCCGAGGTTCCGGGACGCCTGCTCATCGTCGACCGCACCTACGCGGTGCTGCCGTCGACGGCCGGGGCCCTGCTGACCCATCAGCTGCATGTCGTGCATCGGGGCGCCATGCTCGACATGCTGGTGGCGCTGTTCGAGGCCACGTGGGACCGCTCGATCCCCTTCCGCGCAGAGGAAGCGGTCGGAGACGAGGATGCCGATCAGGCCATCCTCGGGCTGATGGCGTCAGGACTGACCGATGCGGCCATCGCACGTGAAGTGGGGCTGAGCCCGCGCACGCTCCAGCGACGGATCCGGGAGCTGTGCGACCGGCTGGGCGCACAGTCGCGCTTCCAGGCGGGGATCCAGGCCGCACGCCAGGGCCTGATCTGACACGTCCCGACGGACCGAGAGGACGGGCCCCGCGGCTCGTCGCCTGCGGGGCCCGTCCGGCTCTGTCGCTTCAGTCGGTCGCGGCGATCGCGAACAGGGTCGTCGTGCCCGAGACCTCGTTGCCCACGGCGAGCAGCGGGTCACCCGTCGGCGAGGCGCTCGCCGGGATGAAGGCCAGCCCCTCGGGGCCGAGGTCGCCGGCCTCGGACGACTCGGCGTCGACCGAGAAGTCGCGGTTGTTCACGTACGTCACGAACGCGGCCGACGCCGGCTCGGTGATGTCGTAGACCATGACGCCGCCGACGCGCTCGAGACCGATGAAGGCGTAGGTGCGACCGTCGACCTCGCCGATCGCGATGCCCTCGGGCTCGGGACCCTTGGCGTCGCTGCGCGCGTCGAAGTCGTCGTTGTCGTCGTTGCTGGAGTTGAACGCCGCGGGCGCCGCGAGCGCGGTGTACTGCTCGAAGTCGTCGCCCGAGTCGAACACCTGCGTGCCGTCGGTCGTCCAGATCGAGAACGAGCGGGCCCCGAACGAGTACAGCGTGTCATAGCACTCGCCGTTGAAGCCGTTCTCGCGCGTCACCTCGAGGCGTCCCAGGTCCTCGTTCTCGAGCAGGCCGGCGAGCGGACCGTCGCACACGGGGCCGTAGCCGTCATCGTCGAGGTCCTTCGCTCGCACCGGCTCCTCGTAGTCGCCCCATTCGCGGGCGTCGCCCTCGTTCGCCGTGACGAGGTAGGTCTGCCCGGCGGCCGTGTACGAGTCGATCGCGTCGGGCTGATACATCCCGACGACACCCGGCCGGGTCCGGATGTCGATGGCGTCGTCGCGGTCGGAGGCGTCGATCCCGCTGCCCGCGGCGCCGTAGTCTTTGAACCCGAGCGCCCAGATGTCGTCGACCTTCGCCGAGTTCAGGTCGACGACGGCGATCGCGTTGTTCTCCTGCAGCGTGACGTACGCCGTCGTGCCGACGGTCGTGATGTACTCCGGCTCGAGGTTGCGTGAGATCGGGTTGTCGGCCTCCGGCTGCGGCCCGAAGACGCGGACGTCCGCGGGGAGCGTCTTCTCGCCGCCCGCCTCGAACTCGTGGAAGTCAGCGGTGCGGACGTTGCCCTGGTTCGACGCGCGCTTCTTGGTCGGGTGCAGCTTGATGACGCTGACCGTGCCCTCGGGGTCGCTGGAGAAGTCGTCCGCGGGCTCGCCCTCGTTGGCGACGACGGCGTACTTGCCGTCGTCGGTGATGGTGACCATGTCGGGCAGCGACCCGATGGCGACCTCGCCGAGGTGGGCGGATGCCGCGTCGTCGGCATCCGCGTCGAAGAACACGACGTGTCCGGCCGAGACCTTGTCGGGCGCCTCGAACGCGACGACGCCGAGGCCGTCCGCGCGGACGGCGACGGAGTTGGCGATGCCCGCCGAGGCGATGGAGAACAGCTCGGTCGGGTTCGCGGGGTCGGCGAAGTCCAGCACGGTGACCGCGCCGGCCTGCGCGTTGACGATGAAGAGGCGGTCGCCGTGGGCCTGGACGATCTCGGCCGCGGACTCGTCGAAGATCCCGGTCTCGTGGGTGCCGATGGGTGTGAGCGACAGTGCGGCGTCGCCCGCGGAGTAGCTGATGGGCGCCGCGACGATCGCCGCGTTCGCGGCGAGCGGCGTGAGCGCGAGCGTGCAGGCGGCGACAGCAGCCGCACCCGCGGTCACGGTGCGGCGGTGCAGTGATGAAGGCATCGGTGTCCTCGGATTCGTCGGGTCCTCGTCTGCGCGCGGGTCGCGCGCATGCCTCCGTTCGTAGCGAGCGCACATGGAATCGATGTGAACGGCAGGGGAACGACGTGGATGAACGGACTCCCATTTATATAGTTGGAAGTCCATGTAAAATGAGCACGGTGCCCATGACGGCACACTCTGCAGCGGCAGGATGCCCCACAAGGGCGCCCCGCACGAACGAAGGAGCACCGGTGTCGATGACGATCACCCCGCCCGCCGCATCCGCTGTCAGCGCCGACGAGCGCGCCGCCATCCTGGAGGCCGTATGCGACTTCGCCGCATCCGAGCTCGCGCCCCACGCACAGGAGTGGGACGCCGTCGGGCACTTCCCGCGGGACACCCTTCGGATGGCCGGGGAGCTGGGGCTCGGAGGCATCTACATTCGGGAGGACGTCGGCGGCACAGCACTGAGCCGGTCGGACGCCGTCGAGATCTTCGCGGCCCTCGCCGAGGGCGACCCCACGATGGCGGCCTATATGTCGATCCACAACATGGTCGCGTGGATGATCGACACGTACGGCACCGAGGCGCAGCGCCACGGATGGCTGCCGCGGCTGGTGTCGATGGGCGACCTCGGCAGCTACTGCCTCACCGAGCCGGGGGCCGGTTCGGACGCCGCCGCCATCACCACGACCGCCATCCGGGACGGCGAGGACTACGTGATCACCGGTGTCAAGCAGTTCATCTCGGGCGCCGGTGAGGCAGCCGTCTACATCGTGATGGCGCGCACCGGCGAGCCGGGGGCGCGCGGGATCACGGCATTCCTCGTGCCGGCCGGTGCACGCGGGCTCTCGTTCGGGGCCAAGGAGCGCAAGATGGGCTGGAACGCGCAGCCCACGCGTCAGGTGATCCTCGACGAGGTGCGGGTTCCCGCGGGCGACATGCTCGGTGGCGAGGGAGAGGGATTCAAGATCGCGATGTCGGCGCTCGACGGCGGCCGCATCAACATCGCGGCCTGCTCGCTCGGCGGGGCGCAGTGGGCGCTCGACCGAGCGACCCGATACGTCAAGGAGCGGTTCACGTTCGGCGAGCCGCTGGCCGACAAGCAGGCTGTCGTCTTCAAGCTCGCCGACATGGCGACCGAGCTGCGCGCCGCCCGAGCGCTCGTGCGGGATGCCGCCGCCGCGCTCGACGCGAAGGCGCCGGACGCCTCCATGCAGTGCGCCATGGCGAAGCGGTATGCCACCGATGCCGGGTTCGGCATCGCGAACGAGGCCCTGCAGCTGCACGGCGGCTACGGCTATCTGCAGGACTACGGCATCGAGAAGGTGGTGCGCGATCTGCGGGTGCACCAGATCCTCGAGGGGACCAACGAGATCATGCGCGTGATCATCGGGCGCGCGCTGTTGGAGGCGTGACATGAGGATCGCATTCCTGGGCCTGGGGCACATGGGGCGCCCCATGGCGCACAACCTCACGGACGCAGGGCACGAGGTGGTGGGCTTCGACGTCGTCGACGTCGCACGGGATGCCGCCCGCGCCGAGGGGCTCGAGGTGGCAGAGTCGGCGACGGATGCCGTGGCCGGCGGTGCCGAGGTCGTCATCACGATGTTCCAGACCGGCGCGCAGGTTCTGGACGCCTATCGCGGGGTCGACGGAGTCCCGGGGCTCCTGGACGTCGCGACGCCGGGAACACTGTTCCTGGAGTGCTCGACGATCGCCGTCGACGAGGCGCGCCAGGCGCACGCGCTCGCGGAAGCCGCCGGCCACCGGTGCCTCGACGCCCCGGTCTCGGGGGGAGTCGTCGGCGCCGAGAACGCCACGCTCGCCTTCATGGTGGGGGGCGTCGCCGCGGACTTCGCTGCGGCGCAGCCGATCCTCGAAGCGATGGGCCGGCGCATCGTGCACTGCGGCGAAGCGGGGCTCGGCCAGGCCGCGAAGGTCTGCAACAACATGATCCTCGCGGTGTCGCAGATCGCCGTCGCCGAGGCCTTCGTGCTCGGGGAGCGGCTGGGGCTCAGCCACCAGGCGCTGTACGACGTCGCCTCGAACGCGTCGGGGCAGTGCTGGGCGCTGACGACGAACTGCCCCGTTCCCGGACCCGTGCCGACGAGTCCGGCCAATCGCGACTACCAGCCGGGCTTCGCCGGGGCGCTCATGAACAAGGACCTCGGTCTCGCCGAGCACGCCATCGACGCCACGGGCGTATCGGCGCGCATGGGATTGCTGGCCCGCGAGATCTACCGTGAATTCGCGAACGGCCCGGGCGCGGGGCAGGATTTCTCTGGGATCATCACCACGATCCGCGCCGACAGCACCGACGCCTGAGGGAGCCGCATGACCGAGTACGCCACGATCCTCGTCGAGACGCGCGGACGCGTGGGGTGGATCACCCTGAACCGCCCCGAGGCCCTGAACGCCCTGAACTCGCAGGTCATGCGGGACGTCGTGGCGGCGGCATCCGCCTTCGACGCCGACGAGCAGATCGGCGCGATCGTCGTCACCGGTTCGGAGCGCGCGTTCGCCGCCGGCGCCGACATCAAGGAGATGGAGTCCAAGTCCGGGCTCGAGATGCTCGTCGGCGACCACTTCGGCGACTGGTCGCGCTTCGCTGATGTGCGCACGCCCGTCATCGCGGCCGTATCGGGCTACGCCCTCGGCGGCGGGTGCGAACTCGCCATGATGTGCGACATCATCCTCGCCGCCGACTCGGCGAAGTTCGGTCAGCCCGAGGTCAACCTGGGCGTGATCCCCGGCATGGGCGGAACGCAGCGCCTGATGCGGGCCGTGGGGTACTCGAAGGCGGCCGACCTGATCCTGACCGGGCGCATGATGGATGCCGCCGAGGCCGAGCGCTCGGGCCTCGTCGCGCGCGTGGTGCCGGCGTCCGAGCTGCTCGACGAGGCCGCGAAGGTCGCCGACACGATCGCGTCGAAGTCACTCCCGTCGCTGTACGCGGCCAAGGCGGCGCTGGACGCGGCGATGGAGACGCCGCTGGCCGAGGGCCTGCGGTTCGAGAAGCACGCGTTCGCGGCGCTGTTCGACACCGAGGACCAGAAAGAGGGCATGACCGCGTTCCGCGAGAAGCGCGCGCCCGAGTTCCGGAACCGCTGAGCTCGCGCCCCGCGGTTCCGGTACGGCTGAGCTCGCGCCCCGCGCCCCGCGCCCCGCGTCGCCCGACGCCTCGGCCGGGTGTCACAGCTCAGGCAGGGTCGCGCGACGCGCCGTGACCGCTCGGCGTGTCGTCGCGATCTGCCTGAATTCGCGCACGGTGGGAGCCGGCGAAGGGGCGGGTGCGGAACCCTGCGGCGGCTTGGGCTGCGGCCGGGGGCCCGGGCGGGGTGGGTGCGGAACCCCGCGGCGGCTCGGGCTGCGGCCGGGGGCCGTGCGGGGGCCGTGCGGGGCGGCTAGAGCGGCTCGGGCTGCGGGCGCGGATCGGTGAAGTCGCCGGCGCCCTTGCGCAGCCGCGCGATCAGGCGCACCACCTCGGCGGTCTCCTCCGGCGCCATGCCCGGGCTCTCGAACACGTTCGTGTTCAGCGCCGCCGTCGCCCGCTCGACCAGGTCGCGGCCCGCCTCGGTGATCACGAGCATCGCCGCGCGCCCGTCGACGGGGTGCGGTTCGCGCTCGGCGAGCTCGTCGCGCACGAGGCGATCGACGGTGTTGGTCACGCTCGTGGGGTGCACCTGCAGGCGGGCGATGGCGCTGGCCATCGGCATCCGCCCCTGCCGCGTGAAGGCGAGCAGGCGAAGCATCTCGTAGCGCGCGAACGACAGTCCGAACGGCTTCAGCGTCGCGTCGATGCGTGCCAGCAGAAGCTGGTGGGCGCGCATGATCGACGTGACGAGCGTCATGCCGCCGGCGGAGTCCTCCCAGCCGTGGGCGATCCACTGGCGCTTGGCCTCGGCGATCGGATCGACCGGCAGCGGTGCGTTCCTCGGCATCGGTGGCTCCTTCCGCGCAGGACAACGCTACCGGCGCGGCGGCGTCAGGCGCGGCCGGGGCGGCGACCGGGCAGTCTGTCGACCGCCGGAGCGAGGATGCCGCGCAGCAGGCCCACGAGGCCGTAGGGCACGAAGAACGCGAAGACCATCAGCACGACGCCGTACGTCACACCCGTCGCCGATGTGCTGAGCGCCGAGGTCCACGTGGGCACGTACTGCACGAACAGCGCACCCAGTACGGCGCCAGGCACCGTGGCGAGGCCGCCCACCACGATGAGGGTGACGAACGAGATCGACATCGCCAGGCCGAAGTTCTCGGGGCCGATGAACTCCAGCAGCAGCGCGTAGAGGCCGCCGGCGACGCCGGCATAGACCGCGGATGCCGCGAAGAGGCGCGTCTTGGTCTGCCACACGTCGACGCCCAGCGTCTCGGCCACGAGCTCCGCATCGCGGACGGCCACGAACGACCGGCCCAGGCGCCCCCGCCCGAGGCGGCGGGTGACGAGGTAGGCGATGCCGGCGCACGCGAGCGCCAGGTAGAACACCCACTGGTCGTGCTCGAGGGCGACCCATGCCGGCGGGTCCGCATCGATCGCGATGCCGCGGTTGCCGCGCGTGAGGTCTCCCATCGCCCGGATCGCCGACGGGGTGGCGATCGCCATCGCGAGGGTGACCAGGCCCAGCTGCAGCCCCTTGAGGCGCAGCGCGGGCAGCCCGATCAGGTATCCGATGACGAAGGGCACGGCGCCCGCCACGACGAGCGTCAGCGGATGCGGCCAGCCGGCCTGGCCGGCCAGCGCGACGCTGTAGGCGCCCATCGCGAAGAACGCCGAGTGTCCGAGCGAGACCTGGCCGCCGAAGCCGACCAGCAGGTTGAGCCCCAGGCCCACGATCGTCCAGATCATGACGAGCGTGACCGTCTGGTTGATGTACGACGGATTCACCAGCGGCAGGGCGAGCAAGGCGGCGGCCGATCCCAGGCCGACGGTCCAGCGCAGCCAGACCGGCGGATTCAGGGCGGCGCGGGGACGGCGCAGCCACTCCACGAGCGACGCGCGGGGCGGGGCGGCGTGCTCCACCGTGCGGACGGGGGTCGTGGTGGTCATGCGCGCACCAGCTCCTTCCGGCCGAAGAGGCCCTGCGGCCGTGCAAGCAGCACCCCCACGATCAGGGCGAGGGCGACGACCTGTCGCAGCTCCCCGCCGACGGCCGGCACGAGCGTGCCCGCCAGGTTCTCGATGACGCCGACGGCGACGCCGCCGACGAGGGCGCCGAACGGCGACTCGAGCCCGCCGAGGATGGCCGCGGCGAACGCGTAGATGAGGACCGGCGCCATCATGCCCGGGTGCAGGAACAGCTCGGGGGCGATCAGGACGCCCGCGACGGCGCTCACGGCACCCGCGATCGCCCATCCCGTCGACATCATGCGGCCGGTCGAGACACCCGACAGCTCCGCCGACTCGGGAGCCGACACCGACGCCCGCATCTGCAGGCCGACGCGCGTGTAGCGGAAGAACACCGCGAGCAGCAGCGCGATGGTGGCGACGCTGAGAACGATGCCGGCATCCTGTCGCGACACCGCGACCGGGCCGAGCTGGATGATCCCGGCTCCGAACAGCGGCGGGATCTCCTTGGTCTGGTACGTCCACACCCAGCCGACCAGCGCGTTCAGCGCGATCATGAGCCCGAGGCTCACGATGATCACCGGCAGATGCTGGTGACGGCGGACGAGGGGCCGGAAGAGGATCCGCTCGGCGCCCACCGAGAAGAGCGCCATGAAGGCCACCGACACGACGAGCGCGAGCCAGGGCGGAGCGCCCCACGCGATGGCCTGCCAGGCGACGTAGGCGCCGAGCAGCGCGAACTCGCCCTGGGCGAAGTTTAGGGTGCGCGAGGCGCGGAAGACGAGGACGATCGCCAGCGCGAGAGCGCCGTAGATGGCTCCCGTCGCGATGCCGTCCGCCAGCTGCTGCAGGATCATGTCGGCCTCACACCCCCAGGTACGCGCGGCGCACGTCGTCGTTGCCGCGCATGAGCTCGGCAGGCCCGGCGGCCACGATGGCGCCGCTTTCGAGGACCATCGCGTCGTCCGCGACGTCCAGGGCGAGATCGGCGTTCTGCTCGACCACGACCATGGCCACGCCGGTCTCGCGGCAGACCTCGTCGAGCGACGCGAACATCTCGGCGGTGATCTTGGGGGCGAGCCCGAGACTCGGCTCGTCGAGCAGCACGACGCGCGGACGGGACATGAACGCGCGCGCGATGGCGAGCATCTGCTGCTCGCCGCCCGAGAGCGCCGCGGCGTTCTGGTCGATGCGCTCGCCGAGGCGCGGGAACCGCTCGATCCACCGCTCGAGGTCCTCGGCGGCCTCGGCGCGCGTGCGCGTCGTGGCGCCGACGAGCAGATTCTCGCGCACCGAGAGGTCCTTGATCGTGCCGCGGCCCTGGGGGACGTGGGCGATGCCCGCCTGGGCGATGCGGTGCGTGGCGAGCCCCATGAGCTCGCGGCCGTCCAGGCGCACGTGGCCGCGCGCCTGGCACAGCCCGCTGATCGCCCGCAGGGTCGTGGTCTTGCCGGCGCCGTTGCCGCCGAGGATGACGAGGCGCCCGCCTTCGGCGACGTCGAAGCCGACGTCGCGCAGCACGGTGACGCGGCCGTACCCGGCCGATTCCAGTTCGACACTGAGCAGGGTCATGCCGCCGCTCCTCCCAGATAGGCCGCGACGACCGCGGGATCGTTCGCGACGTCGGCGGGCTCGCCCTCGGCGATCTTGCGGCCGAGGTTGAGCACGACGACGCGGTCGCACACGCGCATGACGAGCGCCATGTGGTGCTCGACGAGCAGGATCGCCGTGCCGCGCTCGCGGGCGAGGCGCTTGATGGTGTCCGCGAGTTCGAGGACCTCGCTGTGGATGAGCCCGTTGGCGGGCTCATCGATGAGGAGCAGGCGGGGCTCGCTGACGAGCGCGCGGGCGAGCTCGACGCGCTTGAGCGTGCCGAACGGCAGCACCGCCACCGGCACGTCGGCGACGGGGGCGAGACCGAGGGCCTCGAGCACCGCCATCGCGGACGCGCGCTGTGACCGCTCGCTGCGCTTCACCTGGGGCAGGGCCAGCGCGGTGGCCCAGTAGCCGCCGTGCGAGACGTGGTAGGTGCCGGCCATCACGTTCTCGAGCACGGTCTGCGACATCAGCAGGCCGATGTTCTGGAAGGTCCGGCTCACGCCGAGGTCGGTGATGCGGTGGCGGGGCATGCCGATGACGTGCCGCCCGCCCACGCGGATCATGCCCGACTGCGGTCTGTACAGCCCGTTGATGCAGTTGAAGAGGCTGGTCTTGCCGGCTCCGTTGGGTCCGATGAGCCCGACGATCTCGCCCTCGTTCACCGTGAAGCTCGGGCCGTCGAGCGCTTGGACGCCGCCGAAGGACAGTTCGACTTCGGCGACCTCGAGGATGGCGTTCATGGTTCTCCTGGAACAGCGGAGCGGAGCCGGCCATGTGCGGCCGGCCCCGCCCCGTTCGGATCAGTCGACGGTGTAGGTGCCGTCCTGCAGGTCCCACGTGTTGCCGTTGAACACCTGCACGCCGATCTCCTGGAACGTGTAGGGGTAGTCGGACGACGTGGACACCGGAATCGGCGACAGGTCGAGTTCGAGGCCGTCGAACGACGTCGCCGCGTCGAGGAGCGCCTCGCGGGTGCAGCCGTCCATCGACGCCAGCGCCGCTTCGAGCAGCTGCGCCGTCTGGTAGCCGGCCGCCGACGGCGCGAACATCGCGTTGACCTCTTCGGGGTGGGCGGCGGCGAACTCGGTCCACGCGTCGAAGCCGGCATCGCCCGCGAGCGATGGGTCGGTGATGTCCTTCGTGTACGCGATCGAGACGACGCCGTCGGCCGCGCCCTCGCCGGCGGGCTTCAAGAAGAACGTCGCGTCGGCGGCGGGCGCGCTGATGACCGTCGTCGCGTCCCAGCCGAGTTCGAGCTTCTTCTTCAGCGACTGCGTCGCGAACGCGCCGACGGCCCAGTCGAGGAAGATGTCGGCGTCGGATGCCGCGAGCGCGGTGACCTGGCTGTCGACCGAGGCGGCCGACAGCTCGTAGCTCTCGGCGGCGACGATCTCGACGCCGGTGCCCTCGAACACCGCTTCGAAGCCCTCGTAGACGCTCTCGCCGAAGTCGTCGTTCTGGTACAGGATCGCGGCGGTCGCGTCGGGGTAGGTCTCGGTGATGTAGGTCGCGAGCGTCTCGACCTCGAAGCTGTACTGCGGCATGAAGCCGATCGTCCAGTTCGTGCCGTCGGTGTGGAGGGCGGGGATGGCGTCGGTCCCCGTGCCGACGAAGAGATTCGGGATGCCGTTCTCCTCGACGTACGGGGCGACGCCGATGGCGGCGCCGGTGCCCAGCACGCCCGCGAGGGCGAACACCTCGTCCTGCTCGACGAGCGTGCGGACGTTGGTCGAGGTCTTGGCGGGGTCGTAGCCGTCGTCCATGACGATGACCTCGACGTCGCGCTGCGTGCCGTCGGCGAACGTCAGACCGCCGTCGGCGTTGATGTCGTCGAAGTAGACCTTCATGGTCGTCCCGATCGCGCCGTACGCGGCGGCCGGACCCGACAGCGGCAGACTCGTGCCGATGGTGACCGTGTCGTCGGTGAACCCGGGGTCGCAGGCCTCGGCCATGCCGGTGTCCTCGGGGGTGTTGCCGGCGTCGCGACCGGCGCAGCCGGACAGGGCCAGGGCTCCGACGAGGCCGACGGATGCGAGCGTGATCAGGCGTGCTCTTGTGATGTGCGGATGAGACATCGTTCCTCCTCGAACGGTGCTTCGGTCTTGCGCTGTTGACGGCAGTCTGCCAAATCACCGGCCGAATGTCACGAATTTTGTTAATTGTGATTCACGTGTGCATGATCGCTGTGCGGCCTGCGAAGAGCCTGATGCCGCATCAGAAGTGAACATCACGTCACAGCGACGTCCGGCGCGCGTACGCAAGGATGCCCGCCAGCGGCGGCACGCGACCCGCGCGGAGCCGTTCCTGGTCCGTCGTCAGCAGTCCACAAACGGAGCGCGCGCCCCGCGGGCATCGTTCGTAGGTTTTCTCGCCCCGGGTCGGGAGGGTCCGGCGGCGTGAATAGACTCGTCAGAGTCGAAGGAGCAGATTCGAAATGAAGATCGTCGTCCTGGTCAAGGAGGTCCCGGACACCTACGGTGACCGGAAGCTCAATCTCGAGACGGGGCTCGCCGAGCGTGATGCGAGCGACCGCGTGATCGATGAGATCGGTGAGCGCGCCCTCGAGGTGGCGCTGTCGTATGCCGACGCGAACGCGGGAACCGAGGTGGTGGTGCTGTCGATGGCCGCCGAGGCCTCGGCGGCGACCGTGCGCAAGGGGCTCGCGATGGGGGCGGCATCCGCCGTTCAGGTCGTCGACGAGCAGCTCGCCGGCGCCGACCTGGGACTGACGGCCGAGGTCCTCGCCGCCGCACTGGAGCGCACCGGGTTCGATCTCGTGATCGCCGGGAACCTGTCGACCGACGGTACGGGTGGCGTGATCCCGGCGATGGTCGCCGAGATCCTCGACGTGCCGGCCGCGACGATGCTCAACACCATCGAGATCGCCGAGGACACCGTGTCGGGGCAGCGCGCGACCGATGGCGCGACCGCGGCGGTGTCCGCACCGCTGCCCGCTCTGATCTCGGTCACCGAGGCGCTTCCCGACGCGCGGTTCCCGAACTTCAAGGGCATCATGGCGGCGAAGAAGAAGCCGTTCGAGACGCTGTCGCTCGCCGACCTCGACCTCGACCCCATGGACCCGGCCGCGGCGCGCTCGATCATGACCACGATCAGCGAGAAGCCGCCGCGCGAGGCGGGCGTGAAGATCACCGACGAGGGCGATGCGGGCGAGCAGCTCGCGGACTTCCTCATCCAGAACCGGCTCGCGTAAGGGGGAGCAGAACAACATGGCTGATTTCGCAAGCGATTCGATCCTGGTCCTCCTCGATGTGACCCCGTCCGGAGCGCTCGCCGCTTCGTCGGCGGGCCTGCTGGGCGCCGCCTCCACCGTCGGGACGCCCGTCGCACTCGTCGTGGGCGACGAGAAGCTCGCGGCGGATGCCGCTGCGCTCGGTGCGAGCACCGTCCTGGTCGCCGCCCCCGGCGACGGCCTTGTGGTCCCGGTCGCGGACGCGCTGACCGCCGCGGCGGATCTGGTGAAGCCGGATGCGGTGCTCGCGTCGCACTCGATCGAGGGCCGTGAGGCGGCCGCTCGGTTCGCGGCGCGCACGCGGGCGGGGCTGTGCGTAGACGCCGTGGGCGTCTCGCGCGACGACCTCGGCGTGGTGGCGCAGCACTCTGTGTACGGCGGCGCGTACAACGTCGAGGCGTCGGTCACCTTCGGCGCCCCCGTCATCACCGTCCGCCAGGGCTCGATCGACGCCCGTGCCGAGGCTGTCGCCTCGCCGGTCGTCGAGAAGCTCGAGGTGGCCGCCTCCGGCCGCAAGTCGGCGACGGTCGGTGCGGTCGAGGAGGCCGTCGTGACCTCGTCGCGTCCTGAGCTGCGCGGTGCCGCCAAGGTCGTCTCGGGCGGCCGCGGTCTCGGATCCGGCGAGAAGTTCTCGCTGGTCGACGATCTCGCCGACGCGCTCGGCGCCGCCGTGGGCGCGTCACGCGCGGCGGTCGACGCCGGCTACGTGCCCCAGTCGTATCAGGTCGGTCAGACGGGTGTGTCGGTGTCGCCGCAGCTGTATGTCGCGCTCGGCATCTCGGGGGCGATCCAGCACAAGGCGGGTATGCAGACGGCCAAGACGATCGTCGCGATCAACAAGGACGCCGATGCGCCGATCTTCGAGATCGCCGACTTCGGCGTGGTCGGCGATCTGTTCACCGTCGTGCCGCAGTTGATCGCGGCGCTCGAGGCGAAGAAGAAGTAGGGCCGGGCGAGGATGGCGACGTACGCGCGCACGGTCCGGCAGGGCCTGCCCCGCACGCCCGGCGGTGCCGCCTGGCCGCCCGCCGGCGAGGCTCCCATCGACGTGGCCGAGCAGGCGGACCAGGTCGTCGATGCTCCCGCCGCCGCTGCGCCGGAATCGGCGCCGTCCGCGCCAGCCGCGCCTGCCGCCGCGGCACCGGCCGCGGGGACCCCGCAGCCCGCCGAGGCCGCTGCTGCTCCCGCCCCCGCCGCTGCTGCTCCCGCCCCCGCTGCTGCTGCTCCCGCCCCCGCTGCTGCTGCTCCCGCCCCCGCTGCTGCTGCTGCCGCCGCCGCATCCGCCTCCGCCGCCGGGGCTCCCGCCGTCGCCGTCCGCCGCGGGCTGCCCCGCACGCCGGGCGGGGACCCGTGGCCGCCCGCCGACTTCGCCGCCGGCGGCGCAGCCGCCGACGCTCCGGCACGACCTGACTCCGAGCCCGCGGCGCCGTCGGCGCCTGCCTCATCCGCGCCCGCCGCCGCATCGACGGTGGCCGAGCAGGCGCCGCCGGCCGAAGCGCCCGCGGCAGTGCCCGCCGCCGTGGCGGCATCCGATGTCGCCGTCCGCCGAGGCCTTCCGCGCACACCGGGGGGCGAGCCGTGGCCGCCCGCCGACTTCGCGGCGGCCGCCGCGCCGGCGCCGACCGAGGCACCGGCTGCCGCCGCAGCCGCAGCCGCAGCCACGGCCCCAGCGCCCGCGCCCGCTGCTGCGCCCGCACCCGCTGCTGCGCCTGCGCCCGTGCCTGCTGCCGAGGCCGTCCCGGCCAAGGACTACTCGACGCCGCTGCCGTTCACCCGCACCGTCTGGGCGGGCGAGACGGCGTTCACGCGACCCGCGCCCGCGCCCGAGCCCGTTCGCGTCGGGCCGTTCACGAAGGGCCAGTGGGCGGGGGCGGTGATCGTCGGCGGCGCCGGACTGCTGTTCGCCGCCGGCATGGTCGTCGTCGCGGTCCAGTGGCTGCTGAGCCTGCCGTTCATGCAGGACTTCCTCACGACGTATCCGGGCGAGTACCACCTCCCCGAGGGTGCGCCCATCGGTGTGCCGGCGTGGCTCGGCTGGCAGCACTTCTTCAACATCTTCTTCATGGCGCTGATCATCCGGACGGGTCTGCAGATCCGGACCGAGAAGCGCCCGACCGCATTCTGGTCTCCGCGCGGCGGCAAGAAGGTCAAGACGAGTCTGACGATCTGGTTCCACCAGGCGCTCGACGTGCTGTGGCTGGTCAACGGCGTCGCATTCGTGGTGCTGCTGTTCGCGACCGGGCAGTGGATGCGCGTCGTCCCGACGTCGTGGGAGGTGTTCCCCAACGCGCTCTCGGCCGGGCTGCAGTACGTGTCGCTGGATTGGCCGACCGAGAACGGCTGGGTCAACTACAACTCCCTGCAGCAGCTCGCCTACTTCACGACGATCTTCATCGCGGCTCCGCTGGCGGCGATCACCGGCGTGCGCATGTCGTACGTGTGGCCCCGAGACGCGAAGGCGCTCAACACGGCGTACCCGATCGAGTGGGCGCGGGCGGTGCACTTCCCGGTGATGCTCTACTTCTCGCTGTTCATCTTCGCGCACGTCGTGCTGGTGTTCGCGACCGGTGCGCTCCGCAACCTCAACCACATGTTCGCCGCACAGGGGTCGGTCGATCCCGACGCGTACGCGATGAACTGGACGGGCTTCTGGATCTTCACCGTCGCCATGCTGGTCGTGGCGGGTGCGCTGGTCGCCGCTCGGCCGCTTGTGATCGCCCCCATCGCCCGCCTGTTCGGCAAGGTCTCGGGCCGCTGACGCAGCTGCGACGCGCCGTGGCATGGTGACAGGGTGACACTCAGCCGGATCAGCCTCATCGTCCCGCCCATCGGGCCGTGGCGCGATCAGGAGCGCTGGTACCGGTGGGGTGAGGACGTGGGCTACGACGTCCTCTACACGTACGACCACCTGACGCACGCGACCGCACCGGACCTGTGGCTGGGCGAGGCGTTCACGACGCTGACCGCCGCCGCGGCCGTCACCGATCGCGTGCGACTGGGGACGCTCGTGGCGTCGGCGGTGTTCCGCGGCCCCGTCGCCCTCGCCCGGGTGGCGATGACGGTGCAGGACATCAGCGGCGGCCGGCTGGTGCTGGGCCTCGGGCTCGGCGCGCCCTCGTGCGCCGTCGCCGAGAGTGGCGAGGAGCCGGCGCTGCGGGACATGTCGCGCCGGTTCGCCGACGTCGTGCGCGGGTACCGGGCGGTGCTTAGCGGGGCGACCGAGTGGCGGGGCGAGGCACTCGCGTTCGGCGGCCTCGGCACGCTGCCGGCGCCGGACGGCCTGCCCGAGCCCGAGCTCGTCCTCGCCGCCCACGGGCCGCGCGCGCTGGGGCTCGCCGCCCGCTATGCCGACACGTGGAACACGTACGGCGGGCCCGGCTCGACGCAGCTCGACGCCGACGAGTTCTGGGACCTGCTCGCCGGGCAGGCCGCCGGCTTCGCCGCGCAGTGCGCCCGCCATGGTCGTGACCCCGCCGCGGTCCGCCGCTCGCTCCTCCTGGGCTTCGGACGCGTGCGGCCGACCTCCGACACGGGTTCGTACCTCGACGCCGTCGAGCGGGCCGAGGCCCTCGGCTTCGACGAGCTGGTGGTGTACGCCCCCGACGCGCCCGCCGGCATGGGATCGGACCCGCGCGTGCACGAGCAGGCGCTGGCGCGCCTGCGCTGACGCAGCGCCGAGAGCACATGGCGTCGCCGAGACGACACGGCGTGCGCGTGCACGTCGGGTGCACTCGGCGAGAGCATGTGCTCTCGAGGAGCCGGGGCAGCGTGCTGGGGGATAACCCGAACAGAACAGTACGGAAGACTCTGGCGCGCCCGCGGACCCCGAGTCCTAGCTTGGAGTCATGTCCACAGCAGACTCCACTTCCCCGCCCTCGGTGGCCTCCCCGCTGCGCGTCCTCGGCGCGTCGGCGCAGCTGGCCGCGATGGGTGTCATCGGTCCCGCCGTCTTCACGGTTCTGGCGACCTTCCTCGGCCTGGGCCTCGGCCTGCTGCCGATCCTGGGCGTCGGAATCCTCTTCCTCCTCGCCTTCATCTATCTGATCTTCGCGCTCGGGTGGTTCGAAGCCGCCCGCGTCGACGGGCTGTACGGCTTCGGCATCCCGCCCCACCGTCCGCGGCGCAGCGGACGGCCCGGGTTCGGCGGCTTCATGAAGACGCTCTGGATGCAGCTGATCGACCCGGCGGCGTGGCGCGGCGTCGCGAACGCCGCCATCGCCACCGTGCTCGGCTGGATCGTGCTCACCATGGTCGGGCTGTTCGCTTCTGGCGTCGTCCTGGCCTTCTCGCCGCTCTTCGCGCGCAGCGCCGGCATCCCGCTGTCGGGCACCGGGTTCGATGTGCCGGTCGCGTGGGCGGTGCCCGTCGGCATCCTCGCGGCGCTCCTCGGCGCGGCGGCGATCATCGGCCTGTCGATCCTGCACGGGTTCATCGCCCGGGCGATCATGGTTCCCTCGCGCGAAGCGCAGCTGACGGCAGCGGCGCAGGCCTCGAACGCGCAGCGTGCCGGCGCGGTGCGTGCTGCCGACGTCGAGCGCACACGCATCGAGCGCGACCTCCATGACGGCGTGCAGCCGCGACTGGTGTCGGTCGGCATGACGCTGGGGTTGGCCCAGCAGAAGATCGACAGCGACCCCGAAGCCGCCAAGGAACTCATCGGCGAGGCGCACACCTCGACGAAGGCCGCCATCACCGAGCTGCGACAGCTCGCCCGCGGCATCCACGCATCGGTCCTCGACGACCGCGGGCTCGACGCCGCGCTGTCGGCGCTCGCCGGACGGTCCGTGATCCCCGTGCACCTCGACGTGCGTCTCGACGGCCGGTGCAGCCGCGACGCCGAGGCGGCCGCGTACTTCGCGATCGCCGAGTCGCTCACCAACGCGGCGAAGCACTCGCGGGCCACGGAATGCCGCGTCGTCGTGCGACTGCGCGACACCGGGATGCTGTGGGCCCGCGTCGAGGACAACGGCGTCGGCGGAGCCCGGATCCTGCCCGGCGGCGGCCTCGACGGCATCGTCAACCGCATCGCCGCCGCCGGCGGCGAAGCCCGCATCGACTCCCCGGCCGGGGGGCCGACCAGCCTGGAGGTGAGTGTGCCGTGCGCATCCTGATCTGCGAGGACTCCGCGCTCCTGCGCGAGGGCCTGGTCCGCCTGCTCGAGGACGCCGGCCACGACGTGGTCGCGGCCCTGGCGGACGCGACGCATCTCAACGAGACCGTCGACGCCGAGGCGCCCGAGCTCTGCATCCTCGACGTGCGGCTGCCTCCCACCTGGACCGACGAGGGCATCCGCGCGGCGCTCGATCTGCGGGCGCGCCTGCCCCGGCTGGCGGTGCTGGTGCTGTCGCAGTACGTCGAAGAGCGTTACGCGTCCGACCTCATCGCCGCCAGCGACGGCGCACTCGGCTACCTGCTCAAGGACCGCGTCGCCGACGTCGGGGACTTCCTCGAGGCGGTCGGGCGCATCGGCGAGGGCGCGACCGTCCTCGACCCCGAAGTGGTCGCCCAACTGCTCAGCCGCCGCCGCAAGGACGAGCGGATGCAGCGACTCACCGACCGCGAATCCTCGGTGCTCGCGCTGATCGCCGAAGGACGCTCCAACGCCGCGATCGCCAGGACGCTGCACGTCTCGGAGGGCAGCGTCGAGAAGCACATCACCGCGGTCTTCCAGAAGCTCGACCTCGAGCAGGACGACGTCGGCAACCGGCGGGTGCTCGCAGCGCTCGCCCACCTCGAAGCAGGCGGCACCCTGCCGCCCCACACAGCAGGCGGTACGACGCCGCAGAACGGAACGAACCGATGAGCACCACCGTGACTCCTCCCACCCCGCCGGCACCGCCGGCGCCGGAGCCCGCCGGGCAGCCGCAGCGCCCCGGCCCGTCCAACGCAGCCAAGGCCGTCGCGATCCTCGCGATCATCTTCGGTGCGTTCGTGCTGGTCGGAGGCCTGGCCTCCACCGCACTGTCCACGATCGCCGCGGCGAGCGTGTCGACCCAGTCGCAGACCGAGTCGGCCGCCGGTGTGACGATGCTCGACGCCGATGTGTCGGCCGGCTCGCTGCGGATCGAGTTCGCCGACGTGCGTCAGGCCGAGCTGGACGTCACCCGCGCATGGGGCGCCGGCGAGTGGACGCTGGAGCGCAGCGGCTCGACGCTCGTCATCGCCTCGCCCGAGGGCGCGTGGGGCTCGGGCTGGTGGTGGTTCGGCGGCACCGGCGACGCCGTGCTGCGTCTGCCGCTCGGCGTCGAAGGGGCCGACGCCGATCTGACGCTCTCGGCGGGCAGCCTCGCCGTCGACGGCGAGTTCGACGACATCCGCCTCGAGCTCGGCGCCGGCAGCGCCGACGTCTCGGGCGTCGCGGACTCCATCGTCGCCGACATCAGCGCGGGATCGGGGAACGTCGACCTCTCGGACGTCGCCGATGCCGACCTGTCGGTCAGCGCGGGCTCGCTCGATGTCACCCTCAGCGGGGCAACCCCCGAGGACGTCTCCCTCGAGGTGTCGGCGGGCTCGCTGACCGTGACCGTCCCCGACGACGTCTACGACATCCGCTCCGACGTGTCGGCCGGCGACTTCGAGAACCGCATCGGCTCCACCGCCGGCGCGCCGAACAGCATCGACGTCCAGGTCTCGGCCGGCCAGGTGGTGCTGCGCTCGCGCTGACGCGCGGGCGCCGGGGGACCGGATGCCGGGAGCCGCGTGCTCCCGGCATCCGTCGTGTGTGAGGGTTAGGGCGCCTCGGTCCCGGCGGCGCGGCCGGCGGCGAAGCCCTCGGCATACGCCTCGTCGGTGCCCAGGCGGAACATGTCGCGGTCCAGCGACCGCACGATCGAGCGGGCGCCGGGCAGGTCCAGCGAACCGACGAGGTCGCCGCGTCCGCGCACGACCGCGACCGGCAGCCGCGCGGCCTTGCCCTTGACCAGGTCGCCGGCGGCGGCCAGCTCGTCGGCCACGCACGGCTGCGTCACGACGAGCGGGCGGCCCTCGGCATCCGTGCCGCCGCGCAGATCCTCGAACACATGGACTCCGCCGGCCCCGATCGCGTGGTCGGTCTGGCCGTCCCGCCACGCGCGCCCGAGCGTGTCGGTGACGATGACGCCCACCTCGACGGCGAAGCGCTCGCGCAGGCGCGCCGCGAGCGCGCGCGCCGACGCATCGGGATCCTCGGGCAGCAGCAGCACGGTCCCGTCGGGGGTGTTCGAGGCGTCCACGCCGGCGGCCGCCGACACGATCCCGAGGCGATTCTGGACGATGCGGGTGACCCCGCCGTTCGCCCCCGGACGCGTGGCGACGACGCGGACGGTCTCGGCCGTGATCGCGTCCTCGCGGTCGTCGGCGTGCAGCATCCGCCCCTCGGCCTTGGAGACGATCTTCGACGTGACGACGAGGATGTCTCCGTCGCGGAGGCCCGTGTCGGGATCGGATGCCGCGGAGGCGGCCGCAGCGTCGCCGATCAGGGCCGCGAGGTCGTCACCGCCGGAGATCTCGCCGATCCCGGGCAGCGCCCAGACCTGAAGCATCCCGGATCCGCCGACGCGCGCGCGGGTCAGCGGACGAACCGCACCTCGGTGAGCGTCTCACCGAGGAAGGGCTCGGTGTGCGACGCGCCGTCGAGGGCGAAGCCGTTGCGGGCGTAGAACCGGTGCGCGCGGGGGTTGTCCTCGGCCACCCACAGGTACACCGGCTCATCGGGCTCGATGACGGCGTCGAAGAGCTTCTGCCCGATGCCGGTGCCGTGGAAGCGGTCGAGCAGGTAGATGAAGTAGAGCTCGCGGTTGCGCGGTGCGTCACGGTCGCGGGCGGGGCCCGAGCCGGCGAAGCCGACGATCTCGTGGTCGACGAGCGCCGCGTACATCTTGAAGTCGGGGCCCTGCACCGCCCAGTGGGTCCACAGCTCGGCCAGGCGCATCGGCGAGACCTTCTCGAGGGCGGCCTTGCTGATGAGGTGGTCGTAGGTCTCGTGCCAGCTCGTGGCGTGCACGCGTCCGAGTGCCTCGGCGTCCACGTCGCGAACCGGACGGACGACGATGTCGGTCTGGAGTTCAGCTCCCATGGGCAGGACTCTACGCCGGGCGAGGCGGGACGAGAAATCGACCGGGGACCGGACAGTGCGCCGTGACAGCGGGCCGAATCGGACTGTAGACATTCCACAATCGCTTGGTGCGCGCGAGCGCCGCGTCGCTACGATCGGCCCTCGTGAACGTGATGTGGCGGACGATCCTGGTCATCCTGCGCGCGCGCCTGCGGCTTCGTCGTGAAGGCACGATCGCGCCGCAGAGCGTCGGTCGGGTGCGCCTGACGACGCTGCCGACCGACATCGATTTCCTCGGCCACATGAACAACGGCCGGTACGCATCGCTGTTCGACCTGGGGCGTTTCGACCTGCTCGTGCGCACCGGGATCTGGGACGCCGTCGGGCGTCGCGGCTGGTACGCCGTGGTCGCGAGCTCCACCATCACCTTCCGCAAATCGCTCAATCTGTGGCAGCGCTTCGACATCGAGTCGCGCCTCATGGGGCACGACGACAAGTCGGTCTATCTGATGCATCGCGCGGTGGTCGACGGCGAGGTCTACACCGAGATGATCGTGCGCGCCCGCTTCCTCAAGCGCTCGGGCGGCACCGTCACCCACGAGGAGCTGTTCGCCGCCGTCGGGCGCCCCGACGATCTGCCCGAGATCGAGCCGTGGGTGCACGAGTGGGCTGCGGCATCCGCTCTTCCGCCGACCAAGGCGGCGGCGCCGAGCATGTGGCCCTGAGTCCCGGACTCCTTCTGGTTCGACGCGCGCGTTAGCGTGCGAGGACCTCGCGCGCAAGCCGTTGCCCGCGGCGGGGCGCACAGGGTTCAGTGGGGCGGATGCCGGCGCGACACCCCGCGGCCGGCTCCGACCGAGAAGGAGCGTGACGTGGACACCACCACCCTCATCTGGATCATCGTCGGCATCATCGCCGTCGTCGCCGTCGTGATCGCCGTCTTCGCGCTGACCGCGCGCGGCCGGTCGCAGCGCCGGCAGCAGGCGCAGCACGCCAAGGCCGAGCAGCTGCGCTCGCGGGCTCGCGACTCCGAGATCGCCGCCCGCGAGAAGGAGGCCGAGCTGGCCCAGGCCCGTGCGGATGCCGCGGCGGCCGTGGCGACCGCCGAGCAGTCCCGCGCCCGAGCGGCGCAGGCAGAGGCCGACGCCGAGCGCGTGGGCGGCCGCGTCGAGGAGCACCGAGCCGAAGCCGACCGTCTGCGCGGCGAACAGGCCGAGGCCCTCCGCGAGGCCGACGACATCGACCCGCGTTCGCCCGAGGCGACGCCGGCCGAGGGCTCCGCCGACGGCTCCGACGAGCGCCGGACCGAGGAGTCGCATGCATCGCAGCAGCCGATCACGCGCCCTCGCGGCGACGAGCCTGAGCTGCGCCGTCCCCGCTACTCACAGACGGGTCCGGACGCCGAGGAGTCGACCGCGTCTCCCGACACCGAGCGCGACTCCGACGCCGAGCCGGAGTCGCGCCGCGCCGCGCGGGCCGAGCGCGCCTGAGTCAGGAGCGATCCCGCGCCGGCGGAGGCGCCGAGTCGAAGGCGTCGCGGAGCGCATCGCGCACGGCCCGGATCGCCGCCCGTGAGGTGGACGAGCGCCGCACGACGGTGAACACCTCGCGGGCCGGCGCCTCGGGCAGCTCGACCAGCTGCACGCGCGGAGCGCTCCCCGACCACATCAGGTCGGGGAGCATCCCGATGGCGTGTCCCGCGGCGATCAGCTCGGCGTGGGCCATCAGATCGGCGACCTCGAACCGGACATCGGGCTCGAAGCCCGCCGCCCGGCACTGCTGGACGGCCCACTGGCGCGCCGCCGTTCCGGCGGGCTCGAGGATCCAGGGGCGCTCGCGCAGCGCGGTGAGCGTGCGGGCGTCGTCGCCGGGCGGCAGCGCCAGGCGGATGGGGTCTCGACCGAGCGTCATGCGCTCGAGGCCCGGCCGGTGCTCGCGCGTCTGCCCCGGGTACTGCTCGGCGACGGCGAGGTCGAAGCGCCGGGCCGAGACCTCGAACAGGCCCTCCTCGGGCGGCGCCTCGCTGACCTCGACGCGCAGCAGCGGCTCGCGTTCGGCCAGCAGCGACAGGGCGACGGGAAGGATGCCGTGGACCACCGTCTGCATGACCGCCATCCGGACCGGGGCGCCGCCCGGCTGCAGCGCCTCGAGCGCTCCGCGGACCTGCTCGTCGCGGTCGAGGGCGTCGGCGGCATGGGCGACGAGCAGCTCGGCGTGCTCGGTCAGCCGGACCCGGCGGCCGTCGGGGACGAGCAGTGCGACGCCCGCCTCCTTCTCGAGCTGCGACAGCTGCTGCGAGATCGTCGACGGACTGTACGACAGGGCTTCGGCGACGGCGCCGATGGTCCCGCGCAGCGCGAGCTCGTGCAGCATCCGCAGTCGGCGCAGATCGAACATCCCGATCCGATCATTCGGTTTGACTGAACGGTATCGATCGTAGATCATCGCTTTTCTTGAACGGATGCATGCCGCACGCTCGATGCCATGACGAGTGTCGAGGTGCAGTCTGGAGTGGTGATGGATGACGCCCCCGAGGAGAACGCCACGATCGCGGACGAGGCCATCTCGCTGGCGGCGCGCTGGGTGACCGAGGCCGCCGATGCCGACGTCGACCCCGCGGCCGAGCGGCTGGCGGGCGTCCTGAAGGATCCGAACGGGCTGCCGTTCACCCTGGGCTTCGTCGACGGGGTCATGCGCCCCGAGAGCGTCGTCGCCGCGGCATCCCGGCTCAACCACGTCGCGCCGATCGTGCCCGAGTTCCTCCCGTGGTACCTGCGGGGAGCCGTGCGCGTGGGGGGAGCCGTCGCTCCCGCGCTTCCCGTCCCGGTCGTGCCGATCGCCCGCCGCGTGCTCCGCGAGATGGTCGGTCACCTGATCGTCGACGCGCGCCCCGAGAAGCTCGGCCCGGCGATCGCGACGATCCGCGAGTCGGGAGCCCGCCTGAACCTCAATCTGCTCGGCGAGGCCGTGCTGGGCGAGCGCGAGGCGCTGCGCCGGCTCGACGGCATCCACGACCTCATCCGTCGCCCCGACGTCGACTACGTCTCGGTCAAGGTGTCGGCCATCGTCAGCCACATCTCGATGTGGGCGTTCGACGAAACCGTCGACAAGGTCGTCGAGCGCCTGCTGCCGCTGTACCTCACGGCCGCGACGGACGGGACGTTCATCAATCTCGACATGGAGGAGTACCGCGACCTCGATCTGACGATCGCCGTGTTCACGCGCCTGCTCGACGACGAGCGCCTGGCGGGACTCGAAGCGGGCATCGTGCTGCAGGCCTACCTCCCCGACGCGCTGCCGGCGCTGGAGCAGCTGACCGCGTGGGCGCGAGAGCGCGCGGACGCCGGCGGCGCGCCGATCAAGGTGCGTCTGGTCAAGGGCGCGAACCTCGCGATGGAGCGCGTTGACGCGATCATGCACGGGTGGGACGTCGCGACCTACGACACCAAGCTCGACTCCGACGCGAACTACGTGCGCTGCCTGAGGTTGGCGCTCGACCCCGAGAACACCCGCGCCGTGCGCATCGGCGTCGCCGGGCACAACCTGTTCGACATCGCCTACGCGTGGCTGCTCGCCGGTGAGCGCGGCGTCACCCACGACGTCGAGTTCGAGATGCTGCTGGGCATGGCCCAGGGCCAGGTGCGCGCGGTCAGCCGCGACGTCGGGCACGTGCTGCTGTATGTGCCGGTCGTGCGGCCGGACGAATTCGACGTCGCCATCAGCTACCTCGTGCGGCGGCTCGAAGAGAACGCCTCGACCGAGAACTTCCTCTCGGCCGCGTTCGATCTGCACGACGACTCCTCGATGTTCGAGCGCGAGCGCGGTCGCTTCCTCGCGTCGCTCGAGCGGGCGGACGACCCCGGGCTGCCGACGGGGCCGCGGCGCCGGCAGCGGCGGGGCGGCGGAGACGACACCGGAGATGCCCGTGGGGTCGCCGGCGCCGAAGCCCAGGCCGTGGCGGCCGAGCCGACGCTCACGGGCGCGGTGCTCGAGATCGCGGCGGGCTCGGGCGGCGCCGAGGACGGCGATGCGGAGGGCGGCGGCCGGCCGTACGCGGACGACTCGTTCGTGCAGACGGCCGTGTTCTCCCATCGCGAGTCCCCGCGCGCGGCATCCGGAGCCCCGGGATTCTCGAACACCCCCGACTCGGATCCGGCGCTGCCGCACGTGCGCGCGTGGGCGCGCGACGTGCTCGCCCGCATCCCGTCTTCGACCGCCGGAGAGGTTCAGATCGCGGCCGCGCGGCTGACCGGATCCGATCAGGTCGACGATGTCGTCGCCCGCGTGAGGCGGGCGGGCACCCGATGGGGCGAGCGTCCTGCCGCCGAGCGCGCCGACCTGCTCGAAGCGGCGGCGCGGATGCTGGAGTCCCGCCGCGCCGAGCTCATCGAGGTGGCGGCATCCGAGACGGGCAAGGTCTTCGCCGAAGCCGACATCGAGGTCAGCGAGGCCGTCGACTTCGCCGGCTACTACGCCGCGAACGCGCGCGAGCTCGATCGCGTCGGCGGCGCGGTGTTCGTCCCCGCCCATGTGACCCTGGTGACGCCGCCGTGGAACTTCCCGCTCGCGATCCCGGCCGGAGGCGTCCTCGCCGCGCTCGCCGCGGGATCGGGCGTCGTGTTCAAGCCGGCGCCGCAGGCGCGGCGGTGCGCGGCCGTCATCGCCCAGGCGCTGTGGGACGCCGGCATCCCGCGCGACGTGCTCGCGCTGGTGGACATCGACGAGGGCGGGCTGGGGAAGAAGCTGGTGTCGCACCCCGACATCGACCGCGTCATCCTCACCGGCTCGTGGGAGACGGCGGCGCTCTTCCGCTCGTGGCGCCCCGACCTGCCGCTGCTGGCCGAGACCAGCGGCAAGAACGCGATGATCGTGATGCCGTCGGCCGACCTCGACCTCGCGGCATCCGATCTGGCCAAGAGCGCGTTCGGGCATGCCGGCCAGAAGTGCTCGGCGGCGTCCCTCGCGATCCTCGTCGGTCCCGTCGGTCGCTCGGAGCGGTTCATCCGGCAGTTGAAGGACGCCGCGACGTCGCTGCGCGTGGGCCCGCCGACCGACCCGACCTCCGAAGTCGGCCCGGTCATCGAGGTGCCGCACGGCAAGCTCGACTGGGCGCTGACGACCCTCGACGCCGGCGAGGAGTGGCTCGTCGCACCGCACATGGTCGCGCCCGAGCTCGGCGGCGGCGCAGCACCGGACCCGTGGGCCGGCCGGCTGTGGCGACCCGGCATCCGCACCGGCGTGAAGCCCGGCTCGCGCGTGCACATGGAGGAGTTCTTCGGACCGGTGCTCGGCATCATGCGCGCGTCGTCGCTGACCGAGGCGATCGAGCTGCAGAATGCCGTCGCCTATGGGCTGACCGCCGGACTGTACACGCAGGACTCCCGCGACCTCGCGCTGTGGCTCGACGAGGTGCAGGCGGGCAACCTCTACGTCAACCGCGGCATCACCGGCGCGATCGTGCAGCGCCAGCCGTTCGGCGGCTGGAAGCGCTCGTCGGTGGGCCCCGGTGCCAAGGCCGGCGGCCCCAACTACCTGATCGGGCTCGGATCCTGGCGCCCGTCGGCCGCGGGCGCACCGTCGCAGACGCTTCACCTGCGCGGCCTGGATTCGCGCATCCGGGAGGCGATCGAGGCCGCTCAGCCGTCGCTGGGCTACGAGGCGTTCGAGTGGCTGCGCCGTGGAGCGCTCTCGGACGCGCTCGCGTGGAACCGCGAGTTCGGAACCGTCAAGGACGTCTCGCACCTGGGTGTCGAGCGGAACCTGTTCCGCTACCGTCCCGTGCCGGCAGTTGCGGTGCGCGCCACCGCGGATGCCCCGTGGCAGGCCCTGCTGCGCGTCGTGCTCGCCGGCATCCGCGCGGGCACGGACATGACCGTCAGCGCGACCGCGGGCGTCCCGGCGCCGGTGCGGCGTTCGCTCGACGAAGCCGGGATCGCCCTGTACGTCGAGAGCGACCAGGAGTGGATCGAGCGCATGCAGGCCGCCCACCCCCGCCCGCCGCGCGTGCGTCTCATCGGATCCGAGACCGCCGTGGCGAAACTGCACCGCATCCTCGCCGACGCGTTCGACGGCGACCCCGATCTCGCCGTCTACGACAGCCCCGTGACGACCGCCGGCCGCCTCGAGCTGCTGCCGTTCCTGCGCGAGCAGTCGATCTCGATCACGGCGCACCGGTTCGGCAACCCCGACGACTGGTCGGCAGACGTGATCTGACCGGCCATCGGGCACCGGTGCGTCAGAAGCGGCGGGGATGCCGGCCGACACGCCGGTGCCGGCATCGGTATGTCGGCGTGTCGCCCAGGATCCCCGCCGGTGGTGACTCAGGTCGGCGCCGGTGTGGATCGAGCATCCGAACCTCGGAGACTGCCGCTGAACGCGGGTGATCCAGGACGGATGCTCCGCGCTACGGGTCGATCTCCGAAGCTCGGATGCTGCGCGCCGGGGCTTCGGCGGCGGGCGATGAACGAGCGGTCCTGAAGGATTCTCTACAACGTTGTACTCGCTCGGGTACAGTTGATCCCGAGGAGGCTGCATGGCCGCAACGCTTCACGACGTCGCCCGGCTGGCCGGGGTGTCGATCAAGACGGTCTCGAACGTCATCAACGACTATCCGCACGTCCGTCCGGCCACGCGCGAGAAGGTCCAGGCGGCCATCGCCGAACTCGGCTACACGCCCAACCTCACCGCGCGCAACCTGCGCTCGGGCAAGACCGGGGCGATCGCGCTCGCCGTCCCCGACCTCGGGCTGTCGTACTTCGCCGAGCTCGCGGCCGACGTCATCGCCGAGGCCGAGAAGGCCGGAGTCGTGGTGCTCGTGGAGCAGACCGGCGCCGACCGCCGGCGGGAGCTGGATCTGCTGCGCAGCCCCCGCCTGAAGCTCACCGACGGGCTCATCTTCAGCCCGCTCGGGATGGGGCAGGAGGATGTCGACGCGCTCTCGGTGCCGTATCCGATGGTCCTTCTCGGCGAGCGGATCTTCGACGGGCCGGTCGACCATGTCACGATGCAGAACGTCGACGGTGCGCGCGCGGCGACGGAGTACCTGATCGCGAACGGCCGGCGACGGATCGCCGTCGTGGGCGCGCATGAGGGCGAGATCATCGGCTCGGCGGGACTGCGCACGAGCGGATATCGCCAGGGGCTCGAGGCCGCCCGCATCCCGTACGACGAGGACCTGCTGTCGTACACGACCACGTGGCACCGGGCCAACGGCGCGACGGCCATGCGCGAGCTGCTCGCCCGAGGGGTCGACTTCGACGCCGTCTTCGGTCTCAACGACACGCTCGCCCTGGGCGCCATGCGCGTGCTGCAGGAGGCTGGAATCGACGTGCCGGGTGACGTGCACGTCATCGGCTGGGACGACCTGGACGAGGCGAAGTACTCGATCCCGTCGCTGACGACGGTCGACCCCGGGCGGCGCTGGATCGCCGGGACCGCCGTGCGGACGCTGCTGGATCGCATCGCGAATCCGACCGAGGACCACCGGTCGCTGCAGCTGGCGGAGTTCCGCATCGCCGAGCGCGAGTCGGCGCCGGCGCTGGAGCGCGAGCTCGCTCCGAAATCTTCCTGAGCACCCTTGACATCTGCCGGATGCGGCGGCAACATGTCGTTTACAACGTTTACTTCTAACGTTGTAAATCGCAGGACTCAGCGAGGAGCAATCCCCGCGACGGCCCCGCGACCACTCCGTGAACACCGGTGTTTGCACCGCGAGAGGAAGCACACAGCCAATGAAGTCGAAGGTTCTTGCCGGGCTCGGCGTCGCCGCCGTCGCCACGGCCGCACTGACAGGATGCGCGGGCGGATCCGCTGCAGAGTCCTGCACCAACGAGATCCTCAACCCCGACGCCACGCAGGTCAGCGTGTGGGCGTGGTACCCCGCGTTCGACCAGGTCGTCGACCTGTTCAACGAGACCCACGACGACGTCCAGGTCTGCTGGACCAACGCCGGCCAGGGCAACGACGAGTACACGAAGTTCTCGACGGCTCTGGAGTCGGGCAGCGGCGCACCGGATGTCATCATGCTCGAGTCGGAGGTGCTGGCGAGCTTCACGATCCGCGACGGCCTGGTCGACCTGACCGAGTACGGCGCGAACGACGTGAAGGGCGACTACACCGAGGGCTCGTGGAAGGACGTCTCGAGCGGCTCGGCCGTCTACGCCATCCCGGTCGACGGCGGCCCCATGGGCATGCTCTACCGACAGGACATCCTCGACGAGTACGGCATCGAGGTGCCGACCACGTGGGACGAGTTCGCCGACGCCGCCCAGAAGCTGCAGGATGCCGGCGCCCCCGGCGTCTTCGCCGACTTCCCCCCGAACGGCCGCGCCTACACGCAGGCCCTGTTCGCGCAGGCCGGCAACGTGCCCTTCACCTATGACAGCGCCAACCCGCTCGAGATCGGCATCGACGTCAACGACGCCGGCTCCAAGGACGTCCTGGCGTACTGGAACGACCTGACCAGCAAGGGCCTGGTCGCCACCGACGAGGCCTTCACCGCCGACTACAACACGATGCTCGTCGACGGCACCTACGCCATCTACATCGCCGCCGCGTGGGGCCCCGGCTACCTGAAGGGCCTCGAGGGCACGGATGACACCGCCGAGTGGCGTGCCGCCCCGGTTCCGCAGTGGGATGTCGACAACCCCGTCCAGATCAACTGGGGCGGCTCGACCTTCGCCGTGACGACGCAGGCCGAGGACGTCGAGGCCTCGGCGCTCGTGGCGAAGGAGATCTTCGGCACCGAAGAGGCCTGGAAGATCGGCGTCGAAGAGGCCTCGCTGTGGCCCCAGTGGGTCCCGATCCTCGAGTCGGACTACTTCGTCGAGCGCGAGGACCCGTTCTTCGGCGGTCAGCAGATCAACAAGGACGTGTTCCTCGAGGCGGCCGCGGGCTACCCCGGCTTCACGTTCAGCCCCTTCCAGAACTACGCCTACGACCAGCTGCAGGAAGAGGTCACGGCGGTCGTCGTGGACGGCTCGAAGGATGCCGGTACCGCGCTGGACGACCTGCAGGCCACTCTGGAGCAGTACGCCACCGATCAGGGCTTCGAGCTGACGAACTGATCGCCACGGGGCCGGTCCTCCGGGGCCGGCCCCACCCCGGCGGGCACCGTCCGCCACGTGATCCACCACCCCCGGACCTCGGCCCGGGCGATCCACCACCCGGGCTCCGTGCCCGCGATCCACCACTTCGGGGCCCCACCCCGATCCACCGAACCGAAGGGAATCGCCATGACGACGACCGTCATCGACGCCCCGGCCGCGCCGCCTCGACGACGACGCAGCGCCACCGAACGCCGCCAGAAGGTCGGCTGGGTGTTCGTCACCCCGTTCCTGGTTGTCTTCGCAGCCTTCCTCGTCTTCCCCCTCGCCTACGCGTTCGGCATGAGCCTGTACAGCTCGACCCTCGCGACGGGCACCCGTTTCGTCGGCCTCGAGAACTACATCAAGGCCTTCACCGACCCGCTCTTCCTCGGCGGCCTCGGACGCGTCGCGCTGTACGCGATCGTCATGATCCCCGTGCAGCTGCTCGTCGCGCTCGCCGCGGCGCTGCTGCTGGACAACCTCGCGACGTGGCTGTCGAAGCTGTCGCGGCTGCTGATCTTCGCGCCGTACGCGATCCCCGTCGTCATCGGCACGCTGATGTGGAGCTTCCTCTACAGCCCGCGCTTCGGCCCGGCCGGCACGATCTTCGAGCTGTTCGGGCTCGAAGCACCGAGCTTCTTCTCGAGCGACACGATCTTCTTCAGCCTCGTCAACGTCGTCACGTGGCAATGGGCGGGCTACTACATGATCATCATCTACGCCGCGCTCCGGGCGATCGACCCCTCGATCTACGAGGCGGCGCGCATCGACGGCGCCAACGGCTGGCAGATCGCGACACGCGTCAAGGTCCCGATGATCTCGTCGTCCATGGTGATGGTCATCACCTTCGCCCTCATCGGCACGCTCCAGTTCTTCACCGAGCCGACCGTGCTGCGCAGCGTCGCCTCCGGCGCCCTCCCCGCCGACTACACGCCGAACATGTACGCGTACGCGCTGGCCTTCAGCTACAGCCAGTTCAACTACGCGTCCACGATCGCGTTCGCCCTCGCGATGGTCGTGTTCATCGGGTCGTTCGGGTTCCTGTTCCTGACCCGCAAGCAGAGTGGACTGAAGTGATGGCCGCCGTCCTGAACCCCGGAACCCTCGACACCGAGCTCGTCACGACCGACCCCAAGCAGCGCCGGCGCGACCGCCGCCGCACCGAGCACGGCCCCGCGACCGGCGGGCGCAAGATCGGCTCGCACGTTCTGCTGGTCATCATGGCCTTCTACTTCGTGGTGCCGATCTGGTGGCTCATCGTCGCGTCGACGAAGAGCACCGGGAGCCTGTTCTCGAGCCCCGCCTTCTGGTTCGACAACCCCTCGTCGTTCTTCACGAACATCCAGGGTCTGTTCGAGCACCAGAACGGCATCTACTGGACGTGGCTCGGCAACTCCTTCCTCTACTCGTTCACGGCGGGCATCGGGGCGACCATCGTGGCGGTCCTCGCCGGCTACGGGTTCGCGAAGTACTCCTTCAAGGGCCGCAACGTGATCTTCGCGATCATCCTCGGCTCGGTCATGGTGCCGCTGACGGCTCTGGTGATCCCGCAGTTCATGCTGCTCAGCCAGTACGGGCTCATCAACACCGGCTGGGCGGTGATCCTGCCGTCGCTGCTGAACCCGTTCGGGGTGTACCTCATGCGCGTCTACACGCAGGACGCCATCCCCGACGAACTGCTCGAGGCGGCGCGCATCGACGGCGCCGGCGAGTGGCGCACCTTCCTGCAGGTCGTGTTCCCGCTGCTGCGGCCCGCGATCGTCACCGTGCTGCTGCTGAGCATCGTCGGCACGTGGAACAACTTCTTCCTCCCGCTCGCGATGCTCACGAGCCCCGACACGCTCCCCGTCACCGTCGGTCTCAACCGATGGCTCACCCTGTCCAACGCCGGCGCCGGCGGCGAGCAGGTGTGGAACCTCATCACGTCGGGCGCCTTCATCTCGGTGGTGCCGCTGATCCTGTCGTTCCTGTTCCTGCAGCGCTACTGGCAAGGGGGCCTCGCCATCGGCGGCGTCAAGTCCTGAGCCCGGCGCCGCGCCGGCATCCGTCCCTCTTCATCCCCACAAGCACGAAAGAAAGCACACTCATGCCTTCCGCACGCATCACGGTCGACCCGCACTTCGCGATCGGCCCCATCCAGCGCAAGCTCTTCGGCGGCTTCGTCGAGCACCTCGGCCGCCACGTCTACGACGGCATCTACGAACCCGGTCACGAGACGGCGGATGCCGAGGGCTTCCGTCAGGACGTCATCGACCTGGTCACCGAGCTCGGCGTCTCGACCATCCGCTACCCGGGCGGCAACTTCGTCTCGGGCTTCCGGTGGGAGGACTCCGTCGGTCCCGTCGAGGACCGTCCCCGTCGCCTGGACCTCGCGTGGCACTCCACCGAGACGAACGAGGTGGGCCTCCACGAGTTCTCGGGCTGGCTCGACAAGGTCGGCAGCGACCTCATGATGGCCGTCAACCTCGGCACGCGCGGCACGCTCGAGGCGATCGATCTGCTGGAGTACTCCAACATCCGCTCGGGCACCGCGCTCAGCGACCAGCGCGTCGCCAACGGCAAGACCGACCCCTTCGACGTGCGCATGTGGTGCCTCGGCAACGAGATGGACGGGCCGTGGCAGCTCGGCCACCGGTCGGCGGACGACTACGGCAAGGTCGCGTCGATGGCGGCCAAGGGCATGCGTCAGCTCGACCCCTCGATCGAGCTCGTCGTGTGCGGCTCGTCGTCCGCCCACATGCCGACCTTCGGCGAGTGGGAGCGCACTGTGCTCACCCACACGTACGACGACGTCGACTACATCTCGTGCCATGCGTACTACGAGGAGCGGGGCGGCGACCTGGCCAGCTTCCTGGCCTCGGCGGTCGACATGGACGGCTTCATCGAGACCGTCGTGGCCACGGCCGACCACGTCGGCGCCGTGCGCGGGTCGAAGAAGAAGATCAACATCTCGTTCGACGAGTGGAACGTCTGGTACATCGAGCGGTTCCACGGCGTGGACAAGATCGAGGGGATCGACAACTGGCCGGTCGCCCCTCGGCTGCTCGAGGACGTCTACTCGGTGGCGGATGCCGTCGTCTTCGGCAACCTGATGATCTCGCTGCTCAAGCACGCCGACCGCGTCACGAGCGCGTCGCTCGCACAGCTCGTGAACGTCATCGCGCCGATCATGACCGAGCCCGGCGGGCCGGCCTGGAAGCAGACGACGTTCTTCCCGTTCTCGGTCACCTCGCGCCTCGCGCAGGGCGACGCGCTGCAGCTCAAGCTCGACGCGCCGACGTACACCACCGAGGTCTACGGCGAGGTGCCACTGGTCGACGCGGTCGCCACCCACGACGCCGAGACCGGCCGCAGCGCCGTGTTCCTCGTCAACCGCAGCCAGACCGAGGCGATCACCGTCACCGCCGACGTCTCGGCGCTCGGTGACGTGTCGGTGCTCGAGACCCACGCCATCTGGGACGAGGACGTGTACGCCAAGAACACGCTCGAGGACCGCGCACGTGTAGCGCCGAAGACCAACGACACCGCGGCTGTGGCGGACGGCACGCTGACCGTCACGCTGCCCCCCGTGTCGTGGACGGCGATCGCGCTCGGCTGATGCGCATGACTCGGCGGACGCGGCTGACCCGGTGGATCGCAGCCGCGTCCGTCGGCCTTCTCGCGGCGACCCTCGCCGCGTGCTCGGGCGGTCCGGGGGAGCTCGAGGGCGACCTCGCCACGCATGACCCGGCCCTCGCCGTCCAGGACGGCACGTGGTACGTCTACTCCACCGGCAACGGGACGATCGCGAACGGCAACATCCAGGTGCGCTCGAGCCAGGACGGGCAGGCGTGGCGCTACGAGGGCGAGGTGTGGGAGACCAAGCCCGACTGGATCCGGGAGCAGGTGCGCGGCGTGGACAACCTGTGGGCGCCCGAGCTCGTCGAGCACGGCGGCACCTGGTACCTGTACTACTCGGCGTCGACGTTCGGCAAGAACACGTCGGTGATCGCCCTCGCCACCAACACGACGCTCGATCCCGACGATCCCGACTACGCGTGGATCGACCAGGGGCCCGTGATCGCGTCGAGCCCCGATGACGACTTCAATGCGATCGACCCGGGTGTCGTGACCGACGACGAGGGGACGCCGTTCATGGCGTTCGGCTCCTTCTGGAGCGGCATCCGCATGATCGAGCTCGAATGGCCGAGCGGACTGCGCGCCGACGACGCCGAACCGCTGCGCCTGGCCGATCGGCGCGAGCCGCCCAACGCCGTCGAGGCGCCCTACCTGCTCGAGCACGACGGCGACTGGTTCCTGTTCGTCTCGTTCGACAGCTGCTGCCGCGGCGCCGACAGCACCTACCGAATCGCGGTCGGCCGCGCGGACGCACCCACGGGGCCGTTCGTCGACCGCGAGGGCGTTCCGCTCCTCGACGGAGGCGGAACCGTGCTGCTCGAGACCGACGGCTCGCGCATCGGGCCCGGCGGACAGTCCATCGCCGACGGCATCATGGCGTTCCACTGGTACGACGCCGATCTGAACGGGCAGTTCCGCCTCGGGCTGTCGCCCGTGGGGTGGGACGCCGACGGCTGGCCCGAGCTGGGGTGGTGACCGCGGGGCCGGCTCATTCGTCGTCGTCGCGCCCCGTCGCCTTCTTCGTGTAGGCGAGCATCGAGTCATCGAACTCCGCGATGGCCCGCTCGCACCCGCGGACATAGGCGTCGAAGCCGTCGGCATCCGCCTCGTCGGACCCGCTGCGGGCGTCGCGCTTGCGGCGTTCACGATCAAGCCGGCGACGAAGGGCGTCCACGGCCACCGCGGCATCCGTGGTCCTGCCGAAGATCTTCTCGATCCCCGTGGCCACGACGATGGCGAATCCGAGAACCGGAGCCACCCATTCCGGCCATCCGAGCGCCGCGGCGAGCGGAACCGCAGCACCGGCGGCGAGGACGACGAGCCACGTTGCCTGCATCGTGAACGACCGCAGGCCCACCTCCCACGTCAGCCGCCGGCGCCGGCGTGCGATGTCGCCCTCGTATCGGCTACGCCCGTTCTCGACCACACCGCTGCTCACGATCACGCCCCCCTGCGTCAGCCTCAACGTAGCGTGCTCGACCTTCCGTCTCTACGGCGAGCCCCCGCTCGCCGTGGACGCGCTGATGCTCTTCTGCTTCGAGGCGCCAGTCCCGACGTCGTGGCGGATGCCGCCCACGGGGCGGCCGAACAGGCCCTCCGGCCCGTGACGGCGGCGGGATCAGGCGCTAGCGTGAGCACCGGAGGCGCCCGCTCGCTGGGTGCGGAAGGGACTGCGATGAGCGCGCCGCGGTGCGCCTTCGTCCTCGGCGGCGGAGGCAAGTGGGGGGCCGTCGAGGTCGGGATGCTGCGTGCCCTGGTCGAAGCGGGCATCAGCCCCGACATCGTGATCGGAACCTCGATCGGTGCGCTCAACGGAGCGGTGTTCGCCGCGGACCCCGGCCCGGTCGGGGTGATGAGCTTGGAGCGTCTGTGGCGCGAGATCGGCGAGACCGGCTTCCTCGGCGGCAGGATGCTCGACCGCGTGCGCACGGCGGTGCGACTGCGCGTGGGCCTGAACGACCCGGACGCGCTCCGCGACCTCGCCCGCGGGGCGCTGGGCGAGGTCGCGATCGAGGACCTCGATGTTCCGTTCCAGTGCGTCGCCGCCTCCATCGAGCGGGCGGCCGAGCGATGGTTCACGTCGGGGCCGGTCGTCGACGCGCTCGCCGCATCCGCCGCGATCCCGGGACTGTTCGCACCGGTGGAGATCGACGGCGAGCACTTCTACGACGGCGGTCTGGTCAACTCCATTCCGGTCGACCGCGCTGTCGAACTGGGCGCCAGCGAGATCTACGTGCTGCAGGTCGGCCGCGTGGAGCAGCCGCTGCGGGCTCCGACGAAGTTCTGGGAGCCCGCGCTCATCGCGTTCGAGATCTCTCGCCGGCACCGCTTCGCCTCGGTCCGGGACGGCAAGACCGGGGGTGCCGACGTGCACGTGCTGCCCAGCGCCAACGTGCTCGACTTCGACGACCGGCGTCAGCTCAAGTGGCGCGACATGGGGGATGCCGACGAACTCGCCGCCCGCGCCTACGAGGCATCCCGCGACTACCTGGCCGCCCTGCCCGCGCAGCGGGCTGGAGCGGTCGCCGAGAGGGAATCGTGAAAGGTCCGCCGCCCTACATCGTGCGCAGGTTCGTCCTGGCGCCGCTGGCCATCCTGCTCGCGCTCGTCCTGCTGGGCACGTTCCCGATCTGGCTGATCGCGGCGGCGTTCGCGTCGCGCTATGTCCCGGGCCGCTGGCGACCTCTGCGCGTCGGATGGTTCTTCTTCCTGTACACCGAGCTGCAGGCCATCATGATCGTGGTCTACTTCGCCCAGTGGATCGCGTCGGGGTTCGGTGCGAGGCTGAAGACTCCGAGGTTCCAGGACCTCACCTACCGGACGGCGGCGTGGTGGCTGCGCCGGGTGATGGGCAGTGCGCGACGGACGTTCTCGCTGCAGATCGACTTCCACGGCGACGACCTCGCGGGCGAGCGGCCGCTGCTCCTCCTGACGCGGCACGCCGGGCCGGGGGACTCCTTCCTGCTCGTCGACGACGTGCTGAACTTCCTCGACCGACGCCCGCGCATCGTGCTGAAGGACATGCTGCGCGTCGATCCGTGCATCGACATCCCGCTCAGCCGCGTGCCGACGCGGTTCGTGCCGAGCCGCGGGCGCGCGGGCGCGGCCGTCGTCGAAGCGATCCGCGACCTCGCCGGGACGATGGGGCGCAGGGACGCCTTCGTGATCTTCCCCGAGGGCGGCAACTTCACGGTGAAGCGGCGTGAGCGTGCGATCGCGAAGCTCGACGAGATCGGCCGCCCCGACCTCGCCGACCGGGCGCGGGCCATGATCCACGTGCTACCGCCCAAGCCGCAGGGGGTGCTCACCGCGATCGCGGCGGCCCCGGACGCCGACGTCGCGTTCATCGGGCACGTCGGCCTGGAGCGGCTGTCGACGCTCCGCGCGCTGTGGCGCGGCATCCCGATGGACAGCGCCATCGAGGCGACGGCGTGGCGCGTCCCCGCAGAGCAGGTGCCGCCGCCCGAGGAGCGCGAAGCCTGGCTCTACGACCACTGGCAGCAGATCGACGACTGGGTGGACGCCCGTCTGACCGCGTCCGCCGACCCCGCGGAGCCGACCGAACCGGCCGCGACCGAGAGCTGAGCGGCGAGGCGCTCGCGCCGTCCCGCGTGCAACGCGGTCGCGCGGTCGCGCGCCGTGTCAGAATGGACTCCGGCGTGCCCGTGTCGCACCCTTCCCCGCGACCGTGGTCACCCCCGGACGAGCGGGTCGAAGGGCCGCTGGGCCAAGAGGACAGCGTCCGCCACCTTTCCCGAAGGAGCACCATGTCCCCGCACGAGAGCACAGGCGTCCCCCGCTCATCCGCCCCCGAGCGCATCCAGCAGCGCCGCACGTACCTGATGTGCCGCCCCGAGCACTTCACGGTCAGCTACAGCATCAACCCGTGGATGGAGCCGGCCAACCCGACCGACACCGGCAAGGCCGTCCGCCAGTGGCAGGAGCTGTACGACACGTACATCGCGCTCGGCCATGACGTCCAGCTGATCGACCCGATCGAGGGTCTGCCCGACATGGTCTACACCGCCAACGGCGGCTTCGTGATCGACGGCGTCGCCTACGGTGCCCGGTTCCGCTTCGACGAGCGCGTGCCCGAGGGGCCGGCGTTCATGGACTGGTTCGGCGCCAACGGCTTCGAGGTCGCAGACCCCGCGGAGGTCAACGAGGGCGAGGGCGACTTCCTGCTCGTGGGCGATGTGATCCTCGCCGGCACCGGGTTCCGCTCCACCGGCGACAGCCACCGGGAGGTCGGAGAGGTCTTCGGCAAGGAGGTCGTCTCGCTCACCCTGGTCGACCCGCGCTTCTACCACCTCGACACCGCGATCGCGGTCCTCGACCCGGTCGAGGGGCCGGGCGGGGCCGACCGTGCCAACATCGCGTACCTGCCCGGTGCGTTCGACGCCCACAGCCAGGCCCTGCTCGCCGAGCGCTTCCCCGACGCGATCCACGTCTCGGATGCCGACGGCGCCGTGTTCGGCCTGAACTCGTCCAGCGACGGCCGCAACGTGATCATCTCCCCGCGCGCGACCGGATTCGAGCGGCAGCTGCGCAAGCGCGGCTACACCCCGATCGCCGTGGACCTGTCCGAGCTGCTGCTGGGCGGCGGCGGCATCAAGTGCTGCACGCTCGAACTGCGCCGCTGAAGGGAAACCCGACAATGACTCCCACGTCCCCGCACCTCGCGACCGCCGCGATCCGCATCATCGACTCCGAGGACGAGCACGTCGCACGCAACTACCACCCGCTGCCCGTGGTGCTCGCACGGGGGGAGGGGGCATGGGTCACCGACGTCGAGGGCAAGCGGTACCTCGACCTGCTGTCGGCGTACTCGGCGCTGAACTTCGGGCACCGGCATCCCGAGCTCGTCGCGGCCGCCACCGAGCAGCTCGGGCGCCTCACCCTGACCAGCCGCGCCTTCCACAACGACCGCCTCGGCGAGTTCGCCGCGGCCCTCGCGGACCTGTGCGGCAAGCAGCTCGTGCTCCCCATGAACACCGGGGCCGAAGCGGTCGAGACGGCCATCAAGGTCGCTCGTGCGTGGGGCTACCGCGTGAAGGGCGTCGAGGCGGATGCCGCCTCGATCGTCGTCGCGCACGGCAACTTCCATGGCCGCACCACGACGATCGTCGGCTTCAGCGACGACCCCGATGCGCGAGACGACTTCGGGCCGTACGCCCCCGGCTTCGCCGCGGTCCCGTTCGGCGACGCCGCCGCGATCGAGGCGGCGATCGACGAGAACACCGCGGCCGTGCTCATCGAGCCGATCCAGGGCGAGGCCGGCGTGGTCGTGCCGCCCGAGGGCTATCTGCGCGACGTCCGTGAGATCTGCACGAAGCACAACGTCCTCATGATCGCCGACGAGATCCAGTCGGGGCTCGGACGTGCCGGAACGACGTTCGCGTGCGACCGCGAGCAGGTCGTGCCGGATGTGTACGTGCTGGGCAAGGCGCTCGGCGGCGGGATCGTGCCGCTGTCGGCGGTCGTCGCCGACAGCGACATCCTCGGCGTCATCCGGCCGGGAGAGCACGGCTCCACGTTCGGCGGCAACCCTCTCGCGGCGGCCGTGGGGCTGCGCGTGGTCGAGATGCTCGCCTCGGGGCAGGTGCAGACGCGGGCGCAGGCGCTGGGCGAGCACCTCGAGGGGCGTCTGGCCGAACTCGTCGGCCACGGCGTCACCGGCGTGCGCGTCGCCGGCCTGTGGGCGGGAGTCGACATCGACCCGTCCGTCGGCACGGGACGCGAGGTCGCCGAGCGGCTGCTCGCGCGCGGCGTGCTGGTCAAGGACACGCACGGCCAGACCGTGCGGCTTGCGCCGCCCCTGGTCATCCGCGCGACCGAGCTGGACTGGGCCATCGAGCAGTTGAAGGTCGTCCTGGCCGACTGACCCGTCGCGCGAAGACGTCGGCTTCCGCGGCGCGGAACCGGCCGTGCGCCGCTCGGGCGGCGCGGGGCAGAGTGATGCTCGGCAGAGGTTCGATGAGGGGCGGGTCCATGGTGCACGCGGCGATCGTCGAGTTCCGGATGGATCCGACGCGGCTGGACGAGGCCGAGACGGTGTTCGGCGAGATGCTCGAGACGTCGAGGGCGTTCGAGGGCTGCGAACGGCTCGACTGGCTCGTCGACCGCGACGACCCCGCCTGCTGGACGCTGTACGAGGAGTGGTCGTCGTGGGAGGCCGAGCAGGCCTACCGGGACTACCGGGCCGGGGCGGGAGCGGTGCCCGAGCTCGGACCTCTGCTCACCGGCCCGCCGCGTCTGGTGCGCCTCGAGCCGTTCGACCGCTGAGGTCCGCGCCGGCCGACATCCGGCGCGCGTCGCCTGCTTCGGGAATGCATTCAATCGGATGCATGTTTCCCCCTGGCGTGAACTCCGCAGCCTCATCCTCCCGCCGTCGCCGGACCATCGTGATCTCGACGGCGGCAGCAGCCGTGATCGCCGTCGTCGCGGTCGTCCTGGTCGTCCTCCTCACCGCCCGCCCGTCGCAGGCCGGCGGCGACGTGCCCTCCGCTCCGCTCCCGGACGACACCGCGATGGGGACGGTCGACCTGGAGGTGGTCGACCTCGAGGTGATGCGCGCCTACTACACCGGCGCGCTGGGGCTGCCGGTGATCGAAGAGGACGCCGAGCGTGTCGTCCTCGGCTATGACGAGCCCCTGGTGACGCTGTCCGCGGGGGCGGAGGGCGCCGACGATCCCGCCCAGGCCGGGCTGTACCACACGGCGATCCTCTATCCGGACGAGCCCGCGCTCGCCGCCGCTCTGCTTTCCGTGGCCACTCTCGCTCCACAGTCGTACCAGGGGGCGGCCGATCACGCCGTGAGCCTGGCGTTCTACTTCGGCGACCCCGAGGGCAATGGCGTCGAGCTGTACGTGGACCGGCCCCGTGACGAGTGGGTGTGGGAGGACGGACAGGTGAGCATGGGATCCGCCTTCCTCGACCCGAACGCGTTCATCTCCGAGCACGCCGACGGCGAGCCCGCCACCGATGCCCAGGTCGGCCACGTCCACCTGCGCGTGGGCGACCTCGACCAGGCCCGTGCCTTCTACGCCGACACCCTCGGCTTCGCGGTGACCAGCGAGACCGACGGCGCCCTCTTCTACGCCGCCGGCGGGTATCACCACCACCTCGCCACGAACACGTGGCTCAGCGCGGGCGCTGGGGAGCGCGGCGAGGGGCCGGGGCTGGGCGCCTTCGTCGTGCGGGTGCCGACGCAGGGCGACCTCGACGACGTCGCGGCGCGGCTCGAGGCCGCCGGCGTCGCGCATGAGACGGCGGCCGGTGCGATCGAGACGGCCGACCCGTGGGGCAACGTCGTCAACGTCCTGGTGGACTGATCGGCCGCGGGGCTTCGGCCCCGTCGCTCACTCGACGGTGACGTCGATGCGGTGACGACCGGTGGCGCCGTCCGGTGCGGGCGGTGCGGCGTCGTCCGTCTGCACCTCGCCGGTCGCGCTGATGGCGCGGCAGCGGACCTCGTGGCGTCCCGCCGTCGCGGTCCACGGGATGCTCCACTGCACCCACGTGTCGTCCGAGATCGCCGTCGCGAGCGTCGCCGGCATCCACTCCCCGCCGTCGATCTGCACTTCGACACCGGCGACGCCGACGTGCTGCTGCCAGGCCATGCCGGCGATGACCGTGTCGCCCGGTGCGAGACGGGTGCCGAAGCGCGGCACGTCGATGCGCGACTGGAGCTTGATCGGGCCGCGCGCCGACCACCCTCGCGTCGTCCAGTAGGCGGTGTCGCTGTCGAACCGCGTGACCTTGAGTTCGGTCACCCACTTGGTCGCCGACACGTAGCCGTACAGCCCCGGCACCACCATGCGCACCGGGAAGCCGTGCTCGACCGGCAGCGGCTCGCCGTTCATCCCGACCGCGAGGATCGAGTCGCGGTCGTCGGTGAGGGCCTCGAGCGGCGTCGAGGCGGTCCAGCCGTCGATCGACCGCGAGAGCACCATGTCGGCGTCCGGTGACACGCCGGCCTTCTCGAGCAGATTCCGGATCGGGTAGCCGAGCCAGCGGGCGTTGCCGATCAGCCCGCCGCCGACGGTGTTCGACACGCACGTGAGGGTGGTGTCGGTCTCTTCGAGCGGCAGCGCGAGCAGCTCGTCCCACGTGAGGCTCACTTCGCGGTCGACCATGCCGTGGATGCGCAGCGACCAGTCCGCAGGGTCGATCTGCGGCGCCACGAGAGCGGTGTCGATGCGGTAGAAGATGCCGTTGGGCGTCACGACCGGCGCGAGGTCGGGGATGCCGAGCTCGGCGCCGGCCGGAATCGGCGGCGCGGAGCGGGCGGGTGACGGAAGCCGCAGAGCGTCGCGCACGGTCGTGGCGGCCTGCACGCCCGCGCGTGCGACGTTGCCGACGACCAGCCCGATCATGCCGACGGCGGCCGCGGCGCCGGACCACGCCAGGAAGCCGCGCCGATCGACGCCGCGCGATGACGGTGCGGCGGGTGACGGCTCGGGCGCACCGGACGCCTCGCCCGCGCGCCCATCCGGCGACCCGGCGTCGCCGAGCGCCGGCACGGCGGTCTGCGGCGGGTAGGCGCGAACCGCCAGCCGCACGAGCATGCGCATCGCGATCGCGGCGGCCGCACCGGCGACCGCCGCGGGCAGCCAGGCGAATCCGCTCGCACCCGCGCGGCTGGTCGCGACGACGATGCCGACGACGCCGAGTGCGGCGGCGATCACCGAGCCCCACGGCGGCCGCCGAGACTCGAGCACGCCCGCGCCGGCGGCCACGAGACCCATCACGATCGCGATCCCGATCAGGAGCGCGACCTTGTCGGCCAGACCGAACAGCTCGATCGCGAGATCCTTCGCCCACGGCGGCGCCGCATCGATGAGCGCTCCGCCGACCACCGCGAACGGACTCGACTCGGGCACCGCGATCGCGGCGGTCGCTTCGCCCAGTCCCGCCCCGAAGGCGACGCCGCACACCCCCGCCGCCGCGGCGGCGAGGAGGGAACGCGTGCGGGTGGTCGCCACATCGCGAGCCTAATCCGACGCGCCCGGGATGCACCCGCGGCAGATATGACGATCCGAGGACGTCCGCCACTATCGCATCGACGACAGATGTCAACCGAAACAACACGGCAACACGTCCCCGACTAGGCTCGTGCCATGGGCGATCTGTTCGACGGCTACGGCTCCACCACGGCGCCCCGCAAGACACCGTCCGGGGTGCCGGCGTTCGACGAGATGTTCGGCAGCGACCTCGGGGTGGGCGCGGTGCCCCAGTCCCGCGAGGCCTATAAAGAGCTCTACCAGGCGCTCGCGCAGATGACGCAGGAAGAGCTGCGCGGGCGAACCGAGTCCCTGGCGAGCTCCTACCTCGCGCAGGGCGTGACGTTCGACTTCGCGGGTGAGGAGAGACCCTTCCCGCTCGACGCGGTGCCCCGCGTCATCGACTACGACGAGTGGTCGAAGACCGAGGCCGGTGTCAAGCAGCGCGTCAGGGCGCTCGAGGCGTTCCTCGACGACGCGTACGGACGCCAGCACTGCGTTCGCGACGGCGTGCTGCCCGCGCGCCTGATCGCGTCGTCCCAGTACTTCTACCGGCAGGCGGCGGGCATCCATGCCGCCAACGGCGTGCGCATCCAGGTCTCCGGCATCGACCTGATCCGCGACGAGCACGGCGAGATGCGCGTCCTCGAGGACAACGTCCGCGTGCCGTCCGGCGTCAGCTACGTCATCTCGAACCGCCGGGTCATGGCCCAGACGCTCCCCGAGCTGTTCGTCTCGATGCGCGTGCGCCCGGTGGGGGACTACCCGAACAAGCTGCTCGCCGCGCTTCGCGCATCCGCCCCGCCCGGCGTCGAAGAGCCCAACGTCGTCGTGCTCACGCCGGGCGTCTACAACTCGGCGTACTTCGAGCACACGCTGCTCGCGCGCCTCATGGGCGTCGAGCTCGTCGAGGGCCGCGACCTGCTGTGCGTGGGCGGCAAGGTCTTCATGCGCACCACACGCGGACCGCAGCGCGTCGACGTGATCTATCGCCGCGTCGACGACGACTTCCTCGATCCGCTGCAGTTCCGCTCGGACTCGATGCTCGGCGCCCCGGGCCTCATGCTCGCCGCGCGCCTGGGCAACGTCACGATCGCCAACGCGGTCGGCAACGGCGTTGCGGACGACAAGCTGCTGTACACGTACGTGCCCGACCTCATCCGCTACTACCTCGCCGAGGAGCCGATCCTCAAGAACGTCGACACGTGGCGCCTCGAGGACCCGAACGCCCTCGAAGAGGTGCTCGACCGGCTCGACGAGCTCGTGGTCAAGCCCGTCGACGGCTCGGGCGGCAAGGGTCTGGTCGTGGGACCGGATGCCTCCAAGAGCGAACTCGACAAGCTGCGCAAGCGGCTGCTCGCCGATCCGCGGGGGTGGATCGCGCAGCCGGTCGTGATGCTCTCGACGATCCCGACCCTCGTCGAGGACGGCATGCGGCCGCGCCACGCCGACCTTCGTCCGTTCGCGGTCAACGACGGCGACGACATCTGGGTGCTGCCCGGCGGTCTCACCCGCGTCGCGCTGCCCGAGGGGCAGCTCGTGGTCAACTCGAGCCAGGGCGGCGGGTCGAAGGACACGTGGATCGTCGGCGGGGCCGCTCCCGGTCACGTCGAGTACGGCCAGGGCACCGGCGGGGTTTCAGGGCTCGTCGACGACCAGGCGGCCGTGACCTCGGCGATCCCGATCATCTACGACGCGCAGGCCGAGCCCGCCCACTCGCCGCAGGACGTCCCCGATCCCGTGAACGAGCAGCACGAACAGCAGCAGCAGACGGGCGGTGACCGCGCATGCTGAGCCGCATCGCCGAATCCCTGTTCTGGATCGGACGCTATCTCGAGCGGGCCGACGGCACCGCCCGCATCCTCGACGTCCACCTGCAGCTGCTGCTGGAGGACCCGTGGATCGACGAGGACGTCGCATGCCGGTCGCTCCTGGCCGTCATGGGCTCGTTCCCCGACGAGGGCGCCGACACCGTCGGCCGCGAGGACGTGCTGCAGCAGCTGGCCGTCGATCGCAGCAACTACTCGAGCATCGCCTACTGCCTCGGCGCCGCGCGCGAGAACGCGCGCCGGGCGCGCGAGATCGTCTCCACCGAGCTGTGGGAGACCCTGAACACCACGAACGCCCGCATGCCGCGGCGCCTTCAGGTCGACAAGGTCCACAACTTCTTCCAGTGGGTGCGTGAGCGCACGGCCCTGTCGGTCGGCGTCGTGGATTCGTCGACGAGTCGCGACGAGGCGTGGCAGTTCTTCACCCTCGGCCGCTCCATCGAGCGCACCGACATGACGGCGCGCATGCTCGCCACGCGATCGCTCACCGAGGCCTCGGGTCCGTCGTGGACGACGATCCTGCGCTCGTGCGGCGCCTACGAGGCGTACCTGCGGACCTACAAGGGGATGCCCGGCGCGCGCAACGCGGCCGAGTTCCTGCTGCTGGACCGGCTGTTCCCGCGCTCGATCATCTACTCGATCCAGAGCGCGGAGCAGTGCATGAGCGCCATCGACCCCCGTGCCGACCGCGTCGGGCACTCCAACACGGTGTTGCGCGCCCTCGGCCAGATCCGCAACGACCTCGAGTACAGCTCCCTCACCGAGATCCTCAACGAGCTGCCCGAGCACATGGAGCGCGTGCAGGTCGTGACCCGCGATGCGTCCGAGGCGATCCGGCAGAGGTTCTTCCCGACGCAGACCGAGCCGAGCTGGATCGGAGAGATCTCATGAAGCGCCTTCGCATCGAGCACCAGACCGGCTTCACGTATCAGGGCGACGTGTCGGCGTCGTACAACGAGGCGCGGATGCTGCCGGGCTCGACCGACAGCCAGTTCGTGCTCAACGCGGCCCTGGACATCGAGCCCTCGTCGTCGGTGAACCAGTACGTCGACTACTTCGGCACGCGTGTGGCGTCCTTCGACGTCCTGCACGGGCACACGAAGCTGATGCTGACGGCCCGTTCGCTCGTCGAGGTGCGTCCGCGGCCGATCGAGCCGACCGACTTCTCGTGGGCCGACCTGTCGCGGGAGGCTCCGCTCGCGATCGCGACCGTGGAGCAGCTGGGTCAGACCGAGCGGACGAAGCCGCATCCCGAGATCCTCGACCTGGCCCGCCGCATCGCCGCAGACCACACCAACCCGGGTCTGGCCGCGCGCGCGATCGCCGAGGCCGTCGGCGACGCGGTCGAGTACATGCACGGCATCACCGGCGTGCATTCGACAGCGGCGGACGCGTGGGAGGAGCGCAAGGGCGTGTGCCAGGACATCGCGCACATCACGCTCGGGGCGCTGCGCGCCGTCGCGATCCCGGCTCGCTACGTGTCGGGCTATCTGCATCCGCGCGAGGACGCGGAAGTCGGAGAGCCGGTGTCGGGTGAGTCCCATGCGTGGGTCGAGTGGTTCGCGGGCGATTGGCAGGGCTTCGACCCCACGAACAACATCGAGATCGGCGACCGGCACGTGCTCGTCGGTCGCGGGCGCGACTACAACGACGTCCCGCCCCTGCGTGGCGTCTACGCCGGCCCGCACAAGAGCCACCTGCACGTCGACGTCACCATCACGCGCGAGGCGTAGCACCCGCGCGCCCTTCTTGCCGCCGCCCGTGGAGCCTGCCAGAGTGGCCGCGAGGGCGGTGTGGGGTCGCCCGATCGTCGACGAACGATGAGGTGGCCGCGTGACACGCGACGAAGACCGACGCATCGCGCTCAACGACTTCGCCGGCGGCGGTGTCACGCCGCTGTCGTATGCCGACGGCCCGTGCGGCATCCGCGGTGACGACGGAGCGACGGCGCTGCCGAGCGCGCTGACCCTGTCGGCGTCCTTCGACACGGAGCTCGCGGAGCGCTACGGAGACCTGCTGGGCGCAGAGCTCGTGGCCTCGGGCCACAATGCGCTGCTCGGGCCCGAGCTCGACATCGGCCGCGACCCGCGGGCGGGTCGGCTCGCGGGAGGACTGGGGGAGGACCCGCTGCTGGTCGGCGAGCTCGGCGGGCGGATCGTGCGCGGAGTCCAGGGGCACGGCGCGATCGCCGTCGCGAAGCACTACGTCTGCTACAACCTCGAGCGGCTGCGCGCCGGCGAAGGGCCGATGGAGCAGCGCACCGACGCCCGCGATGTCCGCGTGGGCGAGCGCGAGCTGCACGAGGTGTATCTGGCGCCGTTCCGGCGGGTCGTCGAGCGGTACGGCGTCGTGGCGCTGCTGGCGGCGTATGTGCGGGTCAACGGAACGTACATGGCGCAGTCGCGCGATCTGCTCGATCTCCCGAGGCGGCTGTGGGGATTCGAGGGGTTCACGGTGCCGGACTTCCTGTTCGCGGTGCGGGATGCCGAGGCGGCGCTCGCCGCTGGGCTGGACCTCCCGGCGATCGTCGTGCCGGGGCCCCCGCCGCTGTCCGAGCGCACGGCGGCGATGGTGGACGCGCTCGATGATGACGCCGTCGCGAGCATCGGAACGCACGTGCGCTCGGCGTTCGCCGCGGTGGGTCTCGTGGCGCCCAGCGGTGTCGTCGACGGCGCGGCGCTGGGCACGCCGGAGGCGCTGCGGCTGGCGGAGCGGGTGGCGACCGAGGGCGCGGTGCTGCTGCGCAACGACGGCGTCCTGCCCCTCGCGCCGGACGCCCGTGTGGCTCTCATCGGCGGCGAGGACATCGAGCACCGGCTCGTCACGGGTGGCTCCGCGGGTGTTCCGCTCGTCGGCGAGCGGCTGCCTGCGCTCGAGGATGCGCTCGCGGCGCAGGGGATCGTCGTCGCCGCGCGCGCCGGCGGGCTCCCCGACATCCCCGTGCCGCCGCTGTCCGCCGGCGACGGCGTGACGGTGTCGGCGGTGATCGAGGATTCGACCGGTCGCCGCACGGTCGAACTCCCGCTCGCCGAGCTCCCCGTCGACGGCATCGACCACGGTCAGCCCTGGCGGGCGGAGCTGTCGGTCCTCATCCCGCCGGCATCCGGGCCCGCCGTGGTCGCCGCAGAATTCGCCGGAGCGGTCGATCTGATGCTGGACGGCGAGGTCATCGCCGAGGGCTTCCGCGACGCTTCACCGCTGCTCGCCGGGCCGCACTATGTGCTGCGGGCCGAGCTGCCGCCCGCCGCCGCGTCCCGCACCCTCGTCGCGCGGTTCCGGACCGGGCCCGCGTTCGTCTTGTCGGAGATGGGGCTCGTTCCACGCCTCTCGCTCGGCGTGATTCCGCTCGCGCCGGCCATCGACGCCGTCACGGCCGCTGCCGAAGGCGCCGACGCGGTCCTCGTCCTCGCCGGGCGCGCGACGGGTGCGGGGATGGATGCCGACGCGCTGGGGCTGCCCGCGGGCCAGGCGGCGCTCGTCGAAGCCGCGGCCGCCACGGGGCGCCCCGTCGTCGTGATCACGCACGGTGCGGGGCCTGTCGCCGCGCCCTGGCGCGACAGCGTGTCCGCGCTCCTGCACCTGGGCCTCGCCGGCGAGCGCTTCGCCCCGGCTGTCGCGGCTCTGCTGTCGGGAGCCGCCGAGCCCGGCGGACGCCTGACGCTCACGTGGCCCGACGGCGCCCCGGCCGTGCCGCCGGCCGACGTCGATGCCTCGGGGACGCTCACCTACGCCGAGGGGGTCGACGTCGGGTACCGCAGCTGGGAGCGCGCGGGGGCGGAGCCGGCCTTCTGGTTCGGGCACGGGCTCGGCTACGCCGACATCGACCTCATCGAGGCGACGGCCGACGGCGCGGCGGTGCGGGTGACCCTGCGGTGCGGGCCGGAGCGCGGCGGCAAGGCGGTCGTGCAGCTGTATGCGCGCTCGGGCGCGGGCGAGACCCTGAGGCTCGTCGGGTTCGCCGCCGTGCGCCTCGCCGCGGGCGAGGTGCGGACGGCCCGCATCGCGGTCGAGTCCGATGCGCTGGGGCGATGGGCGGAGGGCGCCTGGCAGGCGGCATCCGGCGACGTCGACGTGCATGTGGGGTTCTCGCGGGGGGACCTCCCGCGGGTCGTCACGGTCACGACCCCATGATCAGGTGGGCCCCCGCCGGAGCGGCCGATTCTACCCGAGGCGACGGGTCCCGCGTGCCCGCGTGCACAAGCGCCCCGATCCAGGGCAGAATCTATCCCGATGAATGAGCGCAAGTCGGGCGAGGGGTACTGGTACGCCGACGCCGAGGACATCCGCGCGTCGTCCGTGATGGAGGCGCTGCGCGGATACCGAGCGGCCGAGGTGGCGATGCGGCGCCGCACGCGACAGTCCATGGACATGGGCGAGAACGAGCTGCTGGTGCTGCGCTTCCTCATGCGGGCTCGCAAGACCGGCGAGGCCGTCACGCCCGCGAACCTGGCGCGATACCTCGGGATCACGACGGCCTCGACCACCGCGCTCCTGGACCGCCTCGAGCGCAGCGGTCACATCACCCGCGCGCCCAATCCGGGCGATCGCCGCAGCGTCGTCATCGAGGCGAGCGACAAGGCCGACTCCGAGATCCGGCACACGCTGACCGCAATGCATGAGCGCATGGTCGAGGTGGTGCGCCCCATGGCGGACCGTGATCGGGCGGTCGTCATCGGCTTCCTCGACGCGATGCGCCGGGCCGTCGACGACATCGACGCCTGAGGCCCGCTCAGCCGACCGCGACCTCTTCGGCGACGTCGGCGATCGACTCCAGGAACTCGATGATGGTGCGTCGTGACTCGTCGTCGAGGTCTTCGGCGAGCGCAGCCACGCGGCGTTCGTACTCGTCGACCGTCGCCGAGAGCGTCGCGGCCGCCGACGGCGTGGGCGTGATCAGCACGCTGCGTCGATCGGTCGGGTGGCTGACGCGCTGGAGCGTGCCGGCACGTTCCAGGCGGTCCAGCAGAGCCGTCGTCGACGCCGACGAGATGCCCAGATAGCGCGAGATCGCGCTCGGTCTGACGTCGATCCCGTCGCGCTGCGCGCTGAGAAGGTAGCGCACGAGGCGCAGCTCGTTGTCGCCCATACCGGTCTTGGACCGCACTCGCGCCTGACGCGCGAGATCGGCGTGCCGAGCACGGTCGAATGCCGAGAGGAGGGCGGAGGTCTCATCCGCCGCACGCTGATCGTGATACATACTCACCCCCAGGGTTTCTCGGAACCCCAGTATACAGCTTTTCATTTATCTCACTTGACGAACTAGTTACTCCGTGAGTAACCTTCCGGAAGAGCTTCTCTCAACCAGAAGGAGTCGACGATGGGTCGCCTGTACTACAGCACCAGCACCGACGCGATCGAGATCCCGGATCGCGTCCTCGCGCACCTGCGCACGCTCACCACGACGAAGCTGCGCCGTTCCGAGAGCTTCACCGTGTCGTTCTGCCACCCGGCAGGGCGCTCGACGATCTGGCTCCACTGCGCGATCCCGCTGCGGTTCGAGTTCGACTCGGCCGAGTCAGACGCGCTCGACCGCGAGTACCTCGAGGAACTCGCTCGCTCCGCCGCGGCATCCGGCGGCGTCGTGATCGATCTCACCGAGACCGATGACGTCCAGGAGCCCGAGCAGCTGAGCGTGGCGCGCGCTCGTCTGGGGCGTGCCGCATGAGCATCGCACTCTCCGAAATCCCTGTCCTCTCCGGTCGCCGCGTCATCTGGGAGCAGGACGCCGGCAAGCGCCACGTCGCATCGCTGAACGGCGATGTCGTCGGCCTCATCGACCGGAACGCCGACGGAAGCTTCGTCGCGTTCGACGATCGGACCACTCCGATCGGGCGCTACGCGACGTTGCGCGAGGCCAAGCGGTCCGTCGGCGACGTCGCGCGTGGAGCGGCGGCGACGCGATCGGAGCGGCTGACACGCGTTGCGCAGCCGCTGGCGTCGGCCACCGGGATCATCTCGGTCGCACTGCTGGTCGCAGCCGGCGCCGAGGCGGTGCTGCCGATCGTCTGACGGACGAGGGCGGGCTCAGGACTCGACGACGCGGCGCTTGGCCGCGACCGCGGCGTCGGTCTTGGTCTGCAGGAAGTCGCAGATGCGCGCGAGCGTGTCGAGATCGTGGGCCAGGTCCGCGACACCCGGGGCGTCGAGATCGAAGCTGTCGGAGCGGGCTTCGAACGTGACGATCCACACCGGCTCGCCTTCGCGCATCACCGGCTGGACATAGGTCACGGTCGAGGCGTTGCGCAGTGAGACGACGACGAGGCCCGACTCCGGGCCCGCGGTGAAGTCCTGATCCAGCACCGAGATCTCGGTCGCGATGTCGTGGTTGACCTGCAGGAACTCACGAAGCCACGAATCGACGGTCGCTCGATCGCGATAGGGCATGGGACTCACCGGGCACTCTCTGTGCCAGCAGGGGGCACGTTTCCTATTATGCAGAATGAACCGGGAAAACGTTCCAGGGAATGTGTGCGCGAGAGCGCGGATGAGCTCATCCGCCGGTCACCACTGCGTTGTCGAGTTCGTCGATGTCGACGCCCGGGCGCTGGGCGCGGTTCGTCAGGAGCACCCACGCGACCCCGGCCGACGGATGCACCCAGAACTCGGTGCCGGCCCAGCCTCCGTGGCCGTAGCAGTCGCGGTCGATGAGACCGGGCGCGCGCGTGCGCAGATTCCACGTGAACCCCCAGTCCTGCCCGCGCTCGGCGGGATACGGGTCCAGCCGCGGGATGTCGCCCGTGAGCGGCCGCAGCATCATGTCGAGCGTCTCGGGGTTCACGACGGTGCGTTCGCGGCGGAGCCCCGTTCGCAGCAGTGCCGACCCGAGCGCGAGGAGGTCGGACGCCCGCCCGAGGAACCCGGCGCCCGGATGGCGCGCGGCGATGAACCGGTCGATGTCGACGCCCGCGGACGCGGCATCCGCCACCTCGTGCGGCTCCGCCGACTCGTCGAGCGTGAAGCCCTCGGCGCCGATCTCGGCGGCCCACTCCGTGATCGCCGCATCCCATGCCGTGCCCGTCGTGCTCTCGATCAGCGCCGCGATGCCTTCGAATGCGAGCGTCGAGTAGCGCGACATCGATCCGGCCGCGAAGTCGCGCCCGTTTCGCACCAGGAGCTCCCTCAGGGGCAGCGCGGGGTCCAGCGGCGGCTCGCTGATGCCGGACGTGTGACTCGCCAGGTGCCCCAGTCGCACGATGTCGTCGCGGTTCGTCCCGAACGCCGGCAGAGCCTCGCTCAGCGGCGTCTGCGGCGTCAGCCGGCCGTGTTCGATCGCGCGCGCCGCGGCGATGCCCGTGAGCGGCTTGGTGATGGAGAACAGCCGGTAGTGGTCGTCGACGCCGGCCGTTCGTGGCCCCGTCGCCCCGAAGGCGTCGAGCGCGACGACGCCGTCGGCCGTCGCGATGCCGAGCACGGCGGTGGGGAGTCTGCCGTCGTCGACCGCGCGGCGGGCCCAGTCGAAGGCGTCACTGTAGGCGGTCATGCGGGCTGATTCCTCTCCGTGGTGTGCGATTCGCCGACGGCACGGGGTGTCGGCGAGTGCACGGGCTGCGGACGGGCTCCAGCCCGTGCATTCGACGCTAGCCCGTGCACCCGGCGAGCGTCTCAGCCCCGCGGCTCGTAGCGCTTCGGGGGATGCGTGCGCGCGACGAGGTCGCGCATCTGCTCGAGCGTCGCGTCGTCGCCGAACCAGCCCGCAGCCCGCGCCTGCACCAGGACGTTCCCGAGCGCCGTCGCCTCGACGGGCCCGGCGAGCACCGGCATCCCCGCGCGGTCGGCCGTGCGCTGGCAGAGCAGCTGGTTGAGCGACCCGCCACCGACGATGTGGATCGCCTCGACCGTGCGGTCCGCCAGGGAGGCCGCCGTGCGCACGGCGCCCGCGAAGGCCTCGGCGAGGCTCTCGACGATCGCACGCGTGAACGCTGCGCGATTGGCGGGCACGGGCAGGCCGTTCTCGCGATACCACTGGGCGATGCGACCGGGGAGGTTGCCGGGCGCGAGGAACCGCGGGTCGTTGGCGTCGAAGACCGCGACCGAATCGGCCGGCACCTCTGCGGCGTCGGCCAGCAGCGTGGGCAGATCCAGGGTCAGGCCGCCCTCGCGCTCCCACTGCCGCACCGACTCGCTCAGCAGCCACAGCCCCATGACGTTGTGGAGGAACCGCACGCGCCCGTCGACGCCGCCCTCGTTGGTGAAGTTCGCCTCGCGTGCGGCATCCGTCGTCACCGGGCCGGGGAGCTCGAGGCCGACCAGGCCCCAGGTTCCGCACGAGATGTACGCGGACGTCGACGGGTCGGTCATCGGAACCGCGACGACCGCCGAGGCGGTGTCGTGCGAGCCGACCGCGACGACCTCGATGCCGCGGGATGCGCCGATGTCCTCGCGCACGGTCGGGCGGAGCTCGCCGATGACCGCGCCGGGGTCGACCAGGCTCGGGAACTGCCCGGCGTCGAGCCCCAGCGAGGCCATCAGCTCGGTGTCCCACGCGCCGTCCGCGACGCGCACGAGTCCCGTGGTGGAGGCGTTGGTGCGCTCGGCGACTGCCGCGCCGGTGAGCTGGAAGGCAAGGGCATCGGGCACCAGCAGGATGCGGTCGGCCAGCGCCAGGCATCCGCTCTCGCGCTCCGCGGCGAGCTGGTAGACCGTGTTGAAGGGGAGGAACTGCAGGCCGTTGCGGGCGTAGAGGTCGGCGAACGAGTGCTGTGCATGCACGGCCTCGACCGCGCGCTCGTTGCGCTCGTCGCGGTAGTGGAACGGCTCTCCGAGCATCCGGTCGCCGCGCACCAGCGCGTAGTCGACCGCCCACGAGTCGATGCCGATAGACGTGATCCCGGGCTCGGTGCGGATCGCGTCGGCGAGCCCGTGCAGCGCGTGGGAGTACAGCGCCGTCAGGTCCCAGTGCAGCCCCGACGCGAGCCGAATGGGCCCGTTCGGGAAGCGCGCGACCTGCTCGAGGGCGAGTGTGCCGCGCGGGTCCACGCGCCCGATCATCACCCGTCCGCTTGTGGCGCCCAGGTCGACCGCTGCCACGGATCCACCGCTCATGATGCGCTCCCTTCCCGTGTCGTCGTCGAACCGCCCGCTTCGCGTCGGGCCGCCCCCTCACCCGCCGGCCGCACGGGGGCGGCTCGGCGGGACAGGGGTGGCTCGACGACGGATGCCGGGATGCCGGCGGTGTTCATCGCAGGAACGCCTGCGCGACGCCGGAGTCGACGGGGATGTGCAGTCCCGTGGTGCGGCTGAGCTCGGGGCCGGTGAGGACGTACACCGCGTCGGCGACGTTCTCGGGCACGACCTCGCGCTTGAGGATGGTGCGGTTGGCGTAGAACTGGCCGAGGTCCTCTTCCTTCACGCCGTAGGTCGCGGCGCGGTTGGCGCCCCAGCCGGCGGCGAAGATGCCCGAGCCGCGGACGACGCCGTCGGGGTTGATGCCGTTCACGCGCACGCCGTGCTCGCCGAGCTCGACCGCCAGCAGACGCACCTGGTGGGCCTGGTCGGCCTTGGTCGCCGAGTACGCGATGTTGTTCGGACCGGCGAAGACGGAGTTCTTCGACGAGATGTAGACGACGTCGCCGCCCAGTCCCTGCTCGATGAGCGCCTTCGCGGCGGCCTTCGAGACCAGGAACGAGCCCTTGGCCATGACGTCGTGCTGCAGGTCCCAGTCCTTCTCGGTGGTCTCCAGCAGCGGCTTCGACAGCGACAGGCCGGCGTTGTTGACGACGAGGTCGATGCCGCCGAACGCCAGCAGGGTCGCGTCGATCGCGGCCTGGACGCCGTCGGCATCCGCCACGTTGGCTGCCACGCCGATCGCGACGTCCGCGCCGCCGAGCTCGGCCGCCGCGGCCTGCGCCTTCTCGAGGTCGAGGTCGGCGACGACGACGCATGCGCCCTCGGCCGCGAGGCGCGTGGCGATGGCCTTGCCGATGCCCGAGGCGGCGCCGGTCACGAACGCGATGCGGCCGGCGTGGGTCTTGGGCTTGGGCATGCGCTGGAGCTTGGCCTCTTCGAGGGCCCAGTACTCGATGCGGAACTTCTCGGCATCCGAGATCGGGGTGTAGGTCGACAGCGACTCGGCGCCGCGCATGACATTGATGGCGTTGACGTAGAACTCTCCGGCGACGCGCGCGGTCTGCTTGTTGGCGCCGTAGGAGAACATGCCGACGCCCGGCACGAGAACGATGAGGGGGTCGGCGCCGCGGATCGCGGGGGAGTCCTCGGTGGCGTGCGCGTCGTAGTAGGCCTGGTAGTCGGCGCGGTAGGCCTCGTGCAGCTCCTTCAGGCGTGCGATCGACTCCTCGACCGTTGCGGATGCCGGAAGGTCGAGCAGCATCGGCTTGACCTTGGTGCGCAGGAAGTGGTCGGGGCAGCTGGTGCCGAGCTCGGCGAGGGCCGGGGCGTTCTCGCTCGCGAGGAAGTCGAGCACGACGTCGGAGTCGGTGTAGTGGCCGACCATCGGCTTGTCGGTCGAGGCGAGACCGCGGATCGTAGCGGCGATCGCGGCGGCCTTCGCGTGGCGTTCGGCCTCGGGCAGGGCCTCGAAGCCCGACCGCACGGCGCCGAAGGGCTCGGCCTTGCCGTGCTCGGCGATGTAGGCGGCCGCCGTATCGATGATCCAGAGCGAGTTCTTCTCGCTCTCCTCGGACGTGTCGCCCCACGCGGTGATGCCGTGGCCGCCGAGGATGCAGCCGATCGCCTGCGGGTTCTTCGCCTTGATGTCGGCGATGTCCAGGCCCAGCTGGAAGCCGGGGCGGCGCCACGGCACCCACACGACCTTGTCGCCGAAGATCTTCGCGGTCAGCTCCTCGCCGTCGGCGGCGGTGGCGATCGCGATGCCCGAGTCGGGGTGCAGGTGGTCCACGTGCGCGGCGTCGACCAGCCCGTGCATGGCGGTGTCGATCGACGGGGCGGCCCCGCCCTTGCCGTGCAGGCAGTAGTCGAACGCGGCGACCATCTCGTCCTCGCGGTCGATGCCCGGGTAGACGTTCACGAGCGAGCGCATGCGGTCCAGGCGCAGGACGGCCAGGCCCGCCTCCTTGAGGGTGCCGAGGTCGCCGCCCGAGCCCTTGACCCACAGCAGCTCGACGGGCTCGCCCGTCACGGGGTCGGTCTCGGTGCCCTTGGCGGAGGTGTTGCCGCCGGCGTAGTTGGTGTTCTTCGGGTCGGCGCCCAGGCGGTTGCTGCGCGCGAGGAGGTCGGCGGCTGCGGGATTCGTCATGGGAGTGTTCCTTCGGTATCAGGAGGAGGTGGAGGGAAGGCGGGTGGACAGAGCGGCGAGGACGCCCGCGATGCGGTCGATCGACGCGGATGCCGCGGGCTCGGCGGGACGGTTGAGGTGACCGTGCTGCGTGCCGGGCTCGGTGACGACGTCGATCTCGCAGTCGGCCTCGCGCAGCGCGGCCGCGAAGGCCTCGCCCGAGACGCGCAGCTCGTCGGCGTCGCTGTTGATCATGAGGGTCGGCGGGAAGTCCGCCAGCTCGGCCGGGGTCGCAGCCCCCGGGATGGCGCCGAGCGGGGCGCCGTCCACGGGACCGCCGAGGTAGTTCTCGTACATGCCGCGGACGACCTCGGGGCCGAAGCGGTCGGCCTCCGGGTCCGCGTCGAGGGCGGCGCGCAGGTCGGGCCCTGGGGCGGGCTGGACGGCGTGCAGCGACGGGTAGGCGAGCACGACGAGCGCCGGCGTCGTCGGCGCCCCCTGCTCGCGCAGGCGAAGCACGGCGCCGGCCGAGAGGTTGCCGCCGGCGCTGGTGCCGCCGATCGCGAGCCGGTCGGTGTCGATGCCGAGGCGCTCGGCGTTCTCGACCGTCCACGACCAGGCCGCGAGCATGTCGTCCGAGGCGGCGGGGTAGTGCTCGCCGGCGCGCGGCTCCTCGCCCGGCATCCGTCCCCACAGCAGGGTCGGCGCGAGGCGGTAGTCGACCGAGACGACGGTGGTTCCGCGCGCGGCGAGCTGCCGGGCCACCCAGTCGGACTCGGGCATGTCGAGGTCGCCGTGGGCGAAGCCGCCGCCGTGCGCCCAGACGATGCCCGTGCCGTCCGGCTGGTGCGCGGGGTACACGCGCACCAGTCCGTCGGCGTCGAGGTACGGCTCAATCATGCGCCCCAGCCGGCCTGCGTGCCGCCGACGCGGTCGGCGACGATCTGCTGCTGGTAGCCCGAGGCGGCGTAGGCCGCCATCGGGTCGGCGGGGAGCCCGCGCGACTCGCGCCACTCGGCCAGGGCCGGACGCACGTCGGTGTAGAAGGCGTCCATGAACACCGCGTTGGCGGCGAGCACGTCGTTGGCGGCCTGCGCGGCGTCGAGGGCCTCGCGGTCGACGAGCAGCGCGCGGGCCGTCATCTCCTGGACGTTGAGCACCGAGCGGATCTGGCCGGGGATCTTGTCCTCGATGTTGTGGCACTGGTCGAGCATGAAGGCCACATCGGGGTTGTTCAGGCCGCCGCCGCGGATGACCTCGAACAGGATGCGGAAGAGCTGGAACGGGTCGGCGGCGCCCACGATGAGGTCGTCGTCGGCGTAGAAGCGCGAGTTGAAGTCGAACGAGCCGAGCTTGCCCAGGCGCAGCAGCTGCATGACGATGAACTCGATGTTGGTGCCCGGCGCGTGGTGCCCGGTGTCGAGGCACACCATCGCCTTGTCGCCGAGCGTGGCGACCTGGGCGTAGGACGTGCCCCAGTCGGGAACGTCGGTGTGGTAGAACGACGGCTCGAAGAACTTGTACTCCAGCACCAGGCGCTGCTCGTCGCCCAGGCGCGCGTAGATCTTCTGCAGGGAGTCGTTCAGACGGTCCTGGCGGGCGCGCATGTCCATCTGACCGGGGTAGTTCGAACCCTCGGCGAGCCAGATCTTCAGGTCGCGCGATCCCGTGGCATCCATGATGTCGATGCACTCGAAGTGGTGGTCGATGGCCTTCTGGCGGATGCGGTCGTCGTGGTGGGTCAGGGCGCCGAACTTGTAGTCCTCGTCCTGGAACGTGTTGGAGTTGATGGTGCCGAGCGCGACGCCGAGATCTTCGGCGTACGAGCGAAGCTCGGCGTAGTCGTCGACCTTGTCCCACGGGATGTGGAGGGCGACCGACGGGGCGAGCGCGGTGTACTTGTTGACCTGCGCGGCGTCGGCGATCTTCTCGCGGGGGTCACGCGGGGTGCCCTCGGTCGTCCACACGCGGAAGCGGGTGCCGGAGTTGCCGAACGCCCACGAGGGCAGTTCGATGCCCTGGCCTTCGAGGGTGGAGAGGATCTCGGGGGACAGCGTCGTCATGATGCACTGCTTTCTTCGGTGGTGGGCGAGGGTGCCGACTGTGCGGCGTGGAGCTGATCGGCGAGGTTGAAGACCTCGGTGAGGGGGGTGGCGGCCTGGTCGGGGCGACCGTCGAGGCCGACGAAGAACGGCGCCATCTGCGCCTCCCACTTCGCGGCGACCTCGGATGAGGCGAGGTACTCTTGCGCGGCCTCGTCGTCGTCGGTCTCGTAGTAGCCGATGAGCCGGCCGCCGTCGGCGAGGAAGAGCGAGTAGTTGCGGCGTCCGGCGGCGGCGATCTCGGCGAGCATCTCGGGCCACACCGGCGTGTGGCGGCGGATGTACTCGTCGAGCATGTCGGGCTTGACCTGGAGCTGGAAGCAGACGCGCGTCGGTGAGCCGGGGCTCGTCATCGAGGTGCTCCTTCGAGTGCGGATGCGGGCGCCACGGCGCTCCGCGTGGTGAATCGTTTCAAATCATAAGCCACATGTATCGTTTCACGCAAGAGCGGGAAGGGGGCGCCGTGGCTGTCAGCGTCAAGGACGTCGCCATCGCCGCCGGGGTGTCGGTGGGCACGGTCTCGAACGTGCTCAATCGCCCCGAGAAGGTGGCGCCGCAGACCGTCGAGCGGGTGCAGCAGGCCATCGACGAACTCGGCTTCGTCCGCAACGACGCCGCCCGCCAGCTGCGTGCCGGACGCAGCCGCAGCATCGGCCTGGTCGTGCTCGACGCGAGCAACCCGTTCTTCGCCGAGGTCGCGCGCGGCGCGGAAGAGCGCGCGGCAGCCGATGATCTGGCGGTGCTGCTGGGCAACAGCGACGAGCGCGTCGATCGCGAGGGCGCCTACCTCGATCTCTTCCGGGAACAGCGCGTCAACGGCGTGCTGGTCACCCCGACCACCGACGACCTGACCGCGCTCGAGCGTCTGCGCGACGGGGGCACCCCCGTCGTGCTGGTGGACCGCGAGGTCGCGGACGGGTCGTTCCCGTCCGTCGCCGTCGACGACGTGGAGGGCGGTCGACTCGCGGCAGAGCATCTGATCGACACCGGACGCCGTCGCATCGCCTTCGTCGCCGGCCCCCTCGCCATCCGGCAGGTCAGCGATCGCCTCGAGGGCGCACGTCGCGCCGTCGCCGAGCACGAGGGCGTCACGCTCGAGGTCATCGAAATGCGCGCGCTCACGGTCCTGCAGGGACGGGAAGCCGGCCAGCGCCTGCTGCTGCGCCCGATGGGCGAGCGGCCCGATGCGGTCTTCGCGGCCAACGACCTGCTGGCGGTCGGCGTGCTGCAGGCGCTCAACATCATGGCGGGCGTGCGGGTCCCCGAGGATCTCGCCCTCATCGGCTATGACGACATCGACTTCGCCGCCGCCGCCGTCGTGCCCCTCAGTTCCATCCGGCAGCCCGCGCAGCTGATCGGCTCGACCGCCGTCGACCTGCTGATGGCCGAGATCGCCGATCCGGGCGGGCCGCACGACCGCGCGATCCGCTATCAGCCCGAGCTGGTCGTCCGGGAGTCGACCGGACGCTGATCGCCCCGATCCCGCCTGATCTGGGGGGCGCCGTGGGCAACATGGGGAGTCGCCCCCGATGTCCCGCGCAGTGCGTTCGGAGAGCCTGGGAGCAGTCCGGCGCAGGGCCGGACGGATGCACACCCAGGAGGCAGAAATGCAGAGGTTCATCATCGAGCGCGAGATCCCCGGCGCCGGCGATCTCGGCCCGGATGCGCTGGCCGAGATCGCGAAGGCATCCAACGCCGTCGTCGACTCGCTCGGCGAGCCCTACACGTGGGTGACGAGCTACGTCGCCGGCGACAAGATCTACTGCGTGCACGAGGCCGAGAGCGCCGAGGCGATCCTCGAGCACGCGCGCCGAGGAGGATTCCCGGCGAACACGGTGACCGTCGTCGCGAACGAGATCGGGCCCCACACGGCCGAGCTCACACCCGCCGGCTGATCGCCCCGGATCAGCCGCGCATCGGATCCCCGGTCACGCCGGGGTCGCTGGGGAAACGCGTCCGGGCGTGGGCGCCGGCTTCGCGCCGGCCGTCCACGCCCAGGCGTGCCAGGATCGCCGAGACGTGATGGCCGACGGTCTTGTCGGACAGATGCAGCCGAGCCGCGATCTCGGCATCGGTCAAGCGCGCGCCCAGCAGGCGGAGAACCTCGACCTGGCGGGGCGTCAGGCCGTCGGGATCGGACGCCGTGGACACGCGTGCGCCCCGCGGAACGGCGCGCACGCCGCGAGCGCGTGCTTCGAGGCGCAAACGCGCCATGGTCGCTTCGGCGCCCAGTGCGGTGAGCTCCGTGAACGCCCTGCGCATGACATCCGGGTCGTCGCCGAGGCCATCGAGGACCGCGGCCTCGAAAACGCATCCGCGCCGGCGCCACATCTCGGCGGCGCCCGCGCGATCGCCGTCGAGTTCGCGGATGACCGGCTCGGGCACTGACGACCGCACCTCAGGCGGGACCAGGCCCGGGTCGATCTTGGCCAGCCAGAACACCGCGCCGCCGACGAGCCACGGACTCGGCCGGTCGCCTGCCGTCGTCGCCAGCGCGATTCCGTCCACGGCGGTGGCCGGGTCGGCGCCCGCGGTCCAGGCCGTCTCGGCTTCGAGCGAGGTCGCGAGGAGCGCGTCGTGGCTGGACTCCGCGGCGCATGCGGCCGCGAACGCCCGTGCCGCAGCCGCGCCCGGCGCGCCACGGCGCAGCAGGATCGTCGCCCGCGTGTGCGCGGCGCAGGACTGCCAGCGCAGTGCCCGCTGACCGTCGATCGTGCGGTCGCAGTCCTCGAGCGCTGCGTCCCACTCGCCGCGATACAAGCGCTGCAGCGCGCGGCTGTCGACCATGGCGTCCCACCAGAACGTCATGTCCTCGCCCCACGTCCATTCCAGGCCCTCGTCGAGCCACCGGTCAGCCTCGTCGAGGCGGCGTTCGACGACGGACTGATAGACGAGGTTGCAGTAGGCCCGCGCGGTCTGCTCGTCCGACCCCGCTCGGCGCGCGACCTCGAGTCCCTGCTCTAGACGCTCGACCCAGCGGTCGTCCGTGCCGTAGGCCGAAACGAGGACGTGCGCCGCGATCGCGAGGTTCCCCGCTTCGTGGGCAAGGGCGACGGTGCGGGTCCCGAGTCGCCGCGCGGAAGCGTCGTCTCCGACGAGCAGCGCACGCCACCAGCGCAGATAGCTCTCCTGGAGCGGATCGCTTCCGCCCGCGAGCAGGTCGATGCCCTCCTGGGCGAGCGCGGCGGCACGGTCGCTCTCGCCGGCGTAGTGGGCGAGGCGCGACAGCCACGCGGTGCGGCGCCCCTGCTCCGCGGGTGGCAGGTCGCGCGCGCGTTCGCGGAGCTCCAGTGCGCACGCGATCGCGAGGTCCAGATCATGCGCGAAGTAGGCCTCGTTGGCGCAGGCGTCGAGGGCATGCTCGACCTCGTCGGGCCGCAGGTGAGCGCGTCGCTCGAGCGCATGGGCGAAGTGGCGCGCCGCTTGGCGATGGGCCCCATCGGCGGCGGCCCGCCGCGCCGCGCGCAGCGAGTACTCGGCGGCGCGGCGGTCGTCGCCGGCTCCTATCGCGTGGGCGGCGACCTGCGCGATGTCGGCGGTGGTCGTCGCCCGCGACGCGAGCCGATCCACCAGGAGCTGGTGCACGCGCCGGCGCCGGAGGGGCGGGATGCCGTTCGCGAGCGCGGTGCGGACCAGATCGTGGCGGCACCGCAGCCGCGTTCCCGAGACCTCGAGCAGACCGCGCTCCAGTGCGCGGTCCGCGTCGGCCTCGGCGTCGCGGCCGAGCGCGGCGAGCAGGTCTGTGGGAACACCCTGGGGTGCGAGTGCGACGACGTCGAGGACTGTCCAGGCCGAGGCGGGAAGGCTCGCCACACGGGCCATCACCGCGTCCGAGACGGCTCGGGTCGGTTCGAGCGCAGGACTTGCCAGCAACTCCGTCACGAAGAACGGGTTGCCGCGCGAGTGCGCATACAGCTGCGCGACATCGACTCCGGTGCCTTCGGCGAGCCGGCCGACCCCCTGCATCGTGAGCACCGGAAGGTCGACGCGGATCGCGGATCGCGAGAGCTCCCCGAGCACTCGCCGCAGCGGGTGATCACGGTCGATCTCGTCGCTGCGATAAGCCAGGCACAGCAGGAGCGGCAGGTCGTCGATCCGTCGCCCCAGGTGGCCGATGAGATCGATAGTGGCTTCGTCGGCCCATTGGACGTCGTCGAGGATCAGTACGCTGGGCTGCTCCCGCAACGCCGCCGCGAGCGCGGCCGGAACCCGTGGACCGTCCCCGTCGAGGGCCGCCGTCACCGGGTCGGGCAGTGTGTCGGCCATGTCCCACAGCGGAGCGAAGGAGGCGGGCGTCGCGAGATCATCGCACCGCCCCGACCGCACCGGCATGCCGGCAGGGGCGCGCGCCGCGAATGCCCTCAGCAGCGATGTCTTGCCCGCCCCCGCCTCGGCGCCGACGAGCGCGATGGACCCGCTCGGCAGCCCGTCGGCGAGGCTGTCGAGGGCGGCGAGCTGCTCGTCGCGCTCCAGGAGCGGCATGGACCCACCCTATGAGGCCCCACGTCACGGAGGCTCCACGCGACGTACAACATCACCTCATACGCGATCCGACGCTGGTCGTCGCGTCCGACGACGAACCTCAGTCCGGGGGTCGCGGTCGCGGGCATCTACCTCTACGAGGGTCGGACGTATCGCGGATACGCGTACTTCTTCCCGGACGGCACGCCGCTGGCGGCGCCGGTCATCACCGACGACCAGATCTTCGTCCACTACAGCCTGAGCGAGTTCGACGCCATCGCGCAGATGCTGCGAGAGGAGAAGCCCACCTACCTCTACTCGTTCGGCGCGACCAACTCGGGTCTCATGACCGGGATGGAGCCCACCGGCGAGGAGGAGGGCGTCTCGGGCTGATCCGGCGGGCCGCGGAACCGGGCCGACTCACGCGCTGCGCGGGTCGGCCCGGGTCACGTCTGTGCGGGTGGCCCGCTCCGTGCCGGGCCCGGACTCCATCGGCTGCGCGGGCCGCGTCGCCTCCTCCAGCAGCTCGAGGACATGGCGGTAGCTCTCGCCCGTGGCCCGGGTCATGCCGAGCTCGCACGTGCGGTTGCACGATGCGTGGGCGGCGGCCCCCATCGCCGCGACGTCGGCCGCTTCGGCGGCCGTGGCGGACGCGGTGAGTTCTGGATGCAGCATGCCGCGGTCCCCGGCGAACGCGCAGCATCCCCAGGCATCGGGTATGCGGACGTCGTCCGCCACGGCGGAGGCGACGCCCACGAGCGCGGTGTCGATCCCGAGCTGGGTCGACGAGCAGGTCGGATGCAGCGCCAGCGTGCCCGCGAGGCGCGCGGTCACTTCGAGGCGCGGGAGCAGCTCGCGTTCCGCGAACGAGACCGCGTCCTCGACGACGGCGTCGACGCCCTCGTCCGCGAGGAGGTGCGCGAAGCCCTCGGTGCAGCTCGAGGCATCGCTGACGACGGGAAGCGTCGTCCCCCAGGAGCGGATCGCGTCGGCCACGCGACGCGCCATCGTGGCCCGCCCGCCGGGGTAGCCCTTCGACGTCCACGGCGTGCTGCAGCACAGCGACTCGATGCCCTCGGGCACGACGAGACGGACCCCGGCGCGTTCGGCGAGCCGGGCCATCGCGGCGGTGACGCCGATGCCGTCGCCGGCGGGACCGAACATGCTGTTGACGCATGCCGGCAGGAACACCGCGATCGGCGCGTCCGCACCCGACCCGATGCTCGGCCCCAGCCCGCGTCGGGCGGGGCCGCCGGCGGGCAGATCGCCCGAGTACGCGGGAACGGTGTCGGCGCCGAGCACGGCGCGGCCGACACTCGTGACCGCCGCGACCGCGGCCGCCGGGAGCTTTTCCGTCGCCGTCAGGGCGACCGATCCCAGCCGTGTCACGGGGCCCCACGCCGTGGCCGCGGCGTCCCATGCCGCCCCGATCACGGGCGAGCGGTCCTCGCTCCGCAGGCGCTTGACGAGGCTGCCGGTGTTGATGAGCACGGGGCAGGCCGTCTGGCACATGCCGTCGACGGCGCAGGTTTGGACGCCCGCGTAGTCGTAGTCGCGCTCGATGGCGTCGGCGAACGCCGTGTCGCCTTCGCGCTGCGCGCGGGCGACGGCCCGGCGGGTGACGATGCGCTGGCGGGGCGTGAGCGTCAGGTCCTTCGACGGGCACACCGGCTCGCAGTATCCGCACTCGACGCAGCGGTCGGCCTCGGGCTCGATCGGGTCGGCCAGCTTGATCCCGCGCACGTGCGCGTCGGGGTCGTCGTCGATGATGACGCCGGGGTTCAGGATGCCCGAGGGGTCGCACGCGCGCTTGAGCTCGCGCATCACGTCGTAGAGCTCGTCGCCGTACTGCCGCCGCACGTACGGAGCCATCGCACGACCGGTGCCGTGCTCGGCCTTCAGGTTTCCGCCCGCGGCCAGGATGAGGTCGACCATGTCCGCGGTGAAGCCCGTGAATCGGCCCAGCTGCTCGTCGGTCTCGAACCGGTCGGTGAGCATGAAGTGGATGTTGCCGTCCTTGGCGTGGCCGAAGATGACGCTGTCGCGATAGTCGTAGCGCTCGAACAGGTCCTGCAGCGATGCGCAGGTCTCGGCGAGCGCGGGAACGGGCACGACGACGTCCTCGAGCAGAGCCGTGGTGCCGCTCGGGCGCGCCCCCGCGACCGTCGCGTACAGCCCCTTGCGCAGCTTCCACGCCGACGCGCGCAGGGCGGCGTCGGAGGCCAGCGGTGCGCGGGCCCGCAGCGGCTGCGCATCGAGCACCCGGTGTCCTGCGGCGACGAGGTCGCGCAGCTCGTCGGCCTCGAACGCGTGGTACTCCACGAGCAGTGCCGCTTCGCCCGTGACCTCGAAGCCGGTGATCTGCGACGGGGCGCCGGCGAGCGACTGGCCGACGCGCAGCGACGTGGAGTCCATCAGCTCGAGCGTCGCGGCGCCGGTCTCGACGAGGTCGGACAGGGAGCGCGTCGCGGTGTCGAGATCGGGGAAGACCGCCAGACCCGTTGCCACGTGGGGACGGATGGGGACGGTGCGGTAGGTCGCCTCGGCGACGAACGCGAGCGTGCCCTCGCTGCCGATCACGAGGTGGGCGAGCAGCTCGGCGGGCGAGTCGAAGTCCAGGAACGCGTTGACGCCGTATCCGATCGTGTTCTTCATCGCGAACTGGCGCCGGATGATCTCCACCGAGCGCGCGTTGTCGACGACTCGGCGACGCAGGCGCAGCAGCGTGTCGACCAGGTCCGGTTCGGCGCGGCGGAGGGCGGCATCCGCATCCGGGGCCGCGGTGTCGACGATCGTTCCGGACGGCAGGACGAAGACGAGCGACTCCAGGGTCCGATACGTGTTCTCGAGGGTTCCGCACGCCATGCCCGAGGAGTTGTTGCTCACGACACCGCCGATGGTGCAGGCTGCCTCGCTGGCGGGATCGGGACCGAGGCGGTAGCCATGGCGGGCGAGGCGCGCGTTGACCTGCCGCACCGTCGCACCCGGCTGAACGCGCACGCGGCGACCGTCGTCGAGGACGTCGATGCGCCGGAAGCCGCGCCGCACGTCGACGAGGATGCCGTCACCCGAGGACTGGCCCGACAGGCTCGTCCCGCCCGAGCGGAAGGTGAGGACGGATGCCGACGCCGACGCCGCGCGCATCACCCGCGCCACCTCGGCGGCGTCTTCGGCGACCACGACGGCGTCGGGGGTGAACAGGTAGTGCGAGGCATCGCTCGCGTAGGCGACGCGGTCGATGGCGCGGGTCTTGATGCGGTCGGCCTCGGCGACGGCGGCCACGATCTGCGGCGGCACAGGGCGCACGTGCACGCCGCTCATGCGTCGGACGTCCCCTCGTCGCCGAGCGTGCGGATCCCCTCGAAGAGGTCGACATCGCCGACCTGTCCGCCCTTGAGCAGCAGCTCCAGCCCGTCGATCGCGGGGTCAGCGGCGTGCGCCTCGAGGAGCACGACGTTGCCGGTCGGATTGGCCGCGATCGACAGCGAGTCGACGCCGAGCAGCGTCGTGACGCGGCTGGACGTGTCGCCGCCGCATACGATGGCGCGACGCACGGCGCCGGTGCGGGCGATCCGGCCGATCAGATCGGCCGCGGTGTCGGCGAGCGCGCTCAGCACGTCGCCCGGCGCGAGCGCCGACACCTCGGCGTCATCCGAACTGAACGCGACACTCCGCCCCGACCGCAGCTCCGCGCTCGCGCGGCCGACGGCGTCGTCGCGGGCTCGGGGATCCAGCGGCATCGGCGCGACGAACCATCCCGCCTCGACGGCTGCGTCCATCTGCGCGCGGGTCCGTGCAGAACGGCTGCCCGAGACGGCGAGGACCGGACCGTGTCCGGCCGTCGAGCGCGGCAGGGGCGCGCTCGAACCCGGCGAGGCGCCGGCCAGCGCATAGCTGAGGCCGCCCGAGCCGAGCGCGAAGAGAGGCTCGTCGCCCGAAAGCGCCGTGAGGGCGGCGCCGATCATCTCGAGGTGCCCGTCGTCCGCGGCGTCGAGCACGAGCGCGGCATCGGGGGACTCTCGCACGGCGCAAGCCACGGCGTCGACCGACGTGTATTCCGTGAACGGGATATGGCCGATCGGCAGTGTCGTCTGTCGGGACAGGTGGGCGGCGAGGTCGGACTCCGTCATGGGGGTCGAGGGGTGCGTCGACATCGTCGGCTGGCGGTCGAGACGGTGGACGGTGTCGCCTTCGCGGGCGAAGTGGTGGCCGAAGAGCGTGTACCGCCCGAAGTCGGGCTGCGCGAACAGCAGCGGCACCGGCTGCTCCCCGACGACGTCGCGCGCGATCTCGATGACCCGTCCGAGGCTCCCGATCGTGGGCGACGAATCAGCCGTCGAACACGCCTTGTACTGCACGACCGCGGGCCGCAGCGCCCTGAGCGCTTCGAGGGCGGGACGCACCTCGGCCTCGAGCTCCTCGGTGGTCAGTGACCGCGCGATCCCCGCGATGCCGACCACGTCGACGTCGCGCGCCGCCTGCTCCAGCAGGCCCGGCGCGGGAAGCCCGGCGAACAGCCGACCCGTCCAGCCGCGCCGGGCGAACTGCAGCAGGACGTCGACGCTGCCGGTGAAGTCGTCGCCGTAGTACGCGACCCGCACCCTAGACACGGACCGGGCCGAACCTCTCGGTCGCGCGCCGCAGCGCCGTCGACCGCTCGAGCGCCTGCTCGGCGGTCTCTCCTGCTGCCGCGGACGCCCACGCCTCGCGCATGCTCGCCACGCCCGCGGCGGATCCGTCGGGATGCCCGTGGATGCCGCCGCCGGCGAGCACCAGCAGGTCCGTCGAGCCGACCGCGGCGTAGGTGGCGTGCGCCAAGCCGCCCCACTGGCCGGACGAGAGCACCGGCACGGTCGGCGTCGTGCCCAGCAGCGGCTCTCGGACGGCGGCGATCGCATCGAGCACCTGCGCGTCCGACTCGTAGAACTTGTTCGAGATGCCGTTCGTGTGCAGATGGTCTGCGCCCGAGAGACGCGCGAGCTGCTGCCACGCGCGGAAGTGGATGCCCACCTGCTCGGAGCGGCTGATCGAGCCGAACATCGCGCGGTGGCCGTGGATGGGGACCTGCGAGCGGCGGCTGAGGTAGTCGAGTCCGGCGAGGCCCACCATGTTGATGCACACCATGACGCACGTCCCGCCGGCGGCCACGACCATGTCGTGGTTGGCCTCGAGACGGTCGATGTCGTCGGTGATGTTGAAGGCGTACATCGGCTTCACGCCGGTGCGGTCGGCGTGGCGCTCCAGCACCGGCATCACCGCGGCGATCCGAGCGGCGAGCGGCGAGTGCGGTGCGTTGCCCTGCAGCTCGTCGTCCTTGATGAAGTCGATGCCGGCATCGGCGAGCTCGCCGACGAGCTCGCCGAGCTCCGCGGGGCTCAGCCCGATGCTCGGCTTGACGATGGTGCCGATCATGGCGCCCTCGGCCCGCGACATCAGCTGCCGGGTCCCGGCCACGCCGAAGCGGGGTCCGGCGTACCGGTCGGCGAAAGGCGACGGCAGCTCGAGGTCGAGCAGCTTGATGGCGGCGAGCTCCTTGATCTCGAAGAGGTTGCCGGCGACGGCGGCGAGAAGGTTGGGCAGCGACGGGCCGAAGTTGTCCAGCGGAAACCGCAGGCGCAGCAGCGCGCGCCGGCGGTCGGCTGGGTCGCCGACCGAGCCCGGCAGGGCCGACGCGCCGGTCGGCTCGAGCTCCTCGATGCTCTCCACCTGCGCGGCGAACCGTGCGCGCACCTCGTCGGATTCGCGCGCGACGCGCACGAACGTGCCGGTGGACTGCTCGCCGGCGAGCACCTCGGCCGCGTGCTGAAGGGGCAGCGACGTCTCGATGTGATAGGTCGCGATCACGTGCTGGCTGCTCATGCGATCACCACACCACCGGCATCCACACCGACATCTCGCTCGGACCGCGGTTGCTCCACGCGAAGTACGGGATCAGCCGCGCCGTCGCGGTGGCGACCTCGGCGTCGTCCAGGTCGTCGTAGAGCGTGTCGGCGACCGCCGGCAGGACGGCGATCTCGGCCTCGAGGGCCACGACCCGGTGTCCGGCGATCTCGGCCTCGACCGGGGTCGGCCGCGGGCCGCGGCGCAGCGCGGCCTGCTCGAGCGCGACGCCGGCGGGCAGGTCCGGGCTCTCGACGCAGTACACCACGGGGCCGCGCTGCACGGCGACCTGGTTCGTGATCTCCTCGGCGAGACGGTGGCCGCGGACGATGCGCACCGGCATCGGCAGGTCGAGCACCACGACATCCCCGGGCTGCCACGCCCGCTCGATGCGGGTGTAGCTGGACGGCGCGGTGACCTCGACGGGCTCGCCGTTCACGGTGAGGGTCGCGTCGCGCGACCAGCCCGGGATCCGCAGGTGGAGCGCCACCGTGCCCGCGGCGTCGGCGACGGTGAACGTCAGCCGCCCGTCCCACGGGTAGTCGGACTGCTCGTCGAGCGCGAGCATCCGCCCGTCCTCGAAGGCGTGGCGGATGCCGGAGCCGCCGTACTGGTGCACGAAGAGGCCGTCCCCCGAGACGGATGCGATGCGCTCGTGGAACTCCGACAGCGTCCGCGCGATGTTCGGCGGGCAGCAGAAGCAGCTGAGGTACTCCTCGCGCAGCCGAGCGTCCGAGGGCGGCGGCGACGGGACCGGGTGGAGTGCGGTGTCGCCGGCGCGGCGCAGGGGGAAGGGCAGGTCGCGGACCTGGCGGAGCGGGTTGGTGTAGAAGTACGTCTTCCCCTCCAGCCCGATGCTCGACAGAAGGGAGTTGAACGCGATCGTCTCGATGACGTCGGCGTAGCGTGCGTCGGCGTCGAGCGCCAGCATCCGCTCGCTCCAGAAGATCATCCCGATCTGCGCGCACGACTCGTTGTGGGCGGTCGTGTTGGGCAGCTGGAATGAGCGGCCGTACGCCTGGTGCACGCGGCTGATGTCCTCCTGCCACGGCGAGCCGTCGGGCGACGCCCCGTCGTACAGCGCGCCGCAGCCGCCGGTGATGTAGAGCTTGCTGTCGACGACGTCCTGCCACAGCGTGTCGAGCACCGTCCGCAGCTGCGGATCGCCCGTCTCGGCAACAAGGTCGGCGAGCCCGGCGTACAGATAGTTTGCGCGCACGGCGTGGCCGGCGACGGCGGTCTGCTCGCGCACCGGGATGCGGTCCTGGTTGTCGTCCCCGCCTTCCTCGAAGTCGTCGCGCACGCGCACGAAAGACTCCGCGAGCCGCAGGTACCGGTCGTCGCCGGTCGCGCGGTAGAGCTCGACGACGGCCATGTAGTGCGAGGGGCAGATCGCGCTGCGGGCGAGTTCGAGGGGCTTGTCGGTCGCGAGCATCTCGAGGAAGCGGGCGGCGCCCTTCGCGACGTCCAGCAGGGTCTCGGAGCCCGTGACCCGATGGTGGCGCACCGCGGTGGTGATCAGGTGGCCGAGGTTGTAGGTCTCGAAGTTGAACCGGTCGGCGAGGGCGACGACGTCCTCGTCGTTGTTCGCGGCGATCGTCGTCGGCGTGTGCACATACCCGTCCTCGCGCTGCACCGACGCGATCAGCTGCGCGATCTGCTCGATGCGGTCGGCGAGGACCGGGTCGGGGGCGGTCTCGAGCTGGGCGATCGCCGATTCGAGCCACTTGTAGGTGTCGCCGTCCATGAAGGGCGGACCCTGGTGGACGCCCTCTTCGAGGCCCGCGGCGACGCGGAAGTTGGTCAGGCCCGGGCTGATCGCGGGGTCGTCGAGCATGCGTCCCATCGAGGGCACCGTCACCTCGCGGGTCCGTTCGGCGACGGCGCCCCAGAAGCCGCTGCGCCACTGTGCGTCCGCCGCGGCGAGCGGTGTCAGCGGGGCGTGGCCGCGCAGCGCGGTCGTGCTCGTCGCGCTCATCGCGCATCCTCCTCTCCGCGGGCGGCGACGATCTCGCGCAGCCGCTCCACTCCCGGGGCGACACTGGTGAGCACCGGCACGCCGACGCTCACCTGCTCGGCAGCCGACGCCATGGACGCCTGCGCCAGCACGATGACGTCCGCGTCGTCGGCGACGCGCTCGACGGCGGCCGCGACGAGACGGTCGTGCGTGGCGCGGTCGCCGGAGGAGACCGCGGCGAACGCGCCGTCGATCACTTCGGCGCTGATGGTCGGAGAGGTGTCCGCGAGCGCCGCCCGCTCCTGGATGAGCGCGACCGTCGGGGTGCACGTGGTCGGCAGGGTCGCGAGGACCGCGATCCTGGGCCCTGTGGCGACGGCCGCGTCGGCCATCGCCTCGTCGATCCGCAGCACCGGGATGCCGACCTCCGCGGCCGTGGGCGCTGCCAGGGCCGAGATCGACGAGCATGTCAGCATCACCATGTCGGCCCCGCCCGCCTGCGCGGCACGCACGAGGTCCGCGACGCGCTCGGGCACCGATGCGGCGCGGTCGGGGTCGCCGAGGTCGGCGACGATGCGGTCGTCGAGGTAGTTCACGAACGTCGCATCGGGGATCGCGGCGCGGGCGCGGTCGCCCACGGGGCCGATGACGACGGCGCCGGTGTGGAGCAGGGCGATGCGGGGCTGCTGCGCGCTCATGCCGCACCCGCCACGGTCGCGAGGGAGCGTTCGTGCACGCCGTGGCCGACGGTCTCGGGCTCCCTGCCCTCGAGGTCGATCACCCCGGTCGCGCCGACGGGCACCTCGACGCGCACGCGCAGGTCGCCGTCCTCGAGCGACCACGCGATCGCCGACTCGCCGTACGGCGTGGTGTGCCGAGCCGATGCGGAGGTGAGGCCCCCGCCGGGTCGCGGCGCGAAGCGGATGCGGGCGTAGCCCGGCTCGTCCGGCGCCAGGCCCGCGACGACGCGGTGCATCCAGTCGGCCACGGCGCCCAGGGCGTAGTGGTTGAACGACGTCATGGTGCCGGGGTTCACGCTGCCGTCCGGGAGCATCGAATCCCACCGCTCCCAGATCGTGGTCGCCCCCATCGTGACCTGGTAGAGCCACGACGGGCACGAGCGCTCGAGGAGCAGGTCGTACGCGGTGTCGGGGTGCCCCGACTCGCTCAGCGCGTCGGCGATGACCGGCGTTCCGACGAATCCGGTCGCGATGCGGTTCCCCTCGGCGCGGACGAGCTCCGCCAGGCGGTCTCCGGCGGGTGCGCGCAGCTCGGCCGGCAGCAGGTCGAAGCGGAGCGCGACGGCGTAGGCCGTCTGTGCATCCGAGGTCATGCGGCCCTCGGGTGTGACATATTCCGCGACGAACGCGTCGCGCACCTCTGCGGCGAGCGTCGCGTAGCGCGACGCCGCGTCGTCCTCGCCGAGGACCGCCGCCATCTGGGCGACCAGGCGCGCCGACAGGGCGAAGTAGGCCGTCGCGACGAGATACCGGTCGGCGCGGGCATCCGCGGGATCCTGCGGCGGAGCGGCCGGGTCGAGCCAGTCGCCCAGCTGGTAGCCGGTGTTCCACAGGCGCGAATCGCCGGCGATCTCGGACTGGAGGTCGACCCAGCGGCGCGCGCTGTCGAACTGCGTGCGCAGCACCTCGCGGTCTCCGAAGCGCTCGTACAGCGTCCAGGGGACGACGGTCGCGGCGTCGCCCCAGGCGGCTCCCGGTCGCTGCGGCGTCCACATGGTGTCGGCGGGGATCACCGGCACGTACCAGGGGACGGTGCCGTCGGGGAGCTGCTCGGCCTCGAGGTCCCGGAGCCAGCCGGTGAGCATGCCCGAGCAGTCGAACAGATACGACGCGGTCGGCGCGAAGACCTGGATGTCGCCGGTCCACCCGAGGCGCTCGTCGCGCTGCGGGCAGTCGGTGGGGATGTCGACGAAGTTGCCGCGCATGCCCCACACGACGTTCTCGTGCAGACGGTTCAGCAGCGGGTCCGACGACGTGAACCACCCGGTCCGCTCGAGGTCGGTGTGGATCACGCGTGCGACCAGCGCCCCGTCCGCGACATCCGCGGAGAGGTCGCCGTGCCAGCCGTCCACCTCGACGTACCGGAAACCGTGGAACGTGAACCGCGGCTCCCACTCCTCGCCCTCCGGGCGCCCGGCGAACGTGTAGCGGTCGGTCGACAGCGCGTCGCGCAGCGGCCGGGTGTAGAGCTCGCCGTCCTGCAGCACCTCGGCGGTGCGCAGAGTGACGCGCGTGCCCGCGGGCGCGGTGGCGCGCAGGCGAACGACGCCGACGACGTTCTGGCCGAAGTCGAGGATGCGTCGTCCGGAGGGCGTCGTGAGCACCTCGACGGGGCGGCGCTCCTCGGTGACGCGCACCGGGGGCGCGGTCGGCGCCACGAACGTGGCGGGGTCGCGTCGGCGCAGCTGCACGCGCCCCCAGGCGGCGTCGTCGAAGCCGCCGCGCGACCAGCCCGGGTACTCCTCGCGCGCGTCGTAGTCCTCGCCGTCGTAGATGCCCGACGCGATGATGGGGCTCGGTGCCGCCTTCCACGACGTGTCGGTCGCGACGACGTCGCGCGTGCCGTCCGCGTAGGTCAGCTCGAGCTGGCCGATGAACGAGAGGTCGTCGCCCGACAGGTTGCGCCAGCCGCCGCGCCAGCCGAGGCGGCCGCGGTACCAGCCGTCGCCGAGCCACGCGCCGACGGCGTTCGTGCCTTCGGCGAGGAGGTCCGTGACGTCGTAGGTGTAGTAGCGCAGGCGCTCGCGGTAGACCGTCCAGCCCGGCGAGAGCACGTCGGTGCCGACGCGCTGCCCGTTGACCTCGGCCTGGTAGAGGCCGTGCGCGCTGGCGTAGAGGCGTGCGCCGACGAGACCCGGGCGCACGGTGAAGGCGCGCCGCACCAGCGAGGGGCGGCGGCGGTCGGAGGCCGGGTTCTCGTTCCAGATCGCCCCGATCGGCCCCGCGGACCAGTCGGATGCATCGAGCAGACCGGCTTCGACGGCCGCCCAGGGGCCGGGGTCGCTCCACACGCCGTCGTTCCCCCGGACCCTGATCCGCACCTCGGCGCGGGCGCGCGAGCTCAGCGGAGCCGCCGGCCAGGGCACGAGCACCTGGTCGCCCGAGGCGACCTCGAACGTCTGCAGGTCGCCGTCGCGGCGGACGTCGACGCGGTACGCCGTCTGGTGCCACCCGCCCGGTGCCTCGGCGATCGTCCACGACAGGCGGGGCTGCGCTTCTCCGATGCCGAGTGCTTCGCGGTGGTGCTCGAAGCGGGGGGAGGAAGCTGTGGCCGTCATCGGCGCTCCTTGTTCTCAGAGGGGTGAATCGTTCTCAGAGGGGTGGATCTCTGGGGATGGGGAGGTCCCGCATCCGTGGTGCGGGCAGGTCGGTGACGCGCACGTGCGTCGGGTTCGGCGGCGCCGGCGGGTGCCGTCCTCGCGACCCGCCGGCACCGGCATCAGCCCTTCACCGCGCCGGCCGCGAGGCCCTTCATGATGCGCTGGTTCAGGAAGAGGTAGAGCACGAGGATGCCGACGACCGTGATGCAGATCGCGGCGAACAGCGGCCCGTAGTTGATCGCGCCGTACTCTCCCGAGAAGTTCAGCAGGCCGACCTGGATCGTGTTCAGGTCGCGCTTGCCGCCGAAGATCAGGGCGATCAGCAGGTCGTTCCAGATCAGGAAGAACTGCACGATGGCGACGGTGACGACGGCGTTGCGCATCATCGGGAAGCCGATGGCGAAGAACGCGCGGATCATCGAGGCCCCGTCGAGCGTCGCCGCTTCGAAGATCTCGCGGGGGATGGCCCGGAAGTACGTCGCCATCATGAACACCGTCAGCGGCAGACCGGATGCCGTGTAGATGAGGATCATCGGCAGGTAGGAGTTGTTGATGCCCAGCTGGTAGAACGCGTTGAACAGCGGCAGCACGATCATCTGCAGCGGGATCATGATCCCGGCGAGGAACAGCAGCAGCACGCCGGCGCGGCCCTTGAAGACGAGCACCTCGAGCGCGTAGCCCGCCGCGGAACCGAGGATCACGATGAGCAGCAGCGAGGGGAACGTCACGATCATCGAGTTCGTGATGGTCGTGGCGAGGTTGCCCGTCTCCCACGCGATGGCGTAGTTCTCCCACTGCCACACCTCGGGGAAGGCGTACGAGGGGTTGCTCAGGAAGTCGCTGTTCGACTTGAGCGAGTTGATGAACATCCAGAACAGCGGGTACGCCGTCACGACGATCAGGAAGGTGATCGTGAGCCAGGCGGGGACGCGGCGCAGCACGTGCTTGGCGCGATCCCACGGCGTCCGGCGGTGGGGCTCGAAGCGCAGGCTGGTGGAGACGGCTGTGGTCTCGAGGGTGTTGGTCATGATCAGCGCTCCTTAGACCGTGTTGTCGCGCCGCGACGACCGGAAGATGATGAGGGTCACGATCAGGCTCATGATCGTGAGCAGGAGCGCGATCGTGGAGCCGTAGCCGAAGTCGCTGTACTGGAACGCGGTGCGGTACATGTACAGCGTCAGCGGCGTCGTGGAGTTGCCCGGGCCGCCGCCGGTCAGGGCGAAGACCGAGTCGAAGACCTTGATCGTGCCGTTGATGCTGAAGATGAACGACGCGAACAGGATCGGCAGCGACATCGGGAGCACGATGTGGCGGAAGAGGCTGAACGTCTTCGCGCCGTCGATCCGCGCGGACTCGATGATGTCGTCCGGGATGTCGAGCAGGCCTGAGAAGACCAGGACGCCGTAGAAGCCGACCGAGCGCCACACGTCCATGATCACGACGACGACGAACGCCGTGGCGCCCGAGCCCAGCCAGTCCACCGAGGACAGGCCGACGTTGACCAGCAGCTCGTTGACGAGACCGTCGGACGGCGCGGACTGGAAGAGCTTCTGGTACAGGATGCTGATCGCCACGGTCGGGAGGACCACCGGGAAGAAGACCAGGGTGCGCACGAGGACCGAGGACTTGCGCAGTACGAAGTGATACAGCAGCGCGAGGCCGTAGCCGAGCACGACCTGGAAGAGGGTGACGAGCAGGGCGTAGCGGACGGTGAACCAGAACGCGTCGTGGACGTACTGGTCGCCCCACAGACGGGTGAAGTTCTCGATCCCGTTGAATTCGAAGCCGCTGAGCACGTTGCCGGTGAAGAAGGTCAGGCCGAACGACCACAGGACGGGGACGAGGATGATGAGGGTGTAGACGACCAGCGCCGGGGTGAGCAGGAGCGTGATCGCCTTGCGGTCGCCGAGGACGGACTTCATGGCGAGCGGCCTTTCAGGGCAGAGCGGATGGGGGCGGTCGCGGCGGACGGAGCAGCGCGACCGGGATGGGCCCCGGTGCGCCCGCGCGGGCGCACCGGGGCGTGAGGGTCAGCCCTCGTCCAGGGCGTCCTGGACGAGCGTCATGAACTCCTCGGGCGTGATCTGGCCGGTGACCAGCAGCGCCGCGTTGGTGGACGAGATGTTGCTCGCCTTCGCGTTGAAGAGAGCCTCGAACCACAGGACGCTGTCGGTCGCCGTGGCGATCTCGTCGGCGACGGTCTGCGAGATCGCGGGCAGGTCGGCGGGCTCATCGGCGATGAAGCCGGTGATCTGGCCCTGCTGGAGCGCCTCGTTGCCGTAGTTTTCGACGATGCAGCCGAGCCAGTCGGCGACGCCGTCGGTGTAGGTGTTCGCGCCGAAGGTGGCGGGGAGGCCGACGTTCGAGGGGTACTCGTCGATCGAGCCGGCGCCGCCGGACACGGCGGGGAACTTCATGAAGCCGACGCTGTCCGCACCGATCTGGTTGGCGTCGCTGTTGATGTTGCCGAGCAGCCAGCTGCCCATGTAGATCATCGCGGCGTTGCCGGTGAGGAACTCGTTCGTCGCGGCGTCGTAGTCCAGCGACGTGACGTTGTCGCCGAAGTAGCCTGCGGCACCGAGGTCGGCGATGGCGGCAGCGCCCTCGATGTACTCGGGGTCGGTGAGCTTCGCCTCGCCGTCGGCGACCTTCTGGAGGGCGTCCGGGCCGAGCGAGCGGAACAGGTATCCGCTGACCAGGCGGGTGAGGGGCCAGCCCTGCTCGCCCGAGGCGGCGAAGGGGGTGTAGCCGGCGGCCTCGACGTCGTCGGCGAGTGCGACCAGGTCATCCCAGGTCTCGGGGACGGCCCAGCCGTTCTCTTCGAACATCGCCGTGTTGTAGAAGATGCCCTCGATGTTGTACTGGAAGGGCAGGAAGTTGAACGCCCCGCCGTACAGCTTCTCGATGGTCGAGACGGCGCCCTCGGCGACCTTGTCGCGGACGCCGAGGTCGGTGAGCGCCTCGTCGAAGTCGAGCAGGTAGCCCGCATCCCAGAGCTTGGCGCCCTCGGCCGGGTTGCCGCCGGCCGAGAACATCGGCGGCAGGCCGTCCTGCGTGGCCAGAAGCTGGACCTGTGCGTCGAGTTCGGCCTGCGGGATCGAGTTGACCTCGAGGGGCATGGCCGCCTCCTGGTCGGAGCACACGCTGTCCGCGAGGGCGCGCAGCACCGGCTCGGTGGTGGTGTTCTCGGCGTTCTTCAGGAACTCGAGGGCATCGGGATCCGAGCCCGCGCTGCCACCGCCCCCGGCGCATCCCGTGAGCACGAGAGCTCCGGTGCCGACGAGAGCCGCGGTGGCGAGCATCGGCTTCCGAAGACGCCGTCGTTCTGCTGTGAACACATTTCCTCCTTGAAATTGGCGCCCCATTTGAGACGTTTCAAGATTGGATGCTAGGGACTCGGGTAAGCGCTGTCAACCGCGATTTCCGCATTTTTGTGGCTTCGAGCATCCCCGAAGCGCGTGGATTGGCCCAAGATGGTCCCGTGAATCATGAAACGTCACAATCTGATCACGAGGCTGATCGCGGTCAGCCCGGAGCGATCGACGCGCTGATCGCCACGCTGGATCTCGAGACCAAGCTCGCCCAGCTCGTCGGACTGTGGGCCGGCGCGCGCGCCGATGACGGCGTGGCCCCGATGCAGGACCGGATGCTGGAGTCCGCCCGGCGTTTCGAGGAGGCGAGCGGTCGGGGCCTGGGTCAGCTGACGCGGCACTGGGGGACCGTGCCTCTGGGTGTCGCGGACGGGCTGGCGGCGCTGCGGGCGCAGCAGAGCGACCTGTCCGAGAGGATCGGGATCCGTGCCGTGGTGCACGAGGAGTGCCTCACCGGGGTGCTCGCGTGGGGTGCGACGACCTACCCGACGCCGCTCGCGTGGGGTGCCGCGTTCGATCCCGACCTGGTCGAGGAGATGGCCCGGCGGATCGGCGCCGATCTTCGCGCCCTGGGTGTTCATCAGGGGCTCGCCCCGGTGGTCGATGTGGTCCGCGATGCGCGCTGGGGTCGTGTCGAGGAGTGCATCTCGGAGGATCCGCTCGTGGTCGGGCTGATCGGCGCGGCATACGTGCGCGGGCTCGAAGCCGAGGGCCGGGTCGCGACGCTCAAGCACTTCGCGGGCTACTCCGGGTCGCGGGGCGGGCGCAATCACGCCCCGGTCTCGGTGGGCCTGCGCGAGCTCGCGGACGTCTATCTGCCCCCGTTCGAGCGTGCGCTGGCCGCCGGGGCGAGATCCGTCATGAACTCGTACGCCGACCTCGACGGTGTGCCCGCCGCGGCGTCGGCCGAACTGCTCACCGGAGTGCTGCGCGACGGGTGGGGTTTCGAGGGCACCGTGGTCGCGGACTACTTCGCCGTGACCTTCCTCGAGACGATGCACGCCGTGGCGGGGTCGGCCGGCGAGGCGGCCGCGATCGCCCTGAACGCAGGCATCGATGTCGAGCTGCCGACGGGCTCGGCCTACCTCGCGCCCCTCGCCGACGCGGTGCGCCGAGGCGACGTCGACGAGCGGGTCGTGGATCGCGCGCTGCGTCGCGTGCTGAGCCAGAAGAGCGAGCTGGGGCTGATCGGGCCCGCGCCGGGAGAGGAGGGCGACCTCGAGGTCGACCTCGACGCGCCGGGCAATCGCGCCCTCGCGAGGGGTGTCGCACAGGAGTCCGTCATCCTGCTCGCCAACGACGGTGTGCTGCCGCTGGACGACGCCCGCGTGGGCCGCCTTGCCGTGATCGGCCCGAACGCCGATCGGTTCGGCGCGGTGTTCGGGTGCTACTCGTTCGTCAAGCACGTGCTGTCGCGCCATCCGGGGGTCGATGCGCGCGTCGAGGCCCCCACGACGGCGCAGGCGCTGGCGGCACTCTGGCCGCACGACGTCGTCACCGAGGCCGGCTGCGAGGTGACCGGAGAAGACCGCTCCGGATTCGCCGCGGCCGCGCGGGCCGCGGCATCCGCCGACGTCGCCGTCCTGGTGCTCGGCGACGAGTCGGGGATGTTCGGCGCGGGCACGTCGGGCGAGGGATGCGATCGACAGGACCTGGCGCTGCCCGGCGTGCAGGAGGAGCTGCTGACCTCGGTCGTCGACACGGGGACCCCGGTCGTGCTCGTCCTCATCACGGGGCGGCCCCATGCTCTGGGTGCGGTCGTCGAGCGCTGTGCGGCGGTCGTCCAGGCCTTCCTCCCGGGGCAGGAGGGCGGGCGCGCGATCGCCGACGTGCTCACCGGCCGGGTGAACCCGTCCGGGCGGCTCCCGGTGCAGGTACCGTACCCGGACGGCCCGCAGCCCGCCGGCTATCTGCATCCGCGTCTGGGCGGTGCATCCGAGGTCAGCAGCGCCGACCCCTCGCCCCGCTACCCATTCGGGTTCGGACTGTCGTACACGTCCTTCGACCACGGCACCCCGAGCGTCGAGACCGCGCAGGTGCCGGTCGACGGCACGATCGCGCTCGAGCTGACCGTGCGCAACACCGGCTCGCGCCGTGGCGCCGACGTCCTGCAGCTCTACGCCACCGACGAGGTCGCGCAGGTCGTGCGTCCGGTGCGTCAGCTGGTCGCGTTCCGCCGCCTCGAATTGGAGCCGGGGGAGGAGCAGGCGTGGCGCGTCGAGATCCCGGCGGCAGCGCTCGCGTTCACGGGCCTCGCCGGCACCAGGATCGTCGAGCCGGGACGCGTGACCCTCACGCGGGCCTCGCACGCGGACGATCCGGGCGATGCTGTCGCGATCGACCTGGTCGGCGGCGTTCGCGCGGTCGGCGGCGTGGCGGACGAGCCGCGGTGGCGCCGCATCGACCGCGTCGCGGATGCGTCGGGGTGAGGTCGTCGCGGGTGGATTGAAACGTTCACAGGCATGATTCCGCGCCGCTGAGGGGCTGTACAATGAGTGTTCACTCGTGACGGGAGGTCGCTGAATGGCCAGGGTCGGCATCCGTGAAGTCGCGATCCATGCCGACGTCGCCGTCGGCACGGTCTCCAACTACCTCAACCACCCCGAGCGGCTCTCGCCCGAGAAGGCGGAGCGCATCCGCCAGGCGATCGAGGTGCTGGGATTCGTCCGCAGCAACGCCGCGCGCCAGCTGCGACTCGGAGTGAGCACGGTGATCGGCTACATCGCCCCGGACGTGAGCAACCCGTACTTCGCCGAGATCGCCGAGAGCGTCGAGCGCCGCGCGACCGAACGCGGCGTCTCGGTGTTCCTCGCCAACTCGCACCGCAGCCGGGATCGCGAAGACGCGTACCTGCAGGTCTTCGAGCAGCACCAGGTGCAGGGGCTGCTGGTCTCGTCGCACCTGCCGATCGAGGAGCGCCTCGCCCAGGTGCGGCGGCGTGGGACGCCGTCGGTGCTGGTCGGCCAGCGCGCGAGCTCGCCCGAGCAGCCGTCGGTGTCGCTCGACGACGTGTCCGGCGGGCGGCAGGCCATGCAGCACCTCATCGACATCGGATGCCGGCGCATCGCGTTCGTCGGGGGGCCGCTCATGGTCCCCCAGGTCGCCGACCGTCTCACCGGGGCCGGCGAGGCGGCTCGGGCATCCGGGGTCGTGACGCTCGAGGTGATCGACATGGGCGACCGCACCGTCCGCGGTGGCCACGAGGTCGGCGAGGCGCTGATGGCGCGCCCGCCCGAGATGCGCCCCGACGGCATCTTCGCCGTCAACGACCTCCTCGCCCTCGGCCTGATGCAGGTGCTGGTGCTGGGCGGCGTTTCGGTGCCTCAGGACGTGGCGATCGTCGGGTACGACGACAACGAGTTCGCCGAGGCCTCGCTCATCCCGCTGTCGACCGTCCGCGGGCGGCACGAGCTGTTCGGAGTGGCCGTCGTCGACGTCCTGTTCGACGCCATCGAGGGTGCGGCGATCGACGATCCGCACCGGATGTTCGATCCGACGCTCGTCCCGCGCGCCAGCACGCAGGGGTTCCAGCCCCGCTGACGGGCGTGCCCCGCGCGGGGTCAGTACTCCCAGACCGCGGGGCGGTCCTCGAGGTGGGCGATCATGTTCAGGACGAGGAAGTTCCAGTTCTGGAAGCCCCGCGTCATGATCGGCTCGCCGGTGTCGGGGTGGTAGTACTCGTGCAGTGATCCGTTCGTCTCGAGATCCCGTCCGAACAGTGCCACGGTGGCCTCGGCGAGCTCGCGCGCGTCGTCGGCGAAGCCGTACTTGTCCAGGCCTCGGAAGACGAGGTAGTTGCTGATGCCCCACACCGGACCGAGCCAGTTCGAGGGGTTGTTCGAGGCGCGCAGGTTGTACATCTTCTCGAGCTTCGAGAGGGTGCGTACGCCGTACGCGGCGTGGAACGTGCGACGGTCGCGGTAGCGCTCCAGCATCCGCTCGGCCTGCTCGGGCGACGCGATGCCCGCCCACATCGGCAGGAAGCTCGACCAGTTGTCGACCCGCAGCAGCACCGAGGACCACGACCGCGGTGCGCCTCGGTGCAGCCAGTCGTCGAGGTCGACGTCGCGCAGAGCGATGTCGGCGGAGTAGTACGTGCCGTCCCGCTCGTCCCAGCAGTGCGTGTTGACGGCGTCCGCGAGATCCTGTGCGCGTCCCCGCCATCGGTTGGCGTCGGCGACGCGCTCGAGACCCTCGAGCAGGTACGCGAACGCGAGCAGCTCGCGGTACAGGAGCGAGTTCAGGTAGATCGAGGCCGTGCTGCGATCAGGTCGGTAGTAGACCGAGGGGTCGTTGTCGACCCCGATGGCGAAGTCGGTCTGCCAGTACGCAAGACCGGTGGGCTCGTGGACGTGACTGGTCAGGTAGCGCTCCAGGAATCGCTCGAGCGCCGGCATCCGGTCGCGGATCCACTCGGCGCCGCCCCGGCGCCGCGACAGCAGCGCGGCGTGCTGCGCGACGATCGGCTTGTGCATGTTCTGCGAGAAGCCGCCCGCTCGGCCGGGGTCGCCGTGCAGGAGCGGGCCGTCGGGCTTGAGGAGGATCGGCATCACGCCGTCCTCGTCGGTGTGGTCGAGGAAGTTCCACAGCACGCCCTCTTCGTAGGAGGCGAAGCGCCCCTCCTGGCCCGTGTCGGCCTCGACCTGGCCGAGCGCGACGGAGATGAACCACGAGTCCCAGTCCCACAGCGTGTCGGAGTAGTACGGCGAGTCCGGGGAGCTCGGAACCGTGTAGGGGTGCGCGAGGATCCCCGACGGCTCCCGCATCATCTGCTCGCTGGCCGTGCGCACATAGTCCGCGAGCAGCGGTCTCCATCGATCCGTCATGGGCGGCTCCTCTTCGTCGGGGCAGGTGCCGAACGCGCGCGCGTCCGGCACCGCTTCAGTGTAGGGATAGAATTGTGACGTTTCAATCGCACGACGAGGGAGTGGGCGGATGCGGATCGCAGTCACGGGCAGCGGCGGCAAGCTGGGGCGGGCGACGGTCGCGGTCCTCGCCGAGCGGGGGCACGACGTCATCGGGTTCGACGTGGTCGGACCGGCGGGATTCGGCTTCACTCGGGTGGATCTGACGGACTACGGGCAGACTCTGGACGCGCTCCTGGGTGTGACGGCGCGGCACGACGGGCTGGACGCGATCGTGCACCTGGCCGCGATCCCCGTGAACGGGGTCGTCCCCGACGCCGCGACCTTCCAGAACAACGTCGCGGTCTCGTTCAACGTCATGTTCGCCGCGCATCGAGCCGGCATCCGCACGATCGTGTCGGCGTCGAGCATCACGGCGATGGGCTTCCCGTTCGACGAGGCGCCCGAGCGCCTTCCCGTCGACGAGACGTTCACGCGCGCGCACAACACCTACGGGCTCGGCAAGGTCGTCGAGGAGGCGATGGCGGCGCAGCTCGTCGGCTGGGGCGACGGCACGTCGATCACGGCACTGCGGTTCACCAATGTCGTCGCGCCCGACGAGTACGACACGTTCACGCGCGCCGACGACCCGACCTACCGCCGGGACCTCGTCGGGTCGTGGGTCGACGCGCGCGACGGCGCCCTGGCCGTCGCTCTCGCGCTCGAGGCGGCCAAGCCCGGGTTCGAGGTCTACAACGTCGCGGCGCCGGAGTCCGGGCTGAGCATTCCGTCGCGCCGGCTGGCCGAGGAGTGGTTCCCCGGCACGCCCATGGCCGACGATCTCGGCGAGTTCGAGTCGCTCATGTCGACGCGGAAGATCCGCGAGCAGCTCGGCTTCCGCGCGCAGCACGACTGGCGCCCGGCGCGCTGAGCGCCGGTCGGCGCCGCCGTCGCGCACCCGTCGACGACCCCATGGCGACGGGGAATCTCGCTACCATTCGACTATGGCGGCTGAGGATTTCGAGGCCTGGGTCATCTATGCCGAGTCGCCGGGGAGCGAGCCCCGGGCGACGGATGACGCCTTCTTCCCGTGGGAGTGGGGTGAGGTGATCGCGATCCTGCCGCCCGACGCGACCGCGGCAGAACGCGCGGCAGCTCTGTCCGCCGTCGTTCAGGCGAGCCACTTCGCGAGCCGCGAGAGTGCAGAGCTCCTTCAGTTCGCCCAGCGCGGGTCGTATCTGAGCGGGCAGGCCCGCGATGAGTACTTCGACGCAGTGCATCCGTACATCTCGGTCGGCAAGGCCGCGTCGCTCCGCTACGACCCTCCGGCAGAGGGCGAGGCGCGCGGACACATCCATTTCGAGCGCGCGGACTGACGCGATCCCGACACCGGGAGGCAGCGGAGGGCGTGCGGGAGCGCTTGCGGTGACGCGCCGTCGCGGAGCGAGCGCCGTCGGCGAGGGGGATGCTGTCGGTGCGAGGGTCTACGGTTCGAGGATGGTCGCCACATCTGCCAAGCCCGAGCTGCGCGTCGACACCGTCGAGGAGTGGGAGCGCTGGCTCGAGTCCGATCCCGGCCCCGACGGCGTGCGGCTGCGCCTGCGCAAGGTGGCGTCGGCCAAGCCGGGCATCACCTACGCCGAAGCCTTGGACGTCGCGCTGTGCTTCGGGTGGATCGACGGGCAGAAGCTGTCGGTGGACGCCGACTACTTCCTGCAGGTGTTCACCCCGCGCCGGCCGCGCGGCGTGTGGTCGAAGGTCAACATCGAGCACACCGCTCGCTTGATCGCGGCGGGGCGGATGCGGCCCGCCGGTCAGCGTGAGATCGACCGTGCCAAGGCGGACGGACGATGGGACGCCGCCTATCGCCAGAGCGACGGGGAGATCCCGGCCGAGCTCAAGGCGGCACTCGACGCCGATCCGGCGATCGCGGCGGCGTTCGCGGCGCAGTCGGCGCAGAACCGGTTCGCGATGGCGTTCCGTGTGGGCAGTCTCAAGCGGCCGGAGTCGCGTGCGGCCCGCGTCGCCGAGTATGTCGCCATGCTGGCGCGGGGCGAGACGCTCCACTGAGCCGACGGGTGGCGACCCGCGGCGCGGCCCGCGTCGCGCGGCGCCGGCCGGCCGATCGAGCGATTCAGTCCTCGATGCGGGAGTCCTCGCCCAGCCGGTGCCACGTGCGGTTGTGATAGACCAGCGCGTCGCCGGGTCCGCCCGGGTGGACATCGCGCTCGATGTGCGACTGGAGGGCGTGAGCAGCGATGACCGTGGAGGTCCCGGCATCCATGCGATCGATGACCGCGCAGCGCACCCAGGCGCGGACGTCGCGGAAGACCGGCTCGCCGGTGACCAGGCGGGACCAGCGGTGCGTCTCGGCGAAGCGGTCGATGCCGCGGGTCGCGCCGAGCTTCGCCACCTCGAGGTCCTGCGCGTCGAGCAGATGCACGACGACGGTCTCGGCGCGCGAGAGGACATCGGATGCCGACGACAGCGCCGAGATCGAGAAGATCAGCAGCGGCGGCTCGGCGCTCACCGACGAGACCGAGGTCGCCGTGAGGGCGACGGGCCCATCGCCCGCATCCGCCGTGATGACGGCGACGCCTCCGGGGTGCCCGCGGAACAGGGCTTTGAAGTCGTCGGGGGAGAGGGAGGGTGAGAAGCCGTGCTGTGACGCCCCCGTCGGGTCGACGGCGGCGGAGGCATCCGACTCAATGCTGCTCAACATCCAGCTCCTCACGAATGATGTTCGTTCCCGCGCTGAGCGCGCTCAGCTTCTTCAGTGCAACGTCTCGGGGGAACGGTGCCATTCCGCAATTCGTGCTGGGGATGAGATTTTCTGCATCGACGAACGTGAGCGCCGTGCGGAGGGTGTCGGCGACTTCCTCGGGGGTCTCGATCGCCTGGTTCGCCACGTCGATGGCCCCGAGCATGACCTTCTTGCCGCGGACGAGCTCGATGAGGTCCATCGGGACATGGGAGTGGTGGCACTCCAGCGAGACGATGTCGATGGCGGACCGCTGCAGGAGCGGGAACGACTCCTCGTACTGCCGCCACTGCGACCCGAGGGTCGCCTTCCAGTCGGTGTTCGCCTTGATGCCGTAGCCGTAGCAGATGTGCACGGCGGTCTCGGCGCGCAGTCCCTCTGCCGCCCTCTCCAGAGCGGCCACACCCCAGTCCTGGACCTCGTCGAAGAAGACGTTGAACGAGGGCTCGTCGAACTGGATGACGTCGACACCCGCCGCCTCGAGTTCCTTCGCCTCCTGGTTGAGGATGGTCGCGAACTCCCACGCCAGCTTCTCGCGGCTTCGGTAGTGGGCGTCGTAGAGCGTGTCGACCATCGTCATCGGACCGGGGAGGGCCCACTTGATCGGCCGATCCGTGGAGGCGCGGAGGAATCTCGCGTCCTCGACGAACACGGGTCGCTCGCGACTGACCGACCCGACGACGGTCGGCACGCTCGCGTCGTAGCGATCGCGGATGCGCACGGTCTCGCGCTTGTCGAAATCGACTCCGCTCAGATGCTCGATGAACGTCGTGACGAAATGCTGGCGGGTCTGCTCCCCGTCGCTGACGATGTCGATGCCGCGCCGGCTCTGCTCCTGGACGGCGATCCGCAGCGCATCCTGCTTGCCCTCGACCAGCGCATCACCCTCCAGCTTCCACGGAGACCAGAGGACCTCCGGCTCTGCGAGCCACGACGGCTTCGGCAGGCTGCCGACGATCGAGGTCGGCAGGAGCGTGTTCGCGGTCGACGACTCCCCGGCGGTCATGCGACTCGGGCGGCGTAGCCGGCGGCCCACTGCTCGAGCACGTCCCTGTGCGGCTCGATGAAGTGCTCCTTCGTGTACAGCCCCTGCTGGACCGCGAGCTGACTGCGCTCGACACGGTCGTAATCGATCTGGGTCCGCGAGTAGTCCTGCGCTTCCAGGCTCGGTCGGTAGATGTCGGCGGCGGCCGAGTTCGCGTTGTAGATCTCGGGGCGGTAGATCTTCTGGAAGGTCTCCATCGTGCTGATCGTGCTGATGAGCTGAAGGTTGGAGTAGTCGCCCAGCAGATCGCCGCGGAAGTAGAACGCGAGCGGCGCCACGCTGCCGGCCGGCATGAAGTAACGGACCTGCAGGCCCATCTTCGCGAAGTACTCATCGGTGAGCGAGAACGCGTCCTGCTCGTACTCGACGCCGAGGATCGGGTGGTGGTTCCCGGTCCGGCGGTACGTCTTGCTCGTCGAGACGCTGATGCAGATCACTGGCGACGCCGGGAAGCGCTCCCGGTACTCCGCCGAGTCGAGGAAGTGCTGGAAGAGCTTGCCGTGCAGATCGCCGAAGTCGTGGGGGACGGTGGGCTTGCCGCCGCCGCTCGCCGCCGGCAGCAGCACGCTGAAGTCGAAGTCGCGGACGTAGGACGAGAAGTTGTTCCCGACGATCCCCTGGTGGCGGATGCCGGTGTGTCGGTCGACGATCCGGGTGTCGAGGACCTCGAGCAGCGGGAACCGCTGATCGGTGCCTTCGGCGGTGAACTCCAGCTGCACGGAGACGATCTCGAGTTCGACGGCGTAGCGCTCCCGGGTGGGGTTGTCCCAGTGCGCGAGGTCGTTGAACCGACGGTTGATCATCGTCAGGGTGTTGCGCAGGTTCTGCTGACGGTGCTCGCCCCGGGCCAGGTTGGCGAAGTTCGTCGTGATCCGGGAGCTTGCCGACGGCGAGTAGTCCTCGTCGAAGCGGGTGGTGGTGAAACTGAACGTGAACGCGTCCGTCATGGTGGTGGGTCCGGTCGGTGTCGGGCCGGGATGGGCCGTCGAAATGTGGATGCATCCATGGTGCAAGCGCCCGGCAGATATCGGGTAACTCGGGTCTTCTATGTGTTCATATAGGGTTTGCCTATGTCTCGGGGATCGAGCGGCGTCACGCTGCAGCAACTCCACTACTTCGTCGAGGTCGCCGCGGAGGGGTCCATCTCCGCGGCCGCCGACGTCCTCTACGTCGCCCAGCCGACGATGTCCGCGGCGATGAAGGACCTCGAGACCCGGGTGGGCAGGGCGCTCCTGGTCCGCTCCGCCCGCGGCGTCACCCTCACCGCTGACGGTGCAGAGTTCCTCGGATACGCCAGGCAGGTGGTCGAGCAGGTGGAGCTGCTCGAGCAGCGCTACCTCGGCAGACCGCCGTCCAGGCGCCTGCTCGGAGTGTCGGCGCAGCACTACTCGTTCGCGGTCGACGCGTTCGTCCGGATGGTCAAGGCCGCGGATGCCCCCGAGTACGAGTTCGCGCTGCGTGAGACCCGCACGTGGGACATCATCGAGGACGTCCGGACGCTCCGCAGCGAGATCGGCATCCTGTACCGGAACGACTTCAACCGGAAGGTCATCGACAAGCTGCTCCGGGACTCCGGGCTGGCGTTCCACCCGCTCTTCCGCGCCGAGCCGCACATCTTCATCTCGCGGTCCAACCCCCTGGCCTCCCGAGATCGTGCGACTCTCGCCGATCTCGCCGATCTGCCGCGGCTCACCTTCGACCAGGGGGCGAACAACTCCTTCTACTTCGCCGAAGAGATCCTCTCGACCCTGTCGAGCAAGCAGGAGATCCGGGTCTCCGACCGCGCGACGATCTTCAACCTCATGATCGGACTCGGCGGCTACACCATCTCGACGGGCATCATCAGCGAGGAGCTCGACCCCGAGATCGTCGCCATCCCGCTCGAGGTCGACGAGCGCATCGAGATCGGCTGGATCGGCCACGCCGCGATCCCCCTCACCGAACAGGCCGAACGCTACCTCGCCGAAGTGCGGGCTGTCGTCGCCGGGTTCGGCGTGGAGGTGCTCGGCTGATCCCGGCGCGGATTCCCCCGAGGCGTGGGTCGGGACGACTCTCTGAGGCGCGGTGCCCGCCGACCGCCGGGTCGGCGCGAGTCGTCACCGGGTCAAGAGCGATCCGCGGGTCGGTAGCGTCGTGCGACCGCGCCCGATCGGAACTCGCGGTGAGCCACCGGCTATCGAAGCGGCTTCATCTCGTCGCCTCAGCCGGTCTTCGCGCGGATCGCTCGGCGTCAGCCTCCGGTGACGATGAGGCAGGTCGCGACGAGCTTGTCGCTTCCTTCGGCCGACGGATCGAGGTTCGGCAGACCGACCCGGCTCTCATAGCCGGGTCCGTCGCCCGACGGGTCCGATGAGTGCTCCCCGAGCGCCTTTCCGCCGAACTCGGCGACGGAATCACTCGTCGCGACTCCCCAGTTGCATTCCGGCGGTGCGGCGTTCGCCGGCGCCGCTGCCGCGAGCGCCAGCAGCAGTGCTGCGCCCGTGCCGATGAGCGTGCGTGTGACCATACGTACGACCCCCTTGTCCGTTGGGGCGACCGTATCCGCCACCGGGAGACGCGTCAACCGGTCCGGCTCGCGGCTGTCTTCCCCCTCGACCCGCGGCGCTCGGTGCCTCCGCCTGCCGGTCGTGCGACAACCGCCGGGTCGACTCACGGGGCTGCCGATGGCGACATGGCGATCGCCGGCGGCGGCATCCAGCGGACACCCGCGCGCGTCCTCGGCAAGCCCCCTCCCTTCGCAGGTCATCGTGTGGTCTGCTGGGCACATGCCGGCAGTCAGCACGGGAGTCGTCGAGATCTTCGACACCACGTTGAGGTGGTCCGATCTGATCACTGCGGCGATCATCGCCGTGGTCGCGATCGTGGTGTCCATCGTGCTGCGGAAGGCGATCGTGCGTTACTCGAGGCGCGAGGACGCCGCGCACACCTCGACCTGGTACACGCTGTCGCGACTGGTCGCCTACATCGTCCTGACGATCGGCTTCTTCCTCGTCATCGCCGAGCTCGGCGTCCCGCTCAGCCGATTCACCCTTCTCGCGGGGGCGCTCGGCGTGGGCCTCGGTTTCGGCCTGCAGCCGCTCGTCGGCAACTTCGTCGCGGGAATCGTCCTGCTGCTGGACAAGTCGCTCAAGGTGGGTGACTTCGTCGAGCTCGAGTCCGGCGCGACCGGGCAGGTGCGAGACATCCGGATGCGTGCCACCACGATCGTCACCAACGACAACATCGACGTCATCGTGCCGAATCTGGAGTTCGTGACCGGTCGGGTCGTCAACTGGACACACCGTGACGTGCGTCGTCGCGTGCGCATCCCCTTCGGCGTCGCGTACGGGACCGACAAGGAGCTGGTGAAGAAGGCGGCGCTGGAAGCGGCCGAGGCGGTGCCCTTCACCCTCGACCTCGATGGGCCGCTGCGGCCGCAGGTCTGGCTGAGCGAATTTGGAGACAGCGCCCTGGGGTTCGAACTGGTCGTCTGGCTCAATCCCGAAGCGACGATGAAGCCGATCGCCGTCACCGCCGCCTACAACTGGGCACTGCACACCGCCCTGAAGCGGCACGGCATCGAGATCCCGTTCCCGCAGCGCGACATTCACGTGCGGACGTTGTTCGGGCTCGCGCAGGAAGATGCGCGCGCCGCGCTGAAGCTCGAGGACCAGGACGACGTGGACGAGGCTCCCGTCACCCCGACCGCACGCGTCACGGGCGACAACGACGCGCTCGCCGACATCAGCGGTGAAACGGGTTACGCCCCCGACCGCGTCGACCGCACAGATGAGCGTGAGAACCGCTGACATGCCAGTCAGCTTCGCGACCGTCGACGAGTACCTCGCGGTGCAGGCATGAGCAGCGGGTGCGGGCAATGCTGAATGTCGAGGATGCTTCGGGATGCCCCGCCACGGAGCCGATGGACGCCGATGTCGTGATCGTGGGAGCCGGCCCCGCCGGCCTCGCCGTCGCCGCCGGTCTGCGGCGTCGCGGCGTTGACGTCCTCGTTCTCGATCAGGGCTCGTCGGTCGGGGAAAGCTGGGACCGCCGCTACTCCCGACTGCACTTGCACACGCCGCGCATCCAGTCCGCTCTGCCTGGCCTGCGCATGCCGAGGCGCTTCGGCCGGTGGGTCGCCAAGGGGGACGTCGCCTGGTATCTGCGCGTCTACGCCCGTCGTCATGGCATCCATCCGCGCTTCGGCACGCAGGTGACGCGCATCGATCACGACGGTGCCGGGTGGCAGCTCACGACGGATGCGGGCACGCTGCGCGCGGCCCAGGTGGTCCTCGCGACCGGCTACAACAGCGTTCCCCTCGCGCCGGCGTGGCCCGGGCAGAAGGGGTACCGCGGCAGTGTGATCCACGCCTCCCAGTACCGCGATGCCTCACCCTTCGTCGGCAGACGTGTGCTCGTGGTCGGCGCCGGCAACACCGGCGCCGAGATCGCCGCCGACCTCGCCGAGCAGGGCGCCGCCGAGGTGCTGCTGTCGATCCGGACTCCTCCGAACGTGATCCCGCGACAGGTGGGCCCCTTCCCGACCACGCTCCTCGCGGTGCCGATGGACGTCCTGCCCGCCTGGCTCGTCGACCCCGCCAACCGACTGCTGCAGAAGGCGACCCTCGGCGACCTGACGCGATTCGGAATGCCTCGCCCCACCGCCGGAATCGTCGCCCAGGCCCGCTCCGCCGGACGCACTCCGACCATCGATGTCGGTCTGGTCGCAGCCCTCCGCGCCGGAACGGTCACCCCCGTCGCCGCATTGGAGCGGTTCGAGGGCGACGAGGCCCTGCTCGCCGACGGCACGCGTGTGTCACCGGATGCTGTGATCGCCGCCACCGGCTACGCGACGGGCCTGGCGCCCGTCGTCGGGCACCTCGGGGTGCTCGGCGAGCGCGGCGAGCCGCTCGTGCTCGGGCGCCACACGCTGTCCCACGCACGCGGGCTCCGTTTCGTGGGAATCAGCACGCCGCTCAAGGGTCTGCTCTTCCAGATCGGGCTCGATGCCCGGGCAGCCGCTTGGGCGATCGCAGCGGAACTGCGGGTGAAGCCAACCCCGGCGGGATGAGCGGCAGGGGCGCGATCGCCGTCCTCGGACCGGTCGCATCCGTGAGTCGTCGAGATCCGGCGACTGGTGCATGCACACCCCGTGCGGGGGACGGTAGCAGCCGGTTCACCGTCACACGACCTCGCCGATGAGGCGCACGTCCGGCACGATCCTCGAGCGGCCGCGCCACCTCGAGGTGTCGTCAACGGGCGGCGGTGGGTTCCCGCTTCGGCGACCGATGTCGAGAACGCGAGGCCGGTTCCGTCTCCTCTGTGAAGCGGTCAGAATGGGCCGCACCGAACCGGAGGCTGACATGGCCAAGTATCTGATGCTGAAGCACTACCGCGGCGGACGCCCGGCGGCGAACCCCGTCCCGATGGACCAGCTCGCGCCCGAGGAGTGGTCGGCGCACATCCAGTACATGCACGACATGGAACAGCGCCTCATCGCCACGGGCGAACTGGTCTCATCCGAGGGGCTCTCGATGGGCGGCGCGTGGGTTCGCTTCGACGGGGAGGGGCGTCCTCCTGTCGTCGACGGCCCGTTCGCCGAGACGAAGGACCTCATCGCCGGCTGGATGATGATCGACGTCGACTCGTACGAGCGGGCGCTCGAACTCGCTTCCGAGCTGTCGGCCGCGCCGTGGGCCGGCGGGGCGCCGCTCGGCGAGTGGCTCGAGTTGCGCGAGGTGATGAGCGCCGCGCCCGCAGACGCGTGATGACCGGGGCGGATGTCGCGGCGCTGCGTCGCGCGATCCCCGAGGCGGTCGGCATCCTCGTCCGGCGCGGCGCGGACTTCACGTCGGCCGAGGATGCCGTCCAGACCGCGCTCGTCCGCGCGCTGGATCGAACCGATCTCGAGGGCGTCCGCGACCTGCGCGCCTGGCTCGTCACCGTGGCCTGGCGCGTGTTCCTCGACCAGGTGCGCAGCGACGGGGCCCGCGTCGCACGTGAGGCGCGCCTCGCGGCTGAGGCTGAGCCGGGTCCGGTGCCGCACCGCGACGACACGCTCGCCCTGTACTTCCTCTGCACCCACCCGCTACTCACTTCGACATCGGCGACCGCCCTCACCCTCCGCGCCGTCGCGGGCTTGACGACGCGGCAGATCGCGGATGCCTTCCTGGTGCCCGAGGCGACGATGGCTCAGCGCATCAGCCGTGCGAAGCAGCGGCTCGCCGGCGTCCCCCTCGATCAGCCCGGCGACCTGTCACGGGTGCTGCGTGTGCTCTATCTGCTGTTCAACGAGGGCTACTCGGGCGAGATCGATCTCGCCGCTGAAGCCATCCGGGTGACCCGGCAGCTGGTCGCTCTCATCGACGAGCCCGAAGCCCACGGGCTTCTCGCGCTGATGCTCCTTCATCACGCGCGGCGGCCGACGCGGATCGTCGACGGGCGGCTCGTGCCCCTTTCCGCACAGGATCGCGCCGGGTGGGACGCCGCCGCGATCGCCGAGGGCGTCGAGGTCCTCCAGTCTGCTCTCGCCCGTGACCGGCTCGGGCAGTATCAGGCGCAGGCGGCGATCGCCGCGCTCCACGCCGACGCGCCCACGGCGCCCGAGACGGACTGGGTTCAGATCGTGGAGTGGTACGACGAGCTGCTCGCCCTCGGCGACTCGCCGGTGATCCGACTGAATCGGGCGGTCGCGATCGGCGAGGCCGACGGCCCGCACGCCGGACTCGCCGCGCTCGCCGGGATCTCCGACGACGTTCCGCGCATCTACGCAGCGCGCGCCTACCTGCACGAACGGGCGGGCGAGCGGGATACGGCGGCCGCTGAGTACGCGGAGGCGGCGCGCCGCGCAACGAGCAGCCTCGAACAGGAGCACCTGGTGCGGCAGGCCGAGCGGCTGCGCGCCGGCCCCAGAGCGGCACGGGACGGGTGATGGATAGCGCGGCGTCAGCGGCGAGCGATCCGAGCGGCCGTGCTGCGCGCAGGGGCTGAAGTTCAGGCCGGGCTGGTGAGCTGGATGAGGTTCCCGCACGTGTCGTCCAGGACCGCGGTGACCATCGGGCCCATCGCGGTCGGCTTCTGCGTGAACTGCACACCTCGGGCGGAGAGGTCGGCATGCACGGCGGTGACGTCGTCGACGGCGAACGAGGCGGAAGGGATGCCGTCCGCAGCGAGCGCGGCGGTGTATGCCTTCGCGGCAGGGTGCTGGTCGGGCTCGAGCAGCAGCTCTGTGCCGTCGGGTTCGCCCGGCCCGACAAGCGTGAGCCAGCGGAACTCGCCGAGGGGAATGTCTCTCTTGGGGACGAAGCCGAGCTTGTCCGTGTAGAACTCGAGTGCCTTGGCCTGGTCGTCGACGAAGACGCTCGTCACGCTGATGCGGATGCCCATGTGTCAGTCCTTCGGGTCGGGAGTCCAGCGCTCGACGATCGCGCGCAGGGGCTCGGAGTGGATGTGGTGGATCTTCGTGCGCCCGGTTCGCTGCGAGCTCACGAGCCCCGCCTGCTCGAGGACCGCCAGGTGCTGGGATATCGCCTGACGCGTCGACGTGATGCCGTGCCGCATCGCCAGCCGCCCGCACAGCTCGAACAGGCTCTGACCGTCCTGGTCCGTCAACTCATCGAGGATGAGCCGTCGGGTCGAATCTGCGAGCGCCTGATAGACGTCTCCCACACCGTCAGAATAGGCAAGTGTCTACTTGCATGTCAATGCGGATGTGGAGACCGCCCCGTCGAACGCTCCGAAGCTCATCAAGGCGCCGCGTGCGATCCCCCACCGGGCAGTGCTCGATCGGCCCTGGTTGCGTACGTTGCGGGAAGCGCGCGGTAGATGCTCTTGTGCGGGCCGGCCACAGCAGGCTCTCGAGCGATGCTGAATCGGGATGTCTTCGATGGCTTGGTGCCGGTTGGGCGTCACGCCGGCGACACGTCGCGAGTCACGCATTGTCTCTGGGTCGGTAGCGCAGAACGGCCACCCCCGACTGGAAGTCGTGGCGATCAACGAGCTCGAGCTGAATGCGCTCGCGCAGCCCGGCGAGCAGTGTCGGCCCGTGCCCCGCGATGATCGGCTGCACGACGAACACGTACTCGTCGATCAGTCCCAGATCTGCCAACGCCTGCGGGAGCGTCACGCCGCCTACGAACAGGCCCTCGCCTGGTTCCTTCTTGAGCCTACGCACCGCTGACCCCAGGTCATCTCGCACCAGTTCGGCGTTCCAATCGACCGCTCCGAGCCTGCTCGACGCCACATACTTCTTCGCCCGGTCGATGGTCTCGGCGAACGGGATCTCCCACTCCCTCATCCAGTCGGGCCACGTTCCCGTGGCCGGCTGCCGCCAGGCGGACTCCATCATCTCGTAGGTCGTGCGGCCGAACAGCAGCGCATCGGCGAGACCCATCTCAGCAGTCCAGAAGCGCATCGACTCCTCATCGGGAGGCAGGCCCTCCTCATGATGGACGCAGCCGTCGAGCGTGACGTTGATCGCGTACCGAAGTGGTCTCATCTCGTCGTTCTCCTCACGCGCGCTGCACGTTCTCAGCGGACTCCGCTCAGACTATGGTCGGCGCCGATGCGCTGCCCGGTCTTTCGCACCCGCCCCTTGGACCGACCGACCTTGATCCTCATCCCGGGGCTTGGCGAGTCGGGGTGCCTCTTCGCGGCCGAACGTCATGAGTAGCATTCGAGTTGCCGCTCGAAGCGGCGATCGTCGCCGAGGGGCGTGAACCGGCCGAGCCGCCTGGCCCTCGCAGGGCGCCTCCTCCCGAACGGCGACCGCGATGCAAGGACCCCGATGACCGACACACTGCCCGCGCTCATGACCGTTGCCATCTTCGTCGCCTACGTGGCGTTGGTCGCTGCGCTGTGGAAGGCGAATCGCGTCGACTATCCGCGTATCGCGGACAGCAGCCGCACCCTGACCCGCGGCATCATCATCCCGATCGGGCTGGGGCTCTTCGGCCTTGGCGTCGCCACCACCGTCCTCGGCTGGTGGCCTGACGTCCTCACTCAGGAGCCGACCGGACCCGCGTGGGCGGTCGTTGTGCCGCTGCTCTGGTTGGTCGTCGGTGTCGTGACCGTAGCCCGCGCCGATCTCCGTGGGCTGGGCGCGCGCCGCGTCGTCATCCTCGCGGCTGCGGCCCTGGTGGTCGGCGCGGCCGAAGAGCTCCTTGCGCGCGGAATTCTCGTCGTCGGCGCACAGCAGGCGGGCTGGTCCCTCGCAGCCGTGTGGATGTTCTCGACCTCCCTTTTCGCCATCCTCCACGCGATCAACGGTCTGTTCGGCCTGACCTGGAAGGCGACCATTGGTCAGCTCGGCGCCTCGTTCGTCGGCGGCACGGCGCTGTTCGTGACGCTCATCGCGACCGGGAGCATGATTCTCGGCGCCCTCGGTCGAGCCTCTCGATGTCCCCGCGGCTGCGGTACCTGAGACGACGCTCCACCGCACATGCGATTCACCGGGGGCTGTACTTCCGCGATCGTGCAACGTGAACCCTGGTGATCCCGTCGAGCAGGCAGGTGCAGTTCGTATACAGATCACTCGACGAGTGCTTTCCAGCGCTGGCCCCGAAGGCATATCGCCCTACTTCGGTATACAGATTGAGCCGGTTGGTGCTTCCTGCTGGCGCATTTCATTGTTTCGCAACACGGATGCAATGCGCCGAACACGTGGAGCAGGGAATCAGAGACGGTTCGAAATCTCCAGGACACTCCGGGGCGTTACCGTCCCAGAGTGAGTCAGTCCATTGCGCCCGAATCCCTCCGCGAATCCGTTGCGATCGACGCAGTGCGCGTCACGCTCGACCACACCACCGATGTCGCCGCCCTGGAGAAGATGCACCGGGATGGCGCTCTCAGCCTTGACGACGTCGTCGCTGTGACGGGAAAGACCGAGGGCACCGAACCGGGCGAGACGTCGAGGGTCGACGCCGATCGTGCGCTGAGGCGGCTCCTGCTCGAGCGCGGTACTCGCACTGCCGAGCAGATAGCCGCCATCCCAATGTCCTTTACAGCGGGGGGCGTCGGCATTCTCACGCCACACGTCGTCGTCTATACGGGCAGGAGCGCACCTGCGACCACCCACTCGGGATCACGGTTGGCGATCGGCACTGCACGGTCGGCGATCATGCAGCCTGAGTGGACCGGGCGAGCACGCACCATCGAGGAGAACGTGGCGGCGATGCGTGCGGCCATCACGAACGGTGGAATGCAGCCCCACGAGGTCGAGTACCTGCTCGGCAAGGCGTATTACGTTCCGCGTGAACAATTGCGCGCAGCCCGAGCTTCCGGACAAGACGTGCGCGAGCTCGACGACGAGGCACTGTTCCGCAAGACGAGCGGCGGCGCGGGACTTGCTGCCGCGGTCGCGTTGGACGGACTGGTCGTCCCCGACGACGATGCAGTCGCACGTGACTTCGATCTTTGGTCGGGCAAGGCTTCCTTCTCCGCCAACGAGTGGGAACCGGTGGGTGGAGATGGGCCGCACACACAGGTCATCGCATTCGGCAACGCGTCTGGCGCGCCGGGACGGCTTCGGGTGGGGCATGCGGTCATCGCCGACTTCCTCGACGTCGGGGCCCTCGCCCGCGCGATACGCCGAGCTGGACTGGATGTGGGGGAGGAGCCACTGAGTGACGCCGACCGGGCTCGCGTGGTCGCGGTCTACGTGAAGGTCGGTCCAGGACCAGCGCCACAGTTGCGCGGACGTCGCCAGGTTGTCGAGAACCGCAACTACGGCAACGAAGTCAAGGCGGCAGTCGCTGGCATGTTCGCGGGACACCTGCAGGACAATCTCATCTACATCTCGGGATCGGCGACCCATCAGGGGCCGCCTGGAGGTGGAACTCTCGCGGTCATCGTCGACGTCGGCGATTGAGCCGGTCGTGAGGAAAGCGAACCCCTCCAACCGCTCGATTGGCGCTATCTGGCGCGCATGCCACACAGCGGCTGCGTCGCTCGCGGCCCCGGGTCCTCATCGGGACTGCAGGGATTCGGCGGATCGCTCGTCGAGGGCGACGTGATGGCGGATCTGTATACAAGCGCGCAACATTCGTGCCCTATTCTTCCGTAGACCATCGAACTGAACGAGAAACTGTATACGGAGCTGGAATGTCAGACATCACCATCTGGAATGCTCGACCATGGGGAGGCGCTGCCCGCGACATCTCCGTTCGCGATGGACGTGTGGTCGAGATCAAGCCTCATGACGTATCGGCCGCGCGTAGTGATGTCGATGTCGATGGAGCCGGTCGGATCATCGTCCCTTCGTTCACCGATGCGCACGTTCACCTGGACTCGACGCGCATAGGTCTTCCGTTCCGGCCGCACTCGGCTGAACCGGGGCCGATCTGGAATCAGATCATGAACGACCGCGCCAACTGGCGTTCTGCGGAAGCCTCGGTCGCTGATCGCGCGACAGAGACCCTGGGGCGCGCCATTGCGAACGGGATGACTCGGGCGCGTTCGTATGCTCAGGTCGATGCGGACTGTCGCCTCGAGCGCCTTGAGGGTGTCCTCGCCGCGCGCGACGAGCACGCCCTACGCAGCCGGGTCGAGATCGTCGCATTCCCGCAGGCAGGGCTCCTTCTCGAGCCGGGGGTTCCCGCACTGATGGAAGCCGGGCTGCGAAGCGGCGCCGACATCGTCGGCGGGATCGACCCGTGCGCCTTGGATGGCGACCCGCGGCAGCACCTCGACATCGTGTTCGAGCTCGCGGAGCGCCATCATGCGCGGGTCGACATCCATCTTCACGAGCCGGGAGAGCTGGGGCTCTTCACGGCGCGGAAGATCATCGAGCGGGTGCGTGCGCTGGACTATCGGTCACGGGTGACCATCGCGCACGCCTTCTTCCTCGCGGATCTGCCGAACGTGGCCCGACAGCAAGTCCTGGAAGACCTCGCCGAACTGGACATCGCCCTCACCACTGTGGCGCCCGCGGGTCGATCACCACTGCCATTCTTGGAGATCGCCGAGTATGGAATCCGCTTCGGTCTCGGTCAGGACGGACAGCGTGACTACTGGTCGCCGTACGGGAACACGGACATGCTCGAACGCACGTGGATGCTGGCCTACACCAATGGGATGCGTCGCGACGAACACATCGAGGGCGCGCTGCTGTCGGCGACGCTCGGTGGCGCAGCGGTGATCGACTCCGATACGCCAACGGGTCCGGAACGCGGGTTCGGGGTTGGGGATGCCGCCGACTTCGTGCTGCTTGACGCGGAGACAGCGACGTCGGCTGTCATGGATCGTCCGACCGACCGCACAGTTATCCACGAGGGGCGCGTCGTCGCGGACAAGGGATCGCTCCGATGACGGTCGTGCGCGCACGTTGGGTGCTTACCCACGAGGATGGCGAGCACCGCATGCTGGAGAACGGCGACGTCATCGTCGCCGGCGACCAGATCGCGGAAGTCCGTCCATCGCGCGGCGAGGATGTCGACATCGACTTGGGCGATGCTGTGCTTCTGCCAGGATTCATAGATCTGGATGCACTGAGTGACATCGACCACGCCATCCTCGATTCGTGGCACTCTCCATCCGACGCCCGCAGACTGCAGTGGTCGTCGCGGCATGCCGCCGACCCCGAGCGACAGCACGTGCTCACAAGCGGCGAACGCGCCATGATGCGGCGATACGCATTCGCGCAACTGCTGCTCCACGGTGTCACAACCGCGATGCCCATCGCCTCCGAGGTGCACTCGGAGTGGGCTGAGACGTTCGAAGACGCGCTCCAGATGGCGCAGGAGGCGCAAGACCTGGGGCTCCGGGTCTTCCTTGGGCCGAGCTATCGCAGCGCCGTGCCGGTCGTCGACGACGACGAGCTGCACTTGCACTGGGAACCGAGGCGCGGCGAGGATGGCCTGGACGATGCGATCCGGTTCATCGAGTGGACGCGCCAGTTCGAGTCACCCCTCATCACCGGTGTCCTGCTGCCGTGCCGCATCGAGACGCTGACGGACGAGGTGCTTGTCCGCACGGGAAGGTCAGCCAACGCCCTCGACACTTTGGTGCGCCTTCATTGCCTGCAGGGCCTGGAGGAACTCCGCCTGCTGCGCGAGCGCGGGACGACACCGCTCGACCTCCTGGAGAGCGCAGGCCTGCTCACGGAACGTCTGCTCATTCCGCACGGTATCTACACCGATGAGAACTCGCGGGTTGGATCGGCTGGTGGTGGATCGGTGCAGCGCATCGCGGATGCGGGGGCAACGGTGGTTCACTGTCCCCTCACGTCTGCGCACTACGGCGCGGCTTTAGAGAGCTTCGACGAATACCGGGCGGCTGGAGTGAAGATTGCCCTCGGCACCGACTCATTTCCGCCAGATCTGCTGCGTGGCATGGACATGGGTTCCTCCGTGGCGAAGATCCTCGCGGGGCGGCTCGATGCCGGTTCACATCGTGACTATCTCGATGCGGCAACGCTCGGCGGAGCGACGGCCCTCCGCCGCCCGGACCTCGGACGAATCAGCGCGGGTGCTACAGCAGACCTGACAGCAGTCAGACTCGGTAACGTTCGGGATGGGATCGTGGACGATCCGATCCGAACGATGATCCAGCACTCCTCCGCGCGCGCAGTGACGATGACCATGGTCGGTGGCGAGGTGCGCGTCCTCGACGGCGAGTTGGTCGGCGTCGACATGGCCTCGCTGCAGGACGCGGCGCAGCGAATCTTCCGCAAGCTTCGCGCCGGCTATGGAGCGCGCACCGCGGAACCTTCTCCGCCTGATGAGCTGTTCCCGCCGAGCTACCAGACGGCACACGCAGAGTAATCCCGGTCGGCCCGTTGTCAGGCGACGGTGTCGGCCGGTTCCGCGGCCAAGATCGTCTTCATCGCAGCGAGTGAGGGAACACGGCCCGCCTCGATGTGGGCGTACACGACAGCCTCGGCGAGTCGCTCGTTCCCAGACATGATGACGCTCGTGATCTCTCGATGCTCCTCACATGCGACACTCTGGTCGCGCTGCCTCGTGAGATAGAACAGCCACGACATGCGCCCGCTCGTCGCTCTCATGAGCCCGGAGAGCAGCTCGTTGCCGGCGGCGTCGACGAGGGCCTGGTGGTAGCGCGTGTTGGCCGTCGCCATTCCCAGCTCATCGCCCGCGGCAAGCTCGAGCTCCGATTCGCTCTGCACCTTGAGGAGCGCCTCCATCGACGCTCCTTCGCGCGCACGGGCGGCAGCGCGACGTGCCGCCGCCGGCTCAAGTGCGAGGCGGGCATCGAACAGATCGTGCACCAAGGCCGTGCGCCACCGTGTGACAACGGACCCCCGACGCGGAAGAGACGCGACGAAGCCATCGACCTCTAACTGCGGAATGGCCTCGCGCAGGGGGACGCGGGAAACGTCGAGCTCCTTGGCCAGACGCTCCTCAGCGAGGCGCGTCCCCTGCGGAATCTCTCCGACAATGATTCGCTTTCGAAGCGTGTCGTAGATCTGGGTCGAGAGGCGCGAGTCCATCAGGCTCCCCCTGCCATACTCGTCGAATGGGCCCCGGCTGCTCGGGTAATGCGTGCGGACAGAATATCCGTGACGGCTGCACGACTTCGGGCAAGCTCTTCTGCGGCGTTGCGGCTCAGGGCCGCCACCAGTTCTCGGGTCACCTCTTGTGCGGTTCGCCCGTCGGCAAGAGCAACCGCCCGGAATCCGAACCGTGCCTCGTACTCTCGTGCCGTCTCGGCGAGCCGGCGACGTTCCTGATCATCTGAGTGGTTGATGGCGCTTTCCTCCGCGTCGGAGAGTGCGGGTCGTGCCCCGCCTGCGTGCTCGCCGAATCGGCGGAAGTCCTCGAGTAGATCTATGAACCGACCAACGGTTAGGGCGCCGATGACGGCCTCGACGGTGGGACGGACGCTGTCCACTTGCACCGCGTCGAACGCGGACTGTCCCAGCGCATCGACGATCGCCGCGGCGATGTCAGGAGCCGCCACTGCATCCGAAACCACGTCCTGGGCGGCGCGTGCCTCGGCGCCCCCACGCATGCCTGTCACGGTTCGAACGAGCACCGCCCTTGCGTCCTCGGGCCGTAGCCAGCGGGGATACCTCGGTATCCCCGCAACAGCCGCGTCGAGGGCGGCGCGTGCCGCGCGCGTCTCGGCGAGAGTCAGATCCATGCCAGCGTCCGATGCCAGCGCCCGGGTCTGCGCGAGGCTGCTCGAAGCACCCCACACCCATTCGACGTGAGCTCCCATCCGTGACGGCACGATGCCGTGAGAGATGGGCGGAAACGCGCTGTCTCCGGATTGGATTGCGGATGCTGCGTCGCCGGGCATGTGCTTGAGATGTGCGAAGGATCCGGTGAGCGGTTTGAGCTGAGGGATGGGAAGCCCGGATTCCGCCGCTACGACGCGTGAGACGTGTGCGATCTTCTCCAGCGCGATACCCGTGTCCACGCCGTAGAGGACCTCGAGTGCGAGGACGACTTCCTCAAGTGGAGCGAAACCGGCGCGGTAGGACATCCCGTTCATCGAGACATCGGGGGAGGCGCCTTCGGAGGCGGCCGCGAGGGCCGCCGCGGTAGCGAGTCCGAATTCGTCGTGGACATGCATCGTCACATCGACGTCGCCGACGTGCGCCCGAAACCGGCGCACGAATATGCGCATGGCCTCGGGTGACATGGAGCTCGTCGAGTCCATGAGGTCGAGGCGTGCGGCGCCGGCGGAGACCGCGTGCTTGGCTACACGAACGAGGTCGTCGAAGTTGCGCAGTCCGACTTGCGCGAGTGTGATCGTTGTCGTCACGCCGAGTTCGGCGGCCAGCGCGAGATGCTCATCGAGTTGCTGCATCTGCCGCTTCTCGGCATCGGGATCCGGGGCTGGCACGATTCCCGGGGCGATCTGGGTTGCGCCTGCGTCGACGAGCGTTCGCAGCGCGTCGAGGTGGTGGATCGGCTGCGGATCCCTCCCGTTGCCGAGCAATGCATCAGACCACACGTTGACTCGCAGGGGGAGTTTCGCGTCCAGAACCGTGGTCATCAGCTCCCAGTCCTGGGGTGTCGGTACGTCATCCCCTGCCCAGGTCACGTTTAGACATGTCTCTGAGACACCGAGTTCGACCAGGGCCTCCGCGATGCGTGCGAATCCCAGTTGGCTGGTCGCGTTCCCAGCGGTGAAGTAGGTCTTTCGGATCGTGGAGTCGAGGATGCTGAGTCGCTCTGGGAACTGTGCCAGCGCGCGCGCTTCGGGCCAGTGGTTCGCCTCGGAGACGTGAAATCTCCCGGGCGCGGAGGCCATCCGGTCGGGGTTGATCATCAGGAGCTCCCAGGTGTGTTGGTCGTCGTGAGCGCGTCGATGTCTAGAGCGACGATCGCGGATTGGCGGAGGGGCCAGCCGGGCCGCGGCTTGTGTGCATTGGGCGGTGCGTATGGGCCTACCTTGCTCGTGCTCTTTCCCATTCGTACAAGCGTCTCCGACAGTCCGATCGCCGCCTGAACGCCATCGATCACCGGCACCCCTACGCGCTGCTCGAGTGCGACGTCGAGTCCGGCCATTCCCGCGCAGCCCAGCACGATGGCATCGGCGCCGGTCGCGACAAGGATCTCCGCTTCGGTCGCGAGGGCTGCCGCCGTTTCGTGGACGTCATCGTGGATGTCGAGCACGGGGATGCCTGCGGCGCGTACGCCGACGCATCGGGCGCTCATCCCCGACAGTGTCAGGCTGTCCCAGATTCCGGCAACCGTCGTGGACAGGGTGGTGACGACACCGTAGCGGTGGCCGACCAGCTGTGCCGCAATCGCGGCAGCCTCCGTGATGTCGACCACCGGGGCAGTCAACAGTTGCCTAGCACCTTCGCGTCCGTGTTCGCCGAACCCGGCCAACACGATCGCATCCGCGACGGGGCCGTGTTCCGATAGCGCATCCAGAACCGCCGCGGCGCTGACGTAGCTCTCGTAATAGCCCTCTGCGGAGGAGACACCCCACCCGGGCTGGACCATCACGATCTCGGTGCCGGCAGAAGCCGTGGCGCGGGCGATCGCGCCGATGGCGCGACTGGTGTCGGTCGACGTATTGCAGTTCACGACAAGGATCTTCATGCTCTCTCCGGCTTGGATGTCACAGAACTGTATACCGGCGGAATCGGTGCGGATGTGCGTGGCGCCGCTCTTAGCCCCTTTTGACTGCTTTGTTCATCCGAACGAAACAATGCGCCCCACACTCGAAACACCGATCTGTATACAGTTGCCACCGCTCCACCAAACATCCATCCCTCTGCCCGAAGGACCACACCGTGCCGAAGTCACGCAATCGCTACCTCGCCTCCGTGCCTCTGCTCTTGACATCCGCCCTTGTCATCTCTGCATGCGCCGCCCAAGCCCCAGCCGCCGAAGACGGGTCCGACGCCGCCGGGAGCACGATCGTCGTTTCCAACCGCAACGAGGTCACGACACTCGACCCTTCGCAGTCGAGCTACCTCCAGGTGGACACGGCCGTCAGCCCCATGTACGACACCCTCCTCACGTACGACGACACCGGCGCCCTCGTTGGCTCGCTTGCAAGCGACTTCACGTACAACGACGACGCCACCGAGATCACACTGACGATGCGCGACGATGTCGTGTTCCACGACGGCACGCCGTTTACCGCGGCCGATGCGAAGTACACCCTCGACCGGATCCAGACCATCGGAACCGGAATCGTCGGGCAGATGGCCGGCTACTCCAGCTCCGAGGCGGTTGACGACGCGACGCTCACCATCACCCTCGAAGCGCCGGACGCCCTCTTCGCTTCCAAGCTCTCGCGGGTGTACATCGTGAACTCCGCACTCGTGTCCGAGAACGAAGGCTCGGACAACGCACAGAGTTGGTTGCTCAACAACGATGCCGGATCTGGTCCATACTCGCTGGAGTCGAGCGATTCCGGGACGATCACGTACGCCCGATTCGATGACTACTTCGAGTTCGCGGACGACCGTCCCGGGACTGTCGTTCTCCGACGCATCGACGAGCTGTCGGCATCTCGTGACGAGCTGCTGGCTGGTACGGTCGACGCGACGAGTGTCTCCGCGGCCGACATTGCGTCGGTCGAGGACGCAGGCTACACAGTCGTGCCAGTCGGCTCCTCGATGGTCATCGTGTGGCTCAACAACGCCACCGGTGCAACAGCCGACCCTGCAGTGCGGGAAGCCCTTCGCCTCGCGTACGACTATGAAGGCGGGCTCGCGAGCATCCGAAATGGTGCCGGACAGCTCAACACGACCATGCTCCCTGCGGGACTGTCCTGTGAGGCCGATCTGCCCGAGGTGCATCAGGATCTCGTCGAGGCGCAGCAGATCCTTGCCGATGCTGGGCTTTCGGATCTGACCCTGACCCTCAGCTACCAGCCCGCCTTCGAGGAGCAGGTGCAGGAGGCGACACTTCTTCAGTCCAACCTGGCCGAGATCGGCGTCGAGCTCACCCTCGAGCCGATCGCCTACGCGGACTACCTCACCTCGCTCACCGACTGGTCGACGATTCCCGAGATGATGCTTGCCGGGGAGGGGCTACCCGTCCCGAATCCTGGAGTGATGATCACGCAGGTGTACGACTCGGCCGCGGTGGGCACGAACAAGCCTGCCTACAGCAACCCGGATGTGGACGCGCTGATCGCAGAGGTCAAGGCGACGCCGGACGCGGATGCGCAGTGCGGGCTCATCCAGGAGATCGAGACGATCCTGGATGCGGACAACGCGTCGCTACCTCTGTACTCGACTGACAGCTCGTGGGCGTTCAGCGACGCGATCGCTGCTCCGTCGAGCGCACCGCGCCTGCCGTCCGGCCAGCTCGCGATCGCCGACCTCAGGGTCGCTGACTGACCGATGACCACCGCACCGGCACGCATCGCCATCTTCTCGCTGCGCAAGCTCGCGGGCGCTGCGCTCACCATCTTCGTGCTGCTGACAGCCGTCTTCGTGCTGATCCAGATCACGCCCGGTGACGAAGCGGTGGCGGCGGCCGGCCCGGGGGCGAGCCCCGAGCAGATCGAGCAGCTCCGCGAGCAGCTCGGTCTCTCGGGGCCGCTCCTCCAGAGATACATCGCATTCCTCGGCCGAATCGGGACAGGTGACCTCGGAATATCCAGCGCGAGCCGTGGCCCGGTAGGGGACGAGATCGCCGCAGCGCTTCCGATCACCGCAGAGCTCGTTGTCGTCAGCGTCATCCTGTCGATCGCGATCGCTCTCCCCTTGGCTGCGCTCTCGGCCCTTCGTCAGACGGGGCGCGGAGAGTCCTGGCGGCGATTCCTCATCATTCTCATCTGCGGTCTGCCGACATTCTGGCTCGCCCTGATGTTCCAGCGACTGTTCGGATCGCTGTTGGGCTGGTTCCCCATCTCGGGCCGCTACACGATCGGCGCTGTCTCCGTCCCGAGGGTCACCGGCTCGACACTGCTGGACGCGATGCTCGCCGGCGACGCGCTAGCCGTGAGCGATGCTCTCGCGCACATCATTCTTCCTGCCACCGTGCTCAGCCTCGCGTTCATCGGACCCGCCTACCGGATTCTGCGCGCCGAGTTCATGTCGATCGCCCAGCGCGACTTCGTCATGGTCGCGCGCGCAAGCGGCCAGAGCCGATCCCAGGTCCTGCGAAGAAACATCGTCCCGCACGTCGTGACGCCCACGCTCATCTTGGTCGGCATCGAGTTCGGAAGCCTCTTCGGTGGCGCTGTCCTGGTCGAGTCGGTCTTCGCGCGCGATGGTCTCGGGTCCATGCTGACGAACGCCGTCGCACAGAAGGACTCGGCTGTCGTCATCGGCGGGGTTCTCGCCATCGGCGTCATCGTCGTTGTCACCAATGTCCTAGTCGACATCGTTCAGACGGCCCGCGACCCTCAGCTGCGGCGCGCGGAGATGGGAATCTGACATGACCCAGCTTGAATCTCCTCCCGTGACGAGTCCGGACGAATCGTCCGCTCCGCGGCGAATGAACGCCCACGAACGGTTCGCCCGGCTCACGGAGACCCGGCGCCGATGGCGCGGCGGCCACCAGACCACCGGACGCTTCCTTGATGCTCTCGGAGCGGTCATCGTCATCGTGGCTGTACTGGCGGCGATCATTGGACCGCTCATCGCGCCCGATGTTTATACCTCCCACATCATGGACGCACGGCTTCCGCCCAGCGCGGAGCACTGGTTCGGCACTGACGACCAGGGTCGTGACATCTTCTGGCGCGTACTGGTCGGAGCCCGGACGACACTGTTCGCAGCCGGTGCAATCGTCGTGCTCTACTCGATCATCGGCGTCATGGTCGCTGTGGGCGCCGTCCTTTCGCCGAAGTGGCTCGGTGACCTGATCATGCGTGGTGTCGACGTCATGCAGGCATTCCCTGCACTCATCTTCGCCCTCCTGATCGCCGCCCTGATGGGGCCGTCCCTCTGGTCATCCATCGTCGCGCTTGCCGCAACAGGCTGGGTGATCACAGCCAGGTTGCTCGCGGGGATCATGCGCGAAACGATGCACGAGCCCTATGTGGAGGCGGCACGCACGCTCGGCGTCCATACCCCCGCACTGATGACGCGACACGTGCTCCCGAATGCCCTGCCGGCACTGTGGGTCAAATGGGCCGGGGACATGGGAATGACGATCCTGCTCATCGGTGCGATGTCGTTCATCGGAGCCGGTGCCCAGCCGCCGTCTGCCGAATGGGGTGCGATGGTGCTCTCCGCGAAGAGCTACATAACGACCGCGTGGTGGGCGGCATTCTTTCCCGGGCTCGCCATCGCGGTGACATCGATGGGCTTCGCCCTCGTCGGGGATGCGTTCCACCACCGACAGGTCGCGCGCATGAGAGGACACTGACGTGGATGACTCGATTCTGCGAATAGAAGACCTGCGGTTGACTGCGCGCAGCCCGCGCGGACCGGTTCCGCTCGTTCACGGCGTCGATCTCTCGGTCGATCGCGGCGAGCGCGTCGCGCTAGTCGGCGAATCCGGTTCAGGCAAGTCCGTAACCGCCCGCGCAGTCCTCGGGCTGGATGACGGTATCGATGCAACCGGCCGCATCCTTGTGGACGGCGCGGAGGTGCTCGCCATGTCAGAACGTGAGCTGCGCCGGGTGCGTGGACGCAAAGTCGGCATGGTATTCCAGGACCCCCTGGGCTCGCTCGACCCGCTGCGCCGCATCGGCGAGCACCTCACCCCTCTGTACCGAGCCCGCGGAATGAACCCCCGCGAGGCGCGGGCGGCGACAGTGAGAATCCTCGCCGAGCTCGGCGTCCCCGAACCGGGCCTTCGGGCAATCTCATACCCGCACGAGTTCTCCGGCGGAATGCGCCAGCGAGTCGTCATCGCGATGGCGCTCGCAGGCGAGCCTGACCTCCTCATCGCAGACGAACCGACGACGGCGCTGGACGTACGCGTGCAGAAGCAGGTGCTCCAAGTCATGTCCGACGCCGCCGCGTCCCGAGGTCTGGCGGTCCTCCTGATCACCCACGACGTCGGCATCGTTGCTGGCTTCGCAGACCGCGTCGCTGTCATGTACCGCGGACGCATTGTCGAGCACGCGCCCGTCGAGTCGTTCTTCGGCAACCCTCGGCACCCGTACACGCAGGCGCTTCTCCGAGCCGTCCCGCGCATCGATTCCGACGCGCCCCTGTCCCCACTCGACCGGTCCACCATCCCCGAACCTGATGACGAGAACTCGCTCCTGGTGGAAGTTGCCGAAGGTCATTTCGTCGCCCGTTCGGGCCTTGTCGCGGGAGTGGTCGACTGATGCTGGAAATCAACAATGTGAGCAAGCGGTTCCGCACCCTCGGAAAACCGGACGTCGTTGCACTCGACGACGTGAGTCTGGAGGTCCAGACGGGACAGGTCGTAGGCCTCGTCGGCGAATCAGGGTCCGGGAAATCGACCCTGCTGCGCATCGTGATGAGGCTCGAACGTGCCGACGCGGGCAAGGTTGTCCAGGATGGCGCGTCCGTCCTGACCGCGCGCGGGGCGGATCTCAAGGCTTATCGACGCAAGACGCAGATGGTCTTCCAGAACCCGATGGGTAGCCTCTCACCGCGCCTCACCGTGGCCCAGATCATCGAAGAAGGCATGCGCGTCCACGGACTGCACCCGACATCGAGCGCCCGCCGACGCCGCGTCGGGGAGCTCCTCGAGATGGTCGGGATGAACGCGGCGGACGCGAGCCGATATCCCGCATCATTCTCGGGGGGACAGCGTCAACGTATCGCCATCGCACGCGCCCTTTCCGTGGAGCCCGACCTCCTCGTATGCGACGAAGCAGTCTCCGCCCTCGATGTCTCCGTGCAGGCTCAGGTGCTCAATGTGCTCAAGGAAATGCACCGTGAACTGGGACTGTCGATCCTGTTCATTGCCCACGACCTCGCGGTGGTCCGCTACCTGTGCTCCCACGTGTACGTCATGCAGTCTGGACGGATTGTCGAGAGCGGGCCCGCTGAGACGATCTTCGCCGCGCCTCGTCATCCCTACACTCGTGAACTCCTTGAAGCTGTTCCGATTCCCGACCCATCGAGTGACTGGCTTACGCGCGGGAACTCCCACACTACAGAAGGAGTAACAAGTGCGCCTCAGCCGTAAAGTGATCGAGTTCTCCGACTCAGGCGCCCTGCCGCCCCGTATGTCGTTGGAGACGGGCTTCAGTCTCGCTGGCCATGGTTGAGCTCGGGGAGCGGGCTCGTGGGAGCAGACCGATGGGAATCTGCCTTCGTGACTTGCCCGACCAACCGCCTCCTGGTGGGGGTGTCGATCTCCCGGCGGCGATCGCAACTGCGGCCAGATTGGGATTCGGCACGATCCAGCTGCCGTCGGTTCGACTAGTCAGCCCCACGCTCGACAAGGGGGAGCTCTCGGAGATCGGTGCGCTCGCAATCGCCTCGGGCATCACCTTGACGGCTGCGCTGCCCTCGGCCCACCCCGATCGCGTAGAGCGAAGCTGGGGACTTGATCGGCATGCTCCGCAGCATCCGTTTGCCCAGATCGATGCAGGCGACAGCCTTGGGATCGCCTCGTTCCACGTGGTCGTCGGCGTTGACGAAGACAGGTTCCGCGAGACACCTTCGTGGGCAGATCAACTCGACAGGACGAGCGGGGTTCTGACCAGCCTTGTGTCATGGGCGTCATGCCCGATCGTTCTCAAGACGCACGAAGAGATGACCACCTTCGAGGCCATTCGACTGTGTGATCGTGTCTCTGGGCTTTGGCTCGGTTTCAGCCCAGTCAACGTCGTGGCCCGACTTGAAGATCCGCTGTCGGCAGCGCGGCGATCGTCTCCTTTCGTGCACACAGTATTCGTCGACGACTGCGCCCTGGCGCGAACTTCCGAGGGCTTATCGCGACTGATGAGACCCATCGGCGCCGGCGCGCTACCGTGGCCATCGATGTTCGATGCGCTCCCGGCTAGCGCTGACGTCACGATCGATCTCCACCGCGCCGAACTATCGATGCCGCTCACCGACCCTCTGTGGCTCTCACATCAGCCGGAGCTGACGGATGACGAGCTCGCCAGTCTCTACGCGATGTCCGTGGCCGAAGGCTCGCCGAGCTCGCCCGTTGAGGAGCGACGAGCCATCGCGCTCCAGTTGGCCGTCGTGCCTGGATAGGGCGCGTCTATCGCGCGACACGGTCTGGAAGTCGCCCAGGTCACGGCCGCAAACCGGTCGGCGAGCGAACACATCTGGGCGTTGAACCGCGTGCGTTCGTCGGCACTCCAGTCATCCCGCGGCGTCGAGACCGGCCCGTGCGCATGGCGCCCCGTGAGCGTTCGCTGTGGCTCGATTCGACCTACGGCAGGAGGTCGAGCATCTGCGGTCTGGCCTTCATGGCGTGGATCACGAGTTCGTTGCCGCTGTCGAAGACCAGCACCACCAGCTCAAGCAGCCGTCCTTGCCTGTCGAACCCGAGCCGGAGTTGGCGTGCGGGCGAGTCGTCGTCGAGATCGTCGATCCACAGCGGCCACGATGCAGCCTGGATGATGTCTTCGGGCGCGATGCCGTGCTTGAGCGCAGAGTCGTGGACCTTCACGCCGCGTACGCAGCGATCGCTTCGCGAATGAGCTCCGAGCGGGTCTTGTGCTCCCGCTCGGCGCGAGCGTCGAGAGCGGCGAGCTCCTCGGATGTGAGCCGGAGCGCAACCACTTGCGCGGGCTCAGCTCCGCGCCCGGGACGTCCCCGCCCGCGCCGCTTGAGAGCCTGGACGTCGAAGCCGGCCTCGGCCTCCTCCGCCCACGCGGCGATCTGCTCTTCCGTCACCGGAACGCCGTTGATCGTCTCCTTGTCACCCATGGCGACATCGTAATACGAAAATGCGGACCGGACTACGGTTGACCGGAGCCGGGTCCCTTTGCATGCGCAGGCAAAGTGGACGAGCAGCCGCTTCCTGAAGAGAATCGGCAATGACCGCCGCGTCGCGGGAGCCTGGGACGGAGTAGAGCAGCGTGACCGAGAACGGCCAGCTAGCGAAGTCGATCTCCACTGCGCTGCACGAGGTCCTCAAGCCTGCTGGGTTCCGCAAGCGAGCCAATAGCTTCAACCGGAGTGTCAGCGACGGGCTTGTTCACCACGTCTCGGTCCAGCTCGGTTCATACGACCCCAGCGGGAAGCACGCGGTGCCAGGGCTACTTCCCGACCTCTACGGGCGATACCGCATTAATCTCGGCGTGTACGTTCCAGAGATGAACCGGATGGGTTCTCCGAGGAGCTCGTGGACCAACGACTACAACTGCCAACTGCGATGGGGGCTGGGCAACTTCTTGCCCGGCGGCTTCGATCGGTGGTGGGACCTCCGAGACCGGCTCTCGGTCGAGGAGGTGTCTCGGGTGCTCACCGACGAGGCACTCCCTCGCCTCGACTACTTCGACAACGCAGATCGCGTTCTTGAAGCTTGGGAAGCGGAGGGCCCGCCCGCGTTTGGCCCCATCACCCCAAAAGCGGCGGCTCTTGACGTTGCTGATCTGCTCATCTCTCGTAACCGGCGCGAGGACGCGCGAGCGCTTCTCGCCTCATACGTGGAGGCTGTGAGCATCGGAGACCACGCCGGGCACAAGCAGTATCTCCGGAAGTATCTCGTCGAACGAGACTTCGGCTCCCTCGCGGCGCAGCTGCAATAGTCGGTGGTCAAGCGCACACCGCCGAGACTCCTCGCCAATCCGGTCGCACGGTTTCGCCCGCTGACGCAGGAAGGGAGGCGGCGCTGACGCTGGAGCGGCCGCGCGCAAAGCGGGCGTGTTCGGGCATTCGGTGCCAGCCGCCGACCCCGGTGCTGGTCTCGACATTGCCCGCGTGCGAGAGTGGGGACATGGGAGCAGGGCGCGCTTCAGAGCACCGACATGTACGGAGCATCCTGGTCAGCGCACCTGTGGCAGAGGTGTTTGATCACATTTCTGAACCTCGCAACTTCGTCGCCGCCGATCCGGCGAACGTTGAGCTGACGAATGTCGAGATGAAGGCCGAAGGCAGCGGCTCAACCTGGGAGACGTCCTTCCGGGTTGCGGGCATGCCTGTGCACGCCCGATGGACGCGTCGGGAGTTCCAGCGGAACAACCGAATCGTCGATCATGCATCGACGGGCATGTCGTGGACCTTCGAGACCGCAGCGGAAGGACCCGCTACGCGACTCACGGTGAGCTTCGCCCCTGAAACGAGGTCAGGGGTCATCAACGCGATTCTCGACCGCACCGCCACGAGCGAGGAGCCTCAACTCGAGGCAATGGTTGAGGCCTACCGCGACGCGATCGAGTCGGCGTAGAGGCCCACGTAGTGCTACCCGCGTCTGTCGGCCACTGGTTACGCAGGCCCGGATTCCCAGGTCGTCCGCCAACGGCGTGACCCGCGCGGTAGCGCGTCCTGGAGCCCACGCATCCTGGTCAATCAGCCCACACCGCGCAGGGCGTAGCCGTGGAAGGCGGGCATCGGACGTCGTTGACTCGCTCCGCTCGGTGGCGTGCGTCGCGCGGGCAAACCGGGCCGCTACCGGGCAACGCTGGGCTCAGAGATCGAGGCAGTCGCCGAGCCTGGTACGGACCGCAGTGAGGCACTCAAACGACACCTCGCCCGCGATCTCGGTGAGCGTGTCCTGTGAGAGCGTGCGGGGCTGTTCGGTCAGGATCCACGACGGTCGATCGAGGCTGGCGATGCCATCCACCCGGACGTCGTTCGGCCCGCCAAGGTCCAGTGCGGTCACGACACGTCAGTCAGTTCGGTGCGCTCCCATTCGGCGGTCTCCTCTGCGTACGAATCGGCATCCGAACTGGTTGAAGCGCTGATCGCGGTCTTCAGCAGGCGTTGGCGCCAGCGCCGGTCCTCGGCGTCCGCGAGGTGCGCAAGGTGTGCGCCGAGCGTGAGCCCCTCACGTGCGGCTTGCGCCTTGAGCCGGTCGCGGAGTTCGTTGCTGACCTTGATGGTCGTAGTCATACCCAGAGTATGCCGGGGGATAGGGGGCGACGCCCGGCAGGAAGCAGAGGTCTGCCGGTTGGCCATCGCGCGTCTCCAGTCCGTTAGCGTTTGTGCATGTCCGTTCAGGTGCTGCCCGCCACGGGTCGCTGGGACGACTTCGCGACCTTTATGGTGCCGCGCCGACCGGGCGCCGGTGGGTGCGTATGCATGTCGTACCGGGACTCGCGGCTGGGGATGCCGGAGCGCATCGAGTACATGCGCGCCGAGTGCTCGACGAATCCGGGCCCGGGAGTACTCGTGTATGTCGACGGCCAGGTCGCGGGCTGGTGCTCGGTGGCTCCGAAATCCACTTACCGGCGGCTCATGAAGTCCCGCACGATCCCGCATCTGGATGAGGAGCGCGACCCGTGGTCGATCGTCTGTTTCGTCGTCCGGGCCGGGTTCCGCAAGCGCGGGCTGATGCACGACCTGCTGGAAGGGGCGGTCCACCATGCGCGCTCCGGCGGCGCGACGATTGTCGAGGGGTATCCGGTCGATACCGGCGGACGGGTCGATCAGATCTCCGGCTATGTGGGAACGGTCCACCTGTTCGAGGCCCACGGGTTCGTCCGGGTGCAGGCAACGGACGCCCACTCGGGCGGCGCCGAGCGCTGGGTGATGCGGCGCGAGCTTTGACCAAGCGAGCGTACGAGCTGACCGGCTCCGCTCGCTCGAGTGATCGAGGCTGAACCGCCCCGCCGTCACGTCGGTCGACCGGCATACGTCTCCCGTTCCCGACGAAGCCGAGGTCACCCGCATGGGCGGGCGTAGCGGGTGGCGCGGACGGAACCTGAGGTCAGGGATGAGGCAACGGCGGGGGCAAGCGCCGGCCGGGAGCCGAAGGAGGGACCCGCAGCTGACGTGTCCGCAGCCCGGGCCCTGATCGGGCGGTTCATCTGGCGATGTAAGTCCCCATGCGAACCGGTGGCCGCGGAATCGCGGTCTGTTCCGCACGACCCGCCCGGGCCCATGCACGCAGGCGGGTTGCCATACGAACGCAGTGTCACCGTCGATCCTTCGCACGGCGGTAGAGGGTGCGCGGGTCAGTCAGCCGCGTGCGCGACGGCGTGTCCGAACGGGGCGAGGTGGACGTCGATCTGGCCCGCCGGCGTCGCGATGTGCACGTCCCGAGCGACGGAGTCGAGATTGGCCGCGAGGACGGTGGTCGTGCCATCAGGACCCACCGCTCCGATCGCCCACACGAGCCCGTCGGGGCTGTCGCCGCTGAGCAGCTCCCCGCCCGCCAACGCGGCAAGAGCCTCCACGGCGGCGGCGACCGGGTACGGCTCGCCCGTCGAGGAGCGGATGCCGCGCGGCCCCCACTCCTCGAAGTAGGTCAGCGAAGCCACTCCGGGCACTGCGAGCGCCGCCGCACTGGCGATCAGCCACGCGGCGAGCTCGCGGGCGGACTGGCGCTCATCGTTCGCGCCCATGACCTCGGCGCCGTAGCCGCCTGCGAGGTCGTCGCGCGCGGGACCCGGCTGGGGCGTCGTCGCGACGTCGTTGAAGCGCGGCCGCAGGCACACCGGGCCGATGTGCACCGGCAGGCCGTCGGCATACATGAACGACTGCTGTGCGACGAGGCGCTGCATCGCGACCGACTCGATCAGCTGCTCGGTGCCGAGGGCGTGGAAGAGGGGTGTCGTGGTGACGGCGAGACCATCGAGGTCGGCAGGAAGGCGCTGCCGCTCGCGGTTGAGCTCGGTGAAGTGCGACCGGGCGCCGCCGATGACCGGGACATCCAGGCCCGCGTCCGCGAGCGCGGTGCGCAGCGCCTCGACAGCCGGTTCGTCCGAGACATGCCGCGCCGGACCGACGATCTGGAACACCGCGACCCTTCTCACGTCGGCATCCGCGAGGGCGGCGACGCCGTCGGCCAGCTGTGCATCGAGCTCGCGCGACGTGTTGTGGTCGAGCACGAACCGTACATCGAGCGGGAGGCCGCGCGAAGCCGCGCGCCCGAGGGCTGCGCGCCAGTTGCGCGTGCCCAGATCGAGCTCGACCAGGAGCGTCTCGCCGATGCGAGGAAGACCGACCGGAGCAGGATCGGGCGCGGTCGACGCGCCGAGCCCCAACGCTGGCACCGCGCCGGCGGGTGCCAGGGTGATCCGCGTGGCACCGGCATCCGTGGGCGCACCCTCGACCGCCCCGGCGACGCGCACCGTGATCGACTGCCGCACGCGCTCGCCCGCCGCGATCGGGTAGGGGAACGGCAGCGCCAGGGGCCTGCTGTAGGTCTTGTACGACGCATCGGTCCAGTTGCGCTGGTCCTCCATCTCGAACACGTCGCCCTCGAAGCCGACCGAGACGGCTCGTCCGTCGTGCCACACGAGCCCGGCGATGTCGAGCACCGGCTGATGGGGGCTGATCGCCACCGGGAAGGCGGTGTGCTCGGTCGTGTCGTCGGAATGCGTCACGTCGAGCGCGACCCCCGCCAGCTGGGGCGGGTGCAGCACCACGAGCCCCGTGCGGTTGGTCTGGAAGTCCCCGGCCGACTCCAGATCGGCGACGACGACGAGGGTGTCGGCGCGCGCCTCGACCCGCACGACCCCCGCGAAGCTCGACCCGAGCGCTTCGGAGTGCACGTGCAGCGTGAGCGTCGTGTCGGTCTCGCGGATGTCGTCGACGACGAGGGGCGCGGTGTCCCAATTGCGGTCGCGGACGACGGCACGAATGCTGCGCAGCACCGTGCCGCCGTCGAACGCCACGTCGGCGAGCTCGTCATCGCGAAGTTCGAGCGACCACGGGCCGCTGCGCCACCGTCGGCCGGGGGAGAGCCAGGTCATCAGAGCGAGGTCATCCCGCCGTCGACCTGGAAGGTCGCTCCCGTCGCGAACGCGCCGTCGTCGCTCGCGAGGTAGACCATGATCCCGGCGACGTCGTCGGGCGTGCCGGCGCGGCCGATCGGGATGCGACTGATGATCGCCGCACGCGACGCGGGGTCCTCGCTGATGGCGGCCACCAGCGGCGTCTCGGTGTACGCGGGCTGCACGGTGTTGACCCGGATGCCGCGGTCGGCATATGCGGCGGCGACGGTGCGGCCGAGGCCGTGCATGCCGGCCTTCGATGCGCTGTAGGCCGTGAAATCCTTGCCTTCGCCGTTGACGGCGGTGGGGCTGCCGGTGAGGATGATCGACCCGCCGCCGAGCTTCAGCATCGTGCGAACGGCGTACTTGATCGTCAGGAACGCGCCGGTCAGGTTGATGTCGATCGTGCGCTTCCAGACGTCGAGGTCGAGGTCGGCGATCTGCGCGTCCTGCCCGAACAGCTGGACCCCGGCGTTCGCGACCACGACGTCGGGCGCCCAGCCCGCTTCCTCGACCTCGGCGAAGGCGCGGGCAACCGCGTCCTCGTCCGAGATGTCCATCGTGACGGCGCGCGCCTGCGCGCCGATCTCGGCGGCCGCGGCGGCGGCGCCCTCGCCGTTCCGGTCGGCGAGGATGACGCGCGCCCCCTCGCGGGCGAAGCGCTGGGCGACGGCGAGGCCGATCCCCAGTGCCCCGCCCGTGATCAGCGCGGTCTTGCCTTCAAGCTGTCCCATGAGTCCGTGTCTCCGATGACCTCAGCGCTCGATGTGGTCGAGGTGCAGCATCCGCGCGAGGTTCTTGTCGAGCTCGTCGTCGCGGAAGATCTTCTTCCAGTCTTCCTTGACGATGCTCTCGCGGCCATAGTCCATGGCGATCAGGCACGCGTCGCTGAAGGGGTTGTCTCCGCGCAGGCCGTTGGCGAGCGCCACCTGCGTGTGGCCGTACAGGATGCTGCGGGCTGCGGCCTCGGGGACGCCCATGGTGTTGATCGCCTCGTCGAGGGCCTCGTTCAGGAGCGCGCCGATCATGCAGGCGACGGTCTCGACGAGTGTCGGCTCGAGCTGGGCGAGCTGCTTGACGGTCACGAAGTGCACGTCGATGACGGGCGCGTAGATCGCGCGGACGGTGGCCTCGACGATCGCCTTGTGCGCGGGGTCGTCGCTCTCGACGGCGGCGATGGCGTCCTGCGGGGCGGCGATGCCGCCGAACGTGTCGGCCCACTCCTCCTTGGTGGTCCGCTCGAGGAACACCGACGGGTGGCACGGGTGGGCGACGGCCTGGATGACGTCGTCGCGCGTGGTGAGGAGCCCGGCGTAGGCGGCGGCCGGGTCGAGCGTCAGCACGATGGCGCCGGGCTTCATCTGCGGCACGAGGTCGGCGGTGACCGGGCCGAGCGCCAGATCGGGGACGGCCAGCACGACGATGTCGGCGTCGGCGACGGCGGTGGGCGCGTCGCTCAACTCGCGACCGGCGGCGACGGTGCGCTCCTGGCCGGCGGGGGAGTTCTCGACGTACCAGACGGTGTGGCCGGTCTTGACGAGATTGTTGGACACGCGCATGCCCATCTTGCCGCCGGCGCCGATGACGGCGATCTTGTAGGTGTCGGTGGTGGTGCTCATCGTGTGCTCCTCAGGTAATCGATCGTGGCGCGGGTCCAGTCCCGCTCGGTTCGGATGGTGGTCTCGGCATCGCCCTGCCAGGGCAGCCAGTGCTCGACGATCTCGTTGACGCCGCGCTCGCGCGGGCGGACGGTCTCGAGCAGGTGCAGGTAGTCGTGCAGGCCCTCGCCCATGCGGGCGCCGCTGTAGGTGAAGCCCACCCACCCGGGCTGGCGCGCGAAGGCGAAGTCCTTGACGTGGACGTTCTTCACGAGGGATGCCGTGGCCTCGACGCAGTCGCGGGGGCGCTCGAGCCGCGCCACGACGTTGCCGGGGTCCAGGCAGATCCCGAGCTGCTCGCTGCCGACGCGCTCGACGAGCCCGACCAGGTCGGCGGTCGCCAGCTGCTCGTACGTCTCCAGGGCGAGGGTCACCCCGGCCGCTTCGTACGCGGGCAGCGCCTGCCGCAGCCACGCCTCGCCCTCGGCGAGCGTGGGCCGGGTGTCGGGGCTGTAGAGCATGCTCCGCACGAGGCGGGCATCGAAGACGCCGGCGATCTCGAGGAAGCGCGCCAGCCGCTCGGGCTCGATGCCCTTCGTGCCGAGCTCGATCGTGAGGCCGAGGTCGCGAGCGGCGGCGGCGGCATCGCGCAGCTCGGCATCCGTCATCGACTCGAGCGGCGCGTAGTCGCAGATCTGGAACAGGTCGACGCCCTGCGCCTTCGTGTCCTCGAAGGCGCCGATGAGCGACAACGGCGCGGGAACGCGGTCGGAGTGCTGCCAGAAGTAGGCGTAAGTTCCCAGGCCGATCATGCGCGGGCCTCCGCGAGGGCCGCCGCCTCGTCGAGGACCGCGAGGAGATTGCCGGAGTCGTGGGCGAAGCGGCCGAGGAAGAGCCCGTCGACGGAGTCGTCGAGACGCGTGAGCAGGCCGGGGCCGGCCGATCCGCCGTAGATCACCGCAGACCCTTCCCGTCCCGGCTGCGCGTCGAGGGCCTCCCGGAGGGCGAGGGCGACGCCGGCGATGTGGTCGATGGGCGCGGGCTCGGCGGCTCCGATCGCCCACACGGGCTCGTAGGCGACGGTGACCGGTCCGGCCGGGGCGCCGACGAGGTCGGCGTGCAGCTGCGCGACCGTTGCTGCCGCGGCGTTGGCGACCGGCATCCGCTCGCTCTCGCCGAGGCACAGCACCGGCGTCAGCCCGTGGCGGAGGGATGCCGCGGCCTTCGCGGCGGTGACCTCGTCGGTCTCGCCGAACAGGCGGCGGCGCTCGGCGTGACCGATCTCGGCGACGCGGACGCCCGCCTCGGCGAGTTCGGCGGCGGAGACCTCGCCGGTGTACGCCCCCGGCTCGTACTCCGAGACGTCCTGCGCGCCGATCAGCACCGGCGTCCCGGCGAACGCGTCGAGGGCGGCGGGGATCTGCAGGTAGGTCGGGATGACGAAGAAGCTGACCGCCCCGGCCGTGACCGCGGGGTGCGCGGCGACGCGGCCGGCGACGAGGTCGAACCAGTCGCGGGCCTGCTGGTGGCCGAAGTAGGTCTTCAGGCTCACCCCGACGGTGACGGGTCCGGGCATCAGCAGGAGCCGGTGGTCTCGTACTCGCCGATCACGGCGACCTTCGCCGCCGATGCGCTGGTCTCGTCGAAGCGGTAGGTGAGCCACTCGCGGACGAGGCGGCGGGCGAGTTCGATGCCGACGACGCGCTGGCCCATGGTGAGGACCTGGGCGTTGTTGGACAGCACGCCCCGCTCGACCGAGAACGAGTCGTGCGCGGTGACGGCGCGGATGCCGGGCACCTTGTTCGCCGCGATCGCGACCCCCAGGCCCGTGCCGCAGATCAGCAGCGCCCGGTCGGCGTCGCCCGCGGCGACCTGCTGGGCGGCCTCGATCGCGACCTTCGGGTACGGGGTGTGCCCGTCGGCGTCGACGCCCACGTCGACCACCGACGCGACGCCGGCGCTGTTCTCGAGGTCCTTCTTGAGGATCTCCTTGTAGTCGTAGCCGGCGTCGTCGCAGCCGATGACGATGCGAAGCGGAGCGGGAGTGATGTCGGTCATGCTCGGTCCTCCGGGACGAGGTCGGCCGCGAGCACATCGCCCACGGCGGTCACGATGAGGGCGAACGAGATCGCCCCCGGGTCAGGAGTGCCCACGCTGTGCTCGCCGTGCGAGCGTGCACGGCCCATGCGGGGGAGAAGGTCGGCGGTCGCGGTGGCGGCGCTGGTGGCGGCAGCGGCGGCGACCGACCACGCTTCGGTGAACGGTGCGCCCTGCTCGACGGCGTCGGTGAGCGCCTGCGAGAAGGGGACGAGGGCGTCGACCATCGTCTTGTCGCCCACCTCGGCCTTGCCGTACGACATCACCGCGGCGACGGCGTCGGCGACGCCCGCGGCGACCTCGGCGGCACCGGGCCGGGCGGTGTCGCCGAGCGCGGCGGCGAGGCGGGTGAGGATGACACCCCACAGGGCGCCCGAGGTGCCGCCGGCGCGGTCGGACCAGGCATCCGCCGCCCGTTCGAGGGTCGTGCGGGCGCCCGCGCCGGCCTCGAAGGCGGCCGTGCCGCCGGTGACGGCCGCGTGCGAGCCGCGCTGCATGCCGATGCCGTGGTCGCCGTCGCCGGCGATCGCGTCGATGCGGCCGAGCTCGTCGACGTGCGCATCGACGGTGTCCGCGATCGTCTTCAGGGCATGCTGCACCGTCGCCGCGAGCGCACGCGACTCGGCATCGGTGGGCGGGATCTCGGATGCGGCGGCCGCGGCATCCGTCGTGACATCGGCGCGCGCGGCGGCGGCGACCGCGCCGCGCCGGTAGGCGGGGGTGTCGACGGGGGTCTCCCACAGCTGCTCGAGCTCGTCGGTGAGCCAGAAGAGGGTGAGCGAGGTGCCGGCCATGTCGAAGCTCGTGCAGTACTCGCCCACGTGCGGGTCGACGATCTCGAGCCCGGCGTTCTCGAGCAGCTGCGCGATGCGCCGGTAAACGACGAACATCTCCTCGTACTTCAGCGACCCCAGTCCGTTCAGCACCGGGATCACCCGCGCGCCGGCGGCGTCTTCGACCCCCTCGGGCAGCTCCTCGAGAAGGCGGGAAACCAGCATCTCGGCCAGGCCGTCGGCGGTGGGGATGTCGGTTTCGTCGATGCCGGGCTCGCCGTGGATCCCGAGCCCCACGGCCATGCGTCCCTCCGGGACGGAGAACAGCGGCTGCTCAGCGCCGGGGAGGGTGCAGCCGGTGAACGCGACCCCGAACGACCGGGTCCGCTCGTTCGCCAGCCGTGCCAGGCGGGTCACTTCCGCGAGGTCCGCACCGGACTCCGCCGCAGCGGCCGCGATGCGGAACACCGTCAGGTCCCCGGCGATGCCGCGACGCTTGTGCTTCTCGGCCACGCGTGCGGAGAAGATGTCGTCGGTCACTGTGACCGTCTCGCACGGGATGCCTTCGGCGCGGAGCCGCTCCTGGGCCGCGTCGAAGTTCAGCACGTCGCCGGCGTAGTTGCCGTACGAGAAGAACACGCCGCCGCCGGCATCTGCTGCCTTCGCGACCGCGTGCACCTGCTGCGTCGACGGCGACGCGAACAGATTCCCCATCGCCGCGCCATGCGCGAACCCCGGACCCACCAAGCCCGCGAACGCCGGGTAGTGGCCCGATCCACCGCCCACGACCACCGCGACCTGGCCCGCGGGCACGACCGTCGACCGCACCACACCGCCGGTCACGCGACGCACATACCGGCTGTTCGCAGCCACGAAGCCCTCGATCATCTCGTCCGCGAAGTCGGCGGGCTCGTTCCACAGTCGCGTCATCGCGGCTCCTCGGTTCGTTCGCATCGGGGTCCCACCGGGCGCGGGGGACGGGTGAATGGACACCAGTGTGACAAACCGGTTGACCAATTGCAAGACATGGACGGCACTCGCGGGGTATCTTGTTCGCATGCCCGCCTATCGCGACGACCGCTCGGCCGAGATCACGGCATCGCTCGGCGCACTGCCGGCGGGGACCCCGGTGTCCGAGGTCGCGCGTCGCCTCATGGACCTCTTCACGAGCGGATCCATCGAGCCCGGCACGCGCCTGCCCCCCGAGCGCCAGCTCGCGCTCACCCTCGAAGTCGGACGGTCGGCCGTGCGCGAGGCGCTCGCCGCCCTCGAGATCCTGGGCATCGTCGATGTGCGCCCCGGCTCGGGCACGTACCTGCGCGGCACGGCGAGCGACCTGCTGCCGCAGACTCTCCGCTGGGGGCTGCTGATCGGGCGCAAGAGCACGGTCGAGCTGCTCGAGCTGCGGTCGGGGCTGGAGATCTACGTGGCGCGCCTCGCGGCGTCCCGCGCGACCGCCGCCGACCTCGACGCGCTGTCGTCGACGCTGGATCGCATGCGGGCCGGAACCGACAATCTCAAGGCTCTGGCGCGCGCCGACCTGGACTTCCACACCGCGCTGTCCGCCGCCGCCGGCAACGACACCCTGGTGGATCTGCTCGCGGTCGTCCGTTCGCTGCTGCAGGTGTACGCCGACCGTGCCGTGCAGGACGAGGCATCCGCGAGGGCCGCCATCGCCGAGCATCAGGCGGTCTTCGCCGCCGTGTCCGCCCACGACGAGAACGAGGCGGCCGCTGCGATGGCGGAGCACATGACCACCGCTTCGGCGCGGCTCGCCGCCGAAGCCACCCCCTGACACCGCGGCCCGCCGCGGGCGAGAGGAGTCCCATGGCGAGGAACTGGGCCGGGACCTACGAATACACCGCGCCCCGCATCGTCGAGGCGACGTCCGTCGCCGACGTGCGGGCGGCGGTCGCCGGGACCGGGCGCGTCCACGCGCTCGGCACGCGTCATTCGTTCACCGATCTGCCCGACACGACCGGCACGCTGATCGACGTCACCGGGCTCCCGCCGGTGTTCGCGCTCGACGAGGATGCGGCGACCGTCACGGTCGCGGCCGGCACCCGGTACGGGGTGCTGGCGGTGTGGCTCGACGAGCGGGGGTGGGCGCTGCGCAACATGGGCTCCCTGCCGCACATCAACGTCGCCGGCGCGACGGCGACCGGCACGCACGGCTCGGGGGACGCCAATCCGGTGCTGTCGGCATCCGTGCGCGCACTGACCTACGTCGGCGCCGACGGCGAGCTGCACGAGGTGCGGCGCGGGGACACCGACTTCGCCGCCCTCGTGGTGGGCCTCGGCGCCTTCGGCATCGTCGTGGCGGTGACCCTCGACATCGTGCCCGCCTTCCGTGTGCGCCAGGACCTCTACACGGGCGTGACATGGGACGCCGCGCTCGCGGATCTCGGGGCCGTCACCGGTGCCGGGTACAGCGTGTCGCTGTTCTCGCGCTGGGAGCCGGACACCATCGCGCACGTCTGGGTGAAGACCCGGCTGGAATCCGACGACGACTCCGTGCCCGAGACGATCCTCGACGGCGTGCGCGCGACCGGCGACGAGTCGCCGCTCAGCGGCGACGACAACGTCACCGAGCTCGACGGCGTCCCGGGCCCGTGGATGCTGCGCCTGCCGCACTTCCGCCTCGACGCCCAGCCGTCCTTCGGCGAGGAGATCCAGACCGAGTACTTCGTCTCGCGCGCCGACGCGGTGGGCGCCCTTCGTGCGGTGCACGCGCTGGCCGATGCCATCCGCCCGCACCTCATCTGGACCGAGGTGCGCACCGCCTCCGCCGACGACCTGTGGCTGAGCCCGGCGTACGAGCGCGACAGCGTCATCATCCACTTCACCTGGTACGACCACCCGGATGCCGTATGGGGTCTGCTCCCGGCCATCGAAGACGCCCTCGCGCCGTTCTCGGCCCGCCCGCACTGGGGCAAGGTCCACCGGTTCGACCGCGCCGCGATCGAGCGCGTCGTGCCACGGCTGGCGGACGCCCGCGCCGTGTTCGAGCGGCTCGACCCCGACGGCCGCTTCGTGAACGACCACCTCGTGCGCGTCGGCGTGCGAGAGCCGCGCTGACCCCGCACCAGGAGCTCCGCATGCTGCCGTCATCCCTTCCCGAGTTCGACACCTTCCTCCCCGCCCGCGGCGAGCCGGCGCTGCGCTGGGGCGTGATCGGCGCCGGCTGGATCGCCGGGTTCTTCGTCGATGCCGTCTCAGCCCACACCGCGCAGCGGATTACGGCGGTCGCGGCGCGCTCGCCGGAGCGCGCGGCCGACTTCGCCGTCCGCCACGGCATCGAGCGGTCCCACACGGACGTCGACGCGCTGCTGGCCGATCCGCACGTCGACGTCGTGTACATCGCGGCGCCCCAGAGCGAGCACCTCGACCTCGGGCTGCGGGCCATCGCGGCCGGCAAGGACGTGCTCGTCGAGAAGCCGCTGGCGATCACACCGGCCGACGCGCGAACTCTGATCGAGGCCGCGACTCGCGCGGGCGTCTTCCTCATGGAGGCGATGTGGAGCCGCTACCAGCCGCAGTCGCTGCTGATCCGGCGGCTGATCGAGGAGGGCGTGATCGGCGACCCGATGTCCGTCATCGCCGATCACGGCCAGCCGCTCGCCAAGGACCCGCATCACCGGCTGCTCGCGCCGGGGACCGGCGGCGGCGCGCTCCTGGACCTCGGGATCTACCCGGTGCAGCTGGACTCGATGGTGCTGGGCGCGCCCGACCGCATCGAGGTGACCGGTTCACTGACCGATTCCGGCGTGGACGCGACGTCGACGCTCGTCCTCGGCCACGGGGCGGAGCAGTCGACGCTCATGACCTCGATCCTCACGCGCACGCCGACCGTCGCCGCGATCTGCGGCGCCGAGGCGCGCATCGAGATCGCAGGGCCCTTCCATGTGCCGACCGCGATCACGGTGCGCAGCAACGATCTGTTCGAGCCTCCGCAGGAGTGGGCGGATGCCACCGGGGTGGCGCTCATGGACGGACTGGCGTGGGAGGCGACGGCGTTCGCGACCTACGTCGGGGAGGGCCGGGCCGAGTCTCCGCTGCACACCCACGCCGAGACGGTGTCGATCCTCGAGACGATCGACACCGCGCGTCGCCGCCTCGGAGCCCGCTGATGGGCTGGGCGCGGCGGCTGGCGCCGGGACAGAGCTGCCGCGTACGCGTCGCGGATGCGGCGACGGGCGAGGTGCGCACGGTCCACATCGATCGGAGCGTGCTCCTCGAGGCTCCGAACTGGTCGCGAGCGGGCGACCTCGTGCTCAACGGCGACGGAGTGCTGTGGCGGCTCGCCGCCGACGCGTCCGGGGGGCTCGAGCAGATCGCCATCGAGCAGCTCCCCGAGCTCAACAACGACCATGTGCTCGCCCCGGACGGCGAGACGGTCTACCTGTCGGCGAACGATGGGAACATCTACGCCGCGCCGATCGCCGGCGGCACGGCCGCGCGCATCACACGCGCTCCCGACGACCGCTACCACTTCCTCCACGGGGTCCGCCCGGACGGCGAGCGGCTGGCATACGTCTCGCTGCACCTGGACGCCGGATGGCAGAGCGCCGTCGTCCGCACGGTCGGCGTCGACGGCGAGGAGGATGCGCCGGTCACCGTGCCGCCCGGGCCCGACGACGGACCGGAGTACTCGCCCGATGGCGCCTGGATCTACTTCAACACCGAGCGATTCTCGACGGTGCCGGGTCACGCGCAGATCGCGCGCGTCCGTCCGGACGGGACGGGCATCGAGCAGCTGACCTTCGACGAGCGTGTGAACTGGTTCCCGCACGTCTCGCCCGACGGCACGCGCGCCGTGCACCTCAGCTTCCCGCCCGGCACCGAGGGGCACCCGGCCGACCTTCCGGTGCAGTTGAAGGTGATCGCCGAGGGTCGCTGGAGTGAGCCGGCCGTCGTGCTCGACGTCTTCGGAGGACAGGGCACGATCAACGTCAACAGCTGGTCGCCCGACGGCGCGTTCTTCGCGTTCGTGGACTACCCGATGGAGGGGCAGCAATGAGCGCGGACATCCGCTGGATGGTGACGACGCGGAGCGTGCCGTGGCGTCGACAGGACGGCGTGACCGTCGCCGAGCCGACGAGGGTGCCCGATGTCCTCGTGCAGCTGGATAGGCCGGCGCAGCGGATGGAGGGGTTCGGCGCTTGCGTCAGCGAGGACATGCCGGTGTCCCTCCTCGTCGGCGAGCGGGTGGTCTCCGTCGATCTCCCCGCCGATTCCTTCAGCACGATCGTGGTTCCCCGGAACTGCTCACCGACGAGAGGAGTGAATGATGGCCGACGAGACCGAGAGCACGACCCCGCAGGATGTGGATGAGGAGCACCTGGCGTACGCCGCCTTCGATGAGGAGGAGGCGTGGCAGCTGGGGAGCCTGCTGCGGCGCTGGGCGGTGGAGCGCGGCCATGGCGTCGCGATCGACGTGCGGCGGCCCTCGGGGCTGATCCTGTTCCGCGCCGCCCTGCCCGGGGCCACGGCGGATCAGGAGCACTGGATCCGGCGCAAGGCTGCCGTCGTCTTCCGGTTCGAGCGCAGCTCGGCGGGCGTCGTCGCGCGGCTCGAGGGCGTGGATGTCGCCGCGGCGGGGTGGTTCGACCCGCGTGAGTACGCACTGGCGGGCGGGTCGGTCCCCGTGAGGGTCCGCGGTGCCGGCGTCGTGGCCGCGGTCACGGTGTCGGGCCTCTCATCCGAGGAGGACCACGCGCTGGTCGTCGAAGCGCTGCGCGAGCGGATCGGGTCGTCGAGCCGGCCCGCATGACACGGCGGGGCGGGGCAGATCTGCCTCGACATATTGGTCAACCGGTTTGCCAATATGTCGCCCTGCCCGCTACTCTCGAACCGGCGAAAGGACGTCGACGATGACCCGCATCCCCTTACCCGACTCGCGCGCGGCGCACCCGGCCCGCGTCGCGTGGGTGCTCGGCACGGCGCCCTGGCAGGCGATCCCGCCGGCATCCGCTCCACGGGCTCGGGTCATCATCGACAACGACTTCTCGGGCGACCCCGACGACCTGTACCAGCTGGTGCACCACGTGCTCTCGCCGAGCGTGGAGATCCCGCTCATCGTGGCGTCGCATCTGCGCGCCGATGACCCCTTCGACTCGTCTGGCCGCAGCGCCGAGAACGCGGCGCTCGTCGTGCGCGACCTGTTCGCGCGGATGGGGCTGACCTCGACCGAGGTGATCCGCACCGGCGCGAGCGAGGGCCTCGCCGACCGGACGACCCCTCGCGCCGCGCCCGCCGTCCAGGCGATCATCGACGAGGCCATGCGCGAGGACCCTCGGCCCCTGTTTTACGCGGCGGGCGGCGGACTCACCGACCTGGCTTCGGCATATCTCGTCGAGCCCCGTATCGCCGAGCGCCTCACCCTCGTCTGGATCGGCGGAGCCGAGCACGACGGGCTGGCCGTGCCGCCGCCGAACGCCATGCCGATCGAGTACAACCTGCTGATCGACCCGATCGCGGCCCAGGTGGTCTTCAACGACTCGACCATCCCGGTGTGGCAGGTGCCGCGTGACGTCTATCGGCAGTGCCTGGTGTCGGACGCCGAGCTGCGGCTGCGCGTCGCGGCGACCGGGGCGCTCGGGCGCTACCTGTACGACGAGGTCGCGCAGGTCTTCGCGCTCGTCGGCACGCACCTCGGCGGCGCGGGCGAGACCTACGCCATGGGGGACTCGCCCCTGGTGCTGCTGACGGCGCTCCAATCGGTGTTCGAGCCGGACTCCTCCTCGAGTCGCCACATCGAGCGCCCGACGCCGGCGATCGGCGACGACGGACGCTACTCGGACGTGGACGGGGCGAGGCCGATGCGCGTGTACACGTGGGTGAGCACGCGCCTGATGTTCGAGGACTTCTTCCTCAAGCTCGCCGAATTCGAAGACTGGCTGGCCGCGACGGATGCCGGAGGTGCATCGTGACCGGGGGGACGGTGCCGCGCATTCCGCGACCGCGCACCATTGTCACCGCCGACCCCGAGCTCGACGACCTCAACTCGATGATCCGCTTCCTGCTGTACAGCAACGAGGTCGAGGTCGAAGGGCTCGTGTACGCGTCGAGCCGGTTCCACTGGCGCGGTGACGGCGCCGGGACGGAGTTCTTCCTGCCCGAGCGCGAGTACGACCGACCCCAGACCTCATGGCGCTGGGCGCCCGGCGAACGGTTCATCGACGATGCCGTCGACGCGTACGAGCAGGTGCACGGGCATCTCGTCGTGCACGACCCGCGCTATCCGTCGCCGCAGCGACTGCGCTCGCTCATCCGCGAGGGCAACGTCGACTTCGAGGGTGACACGTCGCACGAGTCCCCGGGCTCGAGGCTGATCGCGGACGTCCTGCTCGACGACCGCCCCGGACCGGTCTTCATCCAGCTGTGGGCGGGGCCGAGCACGGTCGCCCGCGCGCTGATGTCGATCGAGGAGCGCTTTGCGGGAACGGCGGAGTGGGAGCGTATCCGCGCCGAGGTCTCCGCGAAGGCGGTCATCACGAAGTTCGCGTCGCAGGACGCCACGTACGACGACTACATCCTTGCGCGCTGGCCCGGCATCCGGGTCATCGAGGTGGCCACGATGGCGTGGGGCTACATGATCCGGCAGACGATCCGCCCCGAGGATCTGCCGCTGCTGAGCGCCGGGTGGATGCGCGACAACATCACGAGCGTCGGCCCGCTCGGTGCGCTGTACCGGACGTGGGGTGACGGGCGGCAGATGGTGCCCGGAGACGTCACCGACTTCTTCCACCTGTCGGGCCTGACGGCCGACGAGCTGCGCGAGCAGGGATATCAGGTGTGGATGGATCCGCAGCCCGCCGGCGAATGGATCTCGGAGGGCGACACCACCAACATGCTGAACCTCATCGTGCCGAGCCTCCGCGGCCACGAGCATCCGGCGTTCGGCGGCTGGGGCGGGCGGGCTGCGCGCACAGACGTCGGTCCCGACACGTGGGCGATCGCCGACTCCCGATTCGGCGGCGACGGGGACGAGTCCTCGGTCACGCGCTGGTTCGCCGACGCGCAGGCCGACTTCGCCGCGCGCCTGGAGTGGTCGGTGACGCCGTCGTACGCCGACGCGAACCATCATCCGACCCTCGAGATCGTCCAGGGCGAGGACCTGTCGGTCGAGGCCGGCGAGGTCGTCCGGCTGTCGGCGGCCGCGGATGATCCGGACGGCAATGGCGTCGTGTGCCGGTGGTGGGTCTACGGCGAGGCCTGCACGTGTCAGGGCGATGTGTCCCTCTCATCGGTCCGGGGTGCGGAGACCTCCGTCGCCGTGCCGGCCGACGCCCGATCCGGGGATTCGATCCACGTGATCGCCGAGGCGCGGGACGATGCCGAGCGGCATCCGCTCGTGGCCTACCGTCGGGTGGTGCTCACGGTTCGCTGACGCCGGGGGGAGCCGGGGGAAGGCCCAGGGCTGCTCGGAACTCGCGCTCGACCAGCGCGGGGACGTCCAGCTCGCCGGGATGCAGCGCGTCGTACACCTGAAGCCCCTCCCACGTCGCGACGACGAGCGCCGCCCGCTCCTGAGGACTGAGTCCGTCCGCCGCAGCTCGGCCGGCGTCGCGCTGCCGACGGATCATCGTGCCGATGATGCGCGTCAGCTGGTCGTGCCGGGCCTTCAGCGCCGCCCGTGCGGGGTGATCGGGCGACCCCGCCTCGGCGGTCAGGATCGACAGCAGCTGCACGAGGCCGGGGTTCTCTGCGTTGCGCCGTGCCGTCGAGACGAAGCCCTCGATCAGCTGCTCGGGCGTCAGCTCGTCCGCGACAGCCGACAGATCGGGCGAGTCGGGCGGGACGTTCTGCTCGTCGTGCCAATGGAGGACGGCGAGGAGCAGCGCGGTCTTGTTCCCGAAATGGTGCAGCAGCGTCGAGTGATCGATGCCGGCCTCTCGGGCGATGCTGCGCAGGGAGGCGCCGTAGAAACCGTGCTGCGCGAACGCCTCGGCGGCGCGGGCGACGATGGCGCGCTTCGTCGCGCGGCCGGTGGCGTAGCCCGCTCCGTGCGCGGTCGTCGAGCGAGCGTCTGTCATGGCTCCATCCTGGGGCAGCTTATGGGACGCTGGGAGAATTCCACCACATGGTGGAAGTTCGACTAGGATAGAGCATCATGACCGATGCTGATCTGCGACTGCTCGACACGCGGGACGACGCTGTGACAGACCCGCGCATTTCGGCGATGACGCTCGCCGAGAAGGCGTCACTGATGTCGGGCGCGAACTTCTGGAACACGAAGGCGATCGAGCGTCTCGGCATCCGCTCGATCATGCTCACCGACGGCCCGCACGGACTGCGCAAGCAGGGCGGCGCCGCCGACCACCTCGGCCTGAACGCGAGCCTGCCCGCGACCTGCTTCCCGACCGCGGCCACCCTGGCCAACAGCTGGGATGAGGACCTCGCCGTCCGTGTGGGCGAAGCCCTGGGCGCCGAGGCCGCCGCCGAGAACGTCAGCGTCCTGCTCGGCCCTGGTCTGAACATCAAGCGCAACCCGCTCGCGGGCCGCAGCTTCGAGTACTTCTCGGAGGACCCGCTGCTGTCGGGTTCGATGGCGGCGTCGATGATCCGCGGCATCCAGTCGCGCGGGGTCGCCGCCAGCGCCAAGCACTTCGCGGTCAACAGCCAGGAGACCCACCGCATGTCGATCGACGAGATCGTCGACGAGCGGGCGCTGCACGAGCTGTACCTCGAAGGGTTCCGGATCGCCATCACGCGCGGCGGCGCCTGGACCGTGATGAGTTCGTACAACAAGGTCAACGGCACCTACGCGAACGAGAACCGCGACCTGCTCGACGACATCCTGCGGCGCCGCTGGGGCTTCGACGGACTCATCGTCACCGACTGGGGCGGGAACAACGACCGCGTCGCCGGGATCGTCGCGGGCAACGCGCTCGAGATGCCGTCGACGAACGGCGTCACCGACCGCGAGATCGTCCGCGCCGTCGAGAGCGGTGCGCTCGATGAATCGATCCTCGACGCGCGCGTGGGCGAGATGCTCGCGCTCATCGACCGCACCGCCGTCGTGGATGCGCCGCCCGCCGACCACGCCCGGCACCACGAGCTCGCGATCGACGCCGCCCGCCGCTCCATCGTGCTCGCCGCCAATGACCGCGGCACCCTCCCGCTCGGCCCCCGATCGGGGCGCATCGCCGTCGTCGGCGAGTTCGCGGCCCGGCCGCGCTATCAGGGCGCCGGCAGCTCGCTGGTCAACCCCACGCGCGTCGACTCGCCGCTCGACGCCCTGCGACGCACCGACCTCGACATCGTCGGCTACGAGCCGGGCTTCCGCCGGCGCGACGTCGCCTCGCGGCGCCTGCGCGACCGCGCGCTGCGCCTCGCGGCCCGCGCCGACGTCGTGCTGCTGTTCCTGGGCCTCGACGAGTCCGCCGAGGCCGAGGGCGTCGACCGCGCGCACATGCGCCTCGCGCAGAACCAGCTCACGCTCACGCGCGAACTGGTCGCCCTCGGCGTCCGCGTCGTCGCGGTGCTCGCCGGTGGCGCGCCGGTCGAGCTGCCGTTCGCCGACGACGTCGACGCCGTCGTGCTCGGCTACCTCGGCGGACAGGGCCTCGGCCCCGCACTCGCCGACGTGCTCACGGGGCGGGTCGATCCGAGCGGCCGACTGGCCGAGACGTATCCGCTGCGCTACGCGGACGTGCCGAGTTCGGCATCCTTCGGGCGCACCGAGGCGACGAGCGAGCACCGCGAGAGCATTTATCTCGGCTACCGCTACTACGACAAGGTCGGCGCGGCGGTCCGCTATCCGTTCGGCCACGGGCTCGGCTACACGACCTTCGCGTACTCGGACCTGACGGCGACCCGGACCTCCGCGCGCGTGACGGTCGCGAACACCGGCGAGCGCGAGGGCGACGAGGTCGTCCAGCTCTACGTCGAGGCGCCGGACGCCGCGCGCGGCCGCTTCCGCGCGCCGCGCGAGCTGGCCGGCTTCGCGAAGGTGCGACTGCTTCCGGGCGAGAGCGCGACCGTCGAGATCGCGATCGCCGAGCACGCCTTCCACATCTTCGACACCCGCATCCACGACTGGCGCGTCGAGCCCGGCGCGTACACCGTCATGGCGGGTGCCTCGTCGCGCGACATCCGCGTGAGCTCACGCATCGACGTCGAGGGCGAAGCCGTCGAGTCCGATGCCGCCGACGCCCTCCCGCACTACGCGAGCGGGCACGTCGAGCAGGTCGGTCAGAGCGAGTACGAAGCCCTGCTGGGACGCCCGGTCCCGGCATCCACCTGGCCGACCGATCGACCCCTGACGCGCGATGACATCATCGCGCAGACGAAGGGGCGCGGCGGCTTCGCGAGCGTGCTGCACACGCTCATCGTCACGACGAGCCGCATGCTGCTGCTGGTGGGGCGCCCCCACGCGGCGAACAACGTGCTCTTCGTGCTCGACCTGCCCTTCCGGTCGGTCGAGCGCATGTCAGGAGGCCGCGTCGACGCCGGCATGCTCGACGGCCTCCTGCTGATGGTCAACGGCCGATTCCTGCGCGGCGTCCGCCACGCATGGTCGGCCTGGCGCACGCGCCGCACCGAGGCGCGCGTCGCCGGTGAGAACTGAGAGAGAAATGGCAACACGGAAAGAGATCAAGACCGACGCCCGCGCACGCCTCGCCGAGGAGAAGGCGGCCGTGAAGCAGCGTCGCGCCGAGCTGAAGGCGATGCCGCCCGCCGAGCGCACGGCGGCCAGGGCCGCCGACCGCGCCGAGGCGCGCGCCGCCAAGAAGGCCGCGAAGCAGGAGCGCAAGGCCGCGCGCGCGTCGATGAGCCGCGCCGAGCGCCGCGAGGCGAAGCGGCGCGAGCGCGCCTACTGCCGGCTCAAGGCCCGCCCGCGCCGCATCGCCGGGTGGGGTGTGGCCGTCGCGATCGTCACCGTGATCGCCGTGCTGATCACCCCGGTCGTGCGCGACATCGGGCGACTGTTCTCGATCGACGTCGACAGCGCGACGGCCGCCGGCGCCGCCGCACGTGAGACGGGCGCCGAGGTCACCGAGGCGATCTCGGACGAGGGCATCGTGCTGCTCGAGAACACCGGGGACGTCCTGCCGCTGACCGACGGCACCGTGAACGTCTTCAGCTTCGCCTCGTTCAACCTCCACTACGGCGGCGCCGGATCGGGAGGAGCGAACCAGTCGAGCGCCGTGACGCTCTACGACGCGCTCGAGGCCCAGGGCATCGACTACAACCGCGAGCTGTACGCGGCGATGGAGGAGGCCGGGGCCGAGACCGCGGCCGGCTCGAGCAACGGACTCATCGCGATCGCGGAGATGCTGCTGAGCGGTGACGAGGGCGCCGAGCCCGAGCCCGACTACCTCACCGAGGACGTCCTCGCCCAGGCGCGCGAATTCTCGGACGTCGCGATGGTCGTCATCGGCGCCGGCGCCTCGGAGGCTGCGGACATGACCGCCGAGAGCCTGCGCATCACCGACGAGCAGCGCGCTCTGCTGGACGTCTTGACCGCGAACTTCGACGACGTCGTCGTCGTCATCAACTCGGGCAACACGATGGAGCTCGGCTTCATCGAGGAGTACCCGCAGATCACGGGCGCCGTCTGGATCGGCACGCCCGGCCCCGCGGGCGCCGTGTCGCTCGCCAAGGTGCTCACGGGAGAGGTCAACCCGTCGGGCCACCTCGCGGACACCTATGCGTACGACGTCACGAGCGCTCCCGCCACCGAGAACCTCGGCGACCACCGCTACGACAACGTCAGCCGCGGCGTGCTCGAGTACGAGGAGGGCATCTACGTCGGCTACCGCTACTACGAGACGCGCTACGCCGACGACGCCGCCTACGACGAAGTCGTCCAGTACCCGTTCGGCCACGGCCGGAGCTACACCACCTTCGACTGGGCCGCGGCGCAGCCGACGGTGGATGCCGACGAGGTCTCGATTGACGTGACGGTGCGCAACACCGGCGACGTCGCCGGCAAGGACGTCGTCCAGGTCTACTACGCGGCCCCCTACACGCCGGGCGGCATCGAGAAGTCGGCGATCGAACTCGCCGGCTACGCCAAGACCTCGCTCCTCGAGCCCGGTCAGGCCGAGACCGTTACGGTCGACTTCGCCGTGCGCGACATGGCGTCGTGGGATCAGGACGACCGTCAGGCGTACGTGCTCGAGGCGGGCGACTACGACATCGTGGTCGGCACCGACGTGCACAGCCCGCTGTTCACGTTCGAGACCACCGTGGCCGAGGACGTCGTCTACGCCGCCGACGAGGTGACCGGCGTCGCATACGAGAACCGCTTCGGCTACGCCGACGGCGACCTGACCTCCCTGTCGCGCGCCGACTGGGAGGGCACCTACCCCGACAGCTCCGACATGGACCTGACCGCATCGGACGAGCTGCTCGCGATCATGGATCCCGAGATCGAGCCCGCCGAGGGCGAAGCGCCGACGTACGGCGCCGACAACGGCCTGATGCTCGAGGACCTGAAGGGTCTCGCCTACGATGACCCGCAGTGGGAGCTGTTCCTGGACCAGCTCACCGTCGACGAGCAGATCGCGCTGTTCGCGCGCGGTGCCTACATCACCGAGGAGATCGAGCGTCTCGGCATCCCCTCGGCGATCCTGCTCGACGGCCCCGCCGGCCTCAACTACCTCTTCGGCGACATGACCGCCGCGTCGTTCGCCACCGAGGCTGTCGTCTCGGCGACGTGGAACACCGACCTCGCACACGAGCTGGGCCTGGCGATCGGCGCCGAGGCGAACGCGTACGGCGTGCAGGGGTGGTACGCCCCCGGCATGAACCTCGACCGCACCGCCATGGGCGGCCGCAACTTCGAGTACTTCTCGGAGGACCCGCTGCTGTCGGGCACGATGAGCGCCGCGATGGTCTCGGGCGCCGAGAGCCAGGGCGTGCTGACCTTCATGAAGCACTTCGCGCTCAACGAGCAGGAGGTCAACGCCCGCGCTCCCGGCGTGAACGTCTTCGTCGACGAGCAGGCGCTGCGCGAGCTCTACCTGCGCCCCTTCGAGATCACCGTCAAGGAGGGCGGCGTCTCGGGTGTCATGTCGTCGTTCATCAACATCGGCGGCCGCTGGTCCGGCGGCAACGAGCAGCTGCTGCAGGAGGTGCTCCGCGGCGAGTGGGGCTTCGAGGGCGTCGTGTCGACGGATGCCGTCCTCGGCGGCTTCATGGACCCGGCCCTCGCGGTGCGCTACGGCAACGACCTGATGCTCGCGATGCTCCCGAGCTCGACGGCATCCGCGACCGAAGAGGCCCTCGAAGCCGACCCGGTCGGCGTCGGCGGGGGTCTGCGCGACCGCGTCCACGCGGTGCTGTACGCGGTGCTCCAGACGGACCTGTTCGAGTGATCCGTCCGGCTTCGAGGAAGGCCCCTACCATGATCGAGACCACCCGTCCCGCTCCCGCACGCCCGCGGCGCCTGTGGCTGCGGCGGACGCTGATCGTCCTCGGCTCCGTCGTCGGCGCACTCGTGCTGACCGCCGGCGCCCTGGGCGCCTGGTTCCTCTACGCGCCCGCACCGGCGGAGCCGGAGCTGGATGCGCAGGTCGTCGAGGGCTCGGTGAGGGTCGGCGGGATGACGCGCGAATACCTCGCCGTCGTCCCCGACGACCTGCCCGAGGATGCCCCGGTCGTGATGGCGTTCCACGGCTCGCGCATGGATGCCGCGGGCATGCGCGCGGCATCCGGGTATCGCTTCGACGAGCTCGCGGTCGAGCGCGGATTCGTCGCCGTCTACCCCGAGGGGTACGAGTCGACGTGGCACGACTGTCGCGCCGAGACGCCGTACCCGGCGCGGCTGGAGGGCGTCGACGACGTCGCGTTCGTCGACGCGCTCATCGGCGACCTCGCGTCGGCCCACGGCACCAGCACCGACCGCGTGTTCGCCGCCGGGCTCTCGAACGGGGGCCACTTCGCGTTCCGCCTCGCCACCGAGGCGCCCGACCTCGTGCAGGGGATCGCGGCGTTCGCCGCGGCGTACCCCGCGGACGAGAGCAGCGTGTGCACGTGGGCCGGCGCGTCCGTCCCCGCCATGCTCGTGCTCGGGACCGCCGACCCCATCAACCCGTTCGAGGGCGGCGAGGCGGGAACCTTCGGCGGGACCCTCGGCACGGTGATGTCCGCCGACGACAGCGCCGCGTTCCTCGCGGAGCGTGCCGGCGACGCGACCCGGGCCGAGACGGCGCCGTTCACCAACACGGCCGCCGAGGGCGAGACGGATGTGACGCGCACGCTCTACGAGGGCGGGGCGCCCGTGGTGCTCTACGCCGTCGAGGGCGGCGGGCACGTCGTGCCCAACCCGATCTATGCGCAGCCCCGGGCGATGGGCGCGACGACCGCCCACCTCGACGGCCCGCTCGCGGCGGTCGACTTCTTCCTCGGCGACTGAGCGCCCGGAAGCGCCGTTCACCCGACCTCGGCAGCACCACCCACACGAAAGAGATATCGACGATGACGACGACATCCCCCTCCGCCACGACGTCCAGCGGTGCCCTCGCGCGGCGCCGCCCGGCTCGCCTGCTGTGGTGGGCGCTCGGCCTGACGGGCGCCTTCACCCTGATGGGCGTGCTGGTGGCGCTCGACGCCGAGCGGCCGTTCACCCAGGCCCTCGACGACGTGTGGCGAGCGTTCGTGGGCGCCTCACCCGACGGCGTCGCCTACCGCCAGCCGCTCGCGATGTTCTTCCAGCTCCTCGGCGAGGGACCTGGGGCGCTCGTGATGCTGATCCTCCTGCCCGCCGGACTCGCGATCGTCGGCCGCTGGCGGTCCGCGCTGTTCTTCATCGCCGCGTGCATGACCGGCATGGGCCTGTACTCCCAGGGCATGAAGAACCTCGTGGACCGCCCGCGCCCGGCGGCGGACGAAGCCCTGGGGCTGTTCGGCCCGCTGTTCTCGGTCGATCACGGCTCGTTCCCCTCGGGCCATGCCGTCTCGGCGGGTGTCCTCGCCGTCGCGGTGCTCGCGCTCATCCCCGCCACCCACCGCGTGCTGCGCATCGTATGGGGTGTCGTCGGCGGCCTCATCATGCTCGGCATGATCTGGCAGCGAACGCTGATCAACGCGCACTGGGTCTCGGACGCGGTCTTCGGCGCGATCGCCGGCTCGGCCGCCGTCCTGCTGATGTGGTGGGCGTTCTGGCCGTGGCTTCAGAAGGACTACGGCCGCCCTGTCTGGTTCCTGCACCGCGGGCGCCGCGCGTCGGCCGCGGCCTGAGCCGCGTGGGACGCCCCCGGGCCGGTCGCGAGGACCGGGCCCGGGGGCATCGACGTGGGAGGACGGGATCAGTCCGTCAGCGACAGCCCGTGGCCGAACCGGAAGAGCGGATTCGCCGTGTCGAACGGGAGATCGGGGCTCGACGCCTCGACGGCCTCCATGGAGCGGGGCACGTCGAATGGCAGCTTCCCGGTCGCCGGCACCGCGCCGGTGAGGACGTCGAGCAGCGCCGCCGCCGACGCTCCCCAGTTCGCCGTGACCGCCGCCGCCGTCTCGACGATCGGCGCGAGGATCGCGGGGCGGTCGAGGAAGACGTCCACGACCGTCGGCACGACCTCGGCGATCTCGCGCACGTGGGCGAGGGTCTCGTCGCCGAACTCGAGCGATCCGGCGTGGAAGAAGTTCTCGAAGGCCGTCTCGCGCTGTTCGTAGGGGGCGTGGATGCGCAGGATCGCGATATCGGCGTCGGCGGGCGAGTTCACCGCGGTTCCGTACGGGGCCAGCGACTCCGCGGCGATCCCCTCGGCGTAGATGCGCGCGCCGGAGCGGATCGGCAGCGCGGATGACGTGGACAGCACCGTGATCGAGGCGCGCTGCGCTGCCTCTCCCGCGGCGCGGAAGTCCGCCGCGCCGACGATCTCGTCCGCGCGGTCTGCGTCGACGTAGGGGTCGTCGAAGAGCCCGAGCACGAACTTCTCGCGAAGCAGGCGCCGCGCCGAGACGTCCAGGCGCTCCTCGGTCACGTCGCCGGCGCGGACCAGGTCGAGGAGCACGTCGGTGCAGTGCTCCCCGCCGAACTGGTCGACGCCCGCGTCCAGCACCTTCGCGACGCGCTCGCCGCGGGACAGATGCTCAGCGCCCCACGCGCGGGCGGGATGGTGGTCGCCCATGATGTTCGCGTCGCTGATCAACCCCCAGTCGGTGCACACGATGCCGTCGAACCCGAACCGCTCGCGCAGCAGCCCGGTGATGACCGAGCGGTTGAAGCCGAACCCGACCTCTTCGTGCTCGGTGCCCACGGGCATGCCGTAGTAGGGCATGATCTGGCTCGTCCCGGCGGCGAAGGCCTTGGCGAACGGCTCGAGGTGCTGCTCGAACGCGCCGCCCGGATACACCTGCTCACGGCCGTAGGCGAAGTGCGGGTCCTCGCCGTCCTTCTGCGGGCCGCCGCCGGGGAAGTGCTTGGTCATCGTCGCGACCGAGTCCGGGCCGAGCTCGTCGCCCTGGAACCCACGGATGTACGCCGCCCCCAGGTCGCCGGCGAGGTCGGCGTCCTCGCCGAAGGTCTGGAGCGCCCGCGCCCAGCGGGGCTCCGTCGCGAGGTCGAGCTGCGGATGCAGCGCCACCCGAAGACCGACGGCGAGGTACTCCCGGCGTGCGATGTCGGCGAACCGGTGGACGAGCTCGGCGTCCCGCGTGGCCGCGAGTCCCAGGGGCTCGGGCCACTGCGAGAACGCGCCGGCGACGATCGCCGCTCCGGGGTTCTCGCTGAACGAGTGGCGCGGGTCGGTCGAGACCGTGATCGGGATGCCGAGGCGGGTCGAAGCAGCGAGCTCCTGCAGCCGGTTGTTCCAGCGCGCGATCTCACCGGCCGAGCCGGCGCCGCCCAGGAGGTTGAAGTGCGCCAGGTGCCTGGTCTCGACGTAGTCGCTCGTCGATGGGATGCCGAACGCGGGCTCGCCGTCCGACAGTGCGCCGTCGGGCCCGACCATGATCATGGGCTGGAACATCAGCCCGACCTTCTCCTCGGGCGTCATCGCCGACAGCAGCAGCTCGACGCGCGTGTCGATCGGCAGTGACGCGTCCATCCACGGGCGCTCGCCGGGGGTTTTGGGGGCGGCGGTCTCGTCGTTCATGGCAGTACTCCTTCTGAGGCGCGTGAGGGCTTCGGCGGCGGGGCCGAGATCGTCATCGGTCGTGGCCCTCGGCGACCCATCGGGTGACGGCGACGCGGCCCTCGACGGCGTAGACGCCGATGACGCGGCCCGTGAACGACTCCGTGACCTCGGACGACAGGAAGCGCCCGTCGATCTGCGCGAGCTCCACCCGCTCGCCGTCGATCGTGGCGGCGAGGTGGAAGACGTCGCTGGTGGGGAGCATGCCGCTCGTGGGGCCCGTGGGCGCCTGCGAGGCGAGATGCAGGTCGATCGTGTCCCCGGTGAAGGGGTGCGACCACTCCTGATGCAGGCCCCCGACGTGTGCGCGCGCGACGACCGCGCCGCGGCCCGCCTCGATCTCGATACGGAACTGCTCGTCGTAGCGCACTGCGAGCCCGCCCACCCCGTCGGAGACGTCGATCGTCACCGTCACCTCGTTGGTGAGGTGTTCCTGGCGGCGGCCGGCGAAGACCGGCTTCGGGTCGGCGAGAGTGCTCCCGTCCGCCGCGAGCACGAGGCGGTCGCCGGCGACCTCGGAGAACTCCGACGGGAAACGGCGGACGCCGATCCACTCGTCTTCCAAGGGTCCGTCGAAGCGGATGTCGACGTTGGTCCCGTCGCGTGGGTCGAGCTCGACAGGAGCGATGGCGGGCCAGCCGTTCTCCCACGTCACGGGCGTCACGAACGTCTCGCGGCCGAGGGCCGAGAACGCGCGGGTGCCGCTGCGCGGACGGACGCCCAGCAGGACGCAGAGCCAGTCGCCGTCGGGCCCCACGACGAGGTCGCCGTGCCCGGTGTTCTGCACCGGGCGGGGCGTCGAACGGGCCGAGACGAGCGGGTTGCCCGGGGCGCCCTCGAAGGGTCCCTCGGGGGAGGCGCCGCGCGCGATCGAGATCGTGTGGCCGCGCTCGGTGCCGCCCTCCGCGATCATCAGGTACCACGTCCCGTCCACCTCGTAGAGGTGCGGGGCCTCGGGGAACATCAGCCCCGTACCCGACCACAGCGAGCGCGGCGCTTCGAGGGCGCGGTGGGTGGCAAGATCGACCTTCACCTGCTGGATGCCCAGGTGCGTGGGTGCGGTGGGGTCCATCTCGGCGTCGAAGTGAAGACCCGAGAACGTCACGTAGGTGGTGCCGGAGGCATCCCACGCGATGTCGGGATCGATGCCCGCGACGTTCGCGGACCCGTCCTGCGTGAGGATCAGGTCGCCGTCGCTCCACGGACCCGCAGCATCCGCGGCGGTGAAGTGCAGCATCCCTCGCCCCAGCGCGTCGGTGATCACGAGGTGGAACAGCCCGCCGTGATGGCGGATCGTCGGCGCCCACGCGCCGCCGCCGGTGGGCACGCCCTCGACGCCGAGCTGCCCCGGACGTGTGGCGACATGGCCGATCAGCTCCCACGTCTCGAAGTCGGTCGATCGGTGGATCGGGATGCCGGGCAGGTACTCGAACGAACTCGTCGCCAGGTACCAGGCGTCGTCGACCTTCACGACCGACGGGTCGGGGTGGAAGCCGTTGATCAGGGGGTTGTGCAGGGTGGTCATCGCAATCCTCGGCAGGCCGTCGGGGGGTGGAAGGAGTGTCAGCGGGACAGCAGGGAGCCCAGTTCGGCGGCGAGGGCGACCGCCCGCGGATCCGCGCCGCCGGGCCACGGGCCGCGTGCCACGGTGTAGGCGAGGGCGACGCCGGTGTCGGGGTCGACGCACGCCAGAGCCCCGGCGGCGCCGTCGTGCCCGAACGACCGGGGGCCGCCGAACGCGAGAGTGGGGCTCGGCTTCTGGAACACGATCGCGTGTGCGCGGTTCTGCTGGCCGAGCACCTCGTCGTAGCCGCGCACCTGCTGCTGTCCGATGACCTCGACGGTGTCGGCGCCGAGGACGGGGGCTGCGCCGTCGACGCCGGTGACCATCCCGGCAAGCAGGCGCGCGAGGCCGCGGGCGGATCCGGTGCCGGACCCGGCGGGATGTCCGAACCGCCAGCTCGCCTCGTCGTTCGCGAAGTCCACCGGGGGACCCGCCATCGTCATGACGACCGGGAGCAGCGGCGAGAAGTGGATCGTCGAGGTGTCCGAGACCGGCTTGATCATCGGGAGCACGGGAACGCGGCGTTCCCGCTCCGACTCAGGCAGCCCCAGATGGAAGTCGACGCCCAGCGGCGACCGGATCCCCTGCTCGTAGAACTCGTGGAGCGTGGACCCGGTGAGCCGGAAGATCAGTTCCGACGCCAGGTTGCCGATCGTGACCGCGTGGTACCCGAAGGCGCTGCCGGGCTGCCAGAACGGCCGGCTGGCGGCGAGCTTCTCCGCCGCGGCGTGGTGGTCGAGCAGGTCCGCCCACGTCAGCGCCGGCGTCGCCTGCGGCAGTCCTGCCTGATGCGACAGGAGCTGGCGGATCGTGACGTCGCCCTTGCCCTTGGCGGCGAACTCGGGCCACGATCGCGAGACCGGCTCGTCGAGGTCCAGGATGCCGCGCTCGATGAGCAGGCCGACCGAGAGGCCGATGGTGTTCTTCGTCACCGAGAAGGGCACCATGAGCGACTGCTCGCCCAGGTGTGGACCGCCCCACGCGTCGAGCACGGGCTCGCCGCCATGGAACGCCGCCACCTGGAACGAGTAGTCGGGATCCGCCGCGAGGAAGCCGTCGAGGCGCTCGACGACCGCCGACAGGCGCGGATCCGCACACCCGCGGGTGAGCCCGCTGATGCTGTCCAGGGTCATCGGGCAGCGACCTCCCACGACAGCGACAGCGGCAGCTCTACGGCCGACGCGCCGGCGCGCAGCGTGAACTCGCCTTCTTCGACGCTCCAGCCGGAGTCCCAGTGGGCGAAGCGTCGCGGCGGCAGCGGGATGCGCGCGGTGACGGTCTCGCCGGCCGCGGCGCGGACCACCGCGAACCCGACCAGCCACCGGACGGGCCGCTCGACGGCCGACTCCGGTCGCTCGGCGTAAACCTGCACGACCTGCTTGCCCGCGCGGCCTCCGGTGTTCGCGAGAGTGACCTCGACGGCGTCGGCGTCGCGCTGCGCGGCGCCCCACGACCACGTCGTGTAGCCCAAGCCGTGCCCGAACGGGAACGCCGGCGCGGCATCCGCCTTCAGCCATGCGCGGTAGCCGATGTGAAGGCCCTCGGTGTACTCGAGCCGCCCCTCCGTCGGGGTGACCTCGGTGACGGGAACGTCCTCGAGAGCCGCGGGCCACGTGGTCGGCAGGCGCCCGCCGGGCTCGGCCGCGCCGGTGAGGACGGCGGCGAGTGCCGAGCCGAACTCCTGCCCGCCGAAGTAGCCCTGCACGATGGCGCCGACCTGGTCCGCCCACGGGAGCACGACCGGGGAGCCCGCGTTGACCACCACGATCGTGGGGGTCCCGGTGGCGGCGACGGCGCGCACGAGGTCGTCCTGACGGCCGGGGAGGTCGAGATCCACGCGGTCGTAGCCCTCGGACTCCACCTTCGAGTTCGTGCCGACCACGACGATCGCGACATCGGATGCAGTCGCCGAGGCCGCGGCCCGCGCGATGAGCGCGTCGGGGTCGGTCTGCTCGGGCGCGATTCCCACCGTCGCCGACATCGCGCCGGCGAGCGCGCCCCCGCTCTCGGGGCGGAGTTCGACGCGGACGCGCCGGGGGGTGCCCTCGTCGAACGGGACCGACACAGTGAGCGACGGCGGGTTGAGGAAGGCGGCGCCCAGGTCGGTGCCGGTGATCACGGGGGTGTCGTCGAGCATCAGCTCGCCGTCGACGTACAGACGACCCGGGTGGGCGCCGGCGAACCCGAGGCGGACCTCGCCGGACTCGGGGAGCGTGAGGTCGGTCTCGATCACGAGCGTGCGCGTCGAGGCGATCGGCGCATCGCCGCCGAACCACACCAGTGCGGTCGACCGACGCTCCTCGGCGAAGATCTCGGCGCCCTCGGCGTCGTGCAGCGTGATGTGGGCACCCGGCTCGCCGGTGGCCGGATTGGTCATGGTGTCGAGCGAGAACTCTGCGACGCCCTCCTGGACGATCGCGCCGATCTCGTACGACACGTCGACGCCGGTGAGCGCCGCGCGGATGCCGTCGACGGGCGAGACGACCTTCTCGGGGAGAACGGTGGCACTCCCGCCGCCCTGGGTGCGCGCGTCGCGGGCGTTGTGGCCGATGACGGCGACACGGGCGAGCGCCGACGGGTCGAGGGGAAGGATGCCGGAGTTGCTGAGGAGCACCGTGCCCTCGACCGACGCCTCGCGGGCGAAGGCGATCCCGTCGACGGGGCTCGGCGTGACCGCATCCGTCCCCTCGAGTGCGCCGACGCGCTCGGCGAGCAGGAGCAGGCGCAGCACCTTGCGGTCGAGGTCCGCCTCCTCCAGGCGCCCGTCGCGGACGGCCTCGACCAGGCCCGACCACGCGGGTGCAGGACCCGGCATGGCGAGGTCCTGCGCGGCGGGGATCGAATCGAGCGAACGGACCGCGGTCCAGTCGCTGATCACGACTCCGTCGAAGCCCCACTCGCTGTTGAGCGGGGTCTCGAGCAGGTCGTTCTCGGTCATCGTGACGCCGTCCACCGAGTTGTACGCGCTCATGACGGTCCACGCGTGCGCTTCTTCCACGGTTCGCTCGAACGGTGCGAGGTAGAGCTCGCGCAGCGGCCGCTCGGCGACGCGGACGTCGACGGTGAACCGGTCGGTCTCGCTGTCGTTGGCCACGTAGTGCTTCGGGCACGCGCCCACGCCGTTGTCCTGCATGCCGCGCACGTAGGCCGAGCCGAGCCCTGACGTGAGCTCCGGGTCCTCGCTGAGGCACTCGAAGTGGCGGCCGCCGAGCGGCGAGCGGTGCAGGTTGATGGTGGGGCCGAGGACGACGTCCACGCCCTTGCGTCGCGCTTCGGAGGCCGCGGCGGCGCCATAGCGGTAGGCGAGGTCCTCGTCCCACGATGCCGCCAAGGCGGAACCCGACGGCAGGTTGAGCGACGGGTCGCGCTCGTCCCACTGGGGCCCGCGGACCCCGGCCGGGCCGTCCGAGAGCGTCATCGCGCGCAGGCCGATCTCGGGGATCGGGACGGTGGTCCAGAAGTCGGCGCCCTGGACGAGGGCGGCCTTCTGCTCGAGCGTGAGCTTTTCCAGCAAGGGGCGAAGGTGGTCGACCGGCGCGGTCATGAGTGGTACATCCAGTTCTCTCGAGGGTGGGGAGGCGGGAGGCATCGACGGGACGGGCAAACGGGTCCCGTCGATGCCTCCGATCAGGCGCTCGCCTCGGCGGCGAGCATCGCGCGCCGTGCTGCGCGCCGCTCCTCCTGCTTGTCGGGATCGGGCACCGGCGCGGCCATGAACAGCCGCTGCGTGTAGGGGTGCTCGGGGTGGGAGGTGACGCGGTCTCCGTCGCCGGACTCCACGATCTCGCCTCGGTACATCACCGCGACGCGGTGGCTGATGTGGCGGACGACCGCGAGGTCGTGGGTGACGAAGAGGTATGCCACGCCGGTGCGCTCCTGGATCTCGATGAAGAGGTCCAGGACGCGCGCCTGAGTCGACAGGTCGAGGGCCGAGACCGGTTCGTCGCACACGATCAGCCGCGGGCTCAGCGCCAGTGCGCGCGCGATCGCGACGCGCTGCCGCTGTCCGCCCGAGAACTCCCGAGGCAGGCGGCTGCGCGCATCGGCGGGCAGACCCACCTGGTCGAGCAGTTCGCGCACGCGCCGCTTGGCGTCCGAGGAAGACGTGCCGGCGGCGGTCAGCGGCTCGGTGAGGATCTGCTCGATCGTCATCGACGGGTTCAGCGACGAGTAGGGGTCCTGGAACACCACCTGGATCTCGGAGCTGAGCGCCCTGCGCTCCCGGCGGTCGAGGTGGGAGATGTCCTTCCCGTCGAAGATGATCGACCCCTCGGTGACGGGCGCCAGTCCGAGCGCCGCGCGACCGAGCGTGGTCTTTCCCGAGCCCGACTCGCCGACGAGACCCACGGTCTCCCCGGGCAGGATGTCGAGCGAAACGCCCTTGAGGGCGCGGAAGGGCTCGGCTCGGAACCCCTTGCCGGGGTACTCGACGACCAGGTCCTTCACATCCAGCAGCGGCGCGCTCATGCCTGTGCTCCCTTCGCGACAAGCGGTCCGCGGGCGGGACCCTCGTCGAGGATCGCGTCCAGCAGTGTCTTCGTGTACGGATGCTGCGCGTCGTTGAAGATGGCGCGGACCGGACCCTGCTCGACGAACAGGCCGTTCTGCATCACGGTGACGCGGTCGCAGAGGTCGGCGACGACGCCGAAGTTGTGCGTCACGAGGAGCATCGCCATGTGGCGCTCGCTCTGCAGATCGCGCAGGAGCTCCAGCACTTCCGCCTGCACCGTCACGTCGAGCGCCGTCGTCGGCTCGTCCGCGATGATGAGGTCGGGGTCGGTCGACACCGCGCCGGCGATCAGCACGCGCTGGGCCATACCGCCCGATACTTCGAACGGGTAGGCGTCGAAGGTGCGCCGCGGGTGGGGGATGCCCACTCGGGCGAGCAGGTCGAGCGACCGCTCCGTGGCCTCCTTCTTCGACAGGCCGAGGTTCTTGCGCAGCGGCTCCACGAGCTGGCTGCCGATCGTGAACGACGGGTCGAGGTTCGACATCGGCTCCTGCGGGATGTAGCCGATGCGGGCACCGCGCACGCCGGCGTAGACCTTGTCCGAGGCATCCGCGAGCTGCGTCCCCTCGTAGTCGATCGACCCCGCGGTGACGTGACCCCCGCGGGGGAGCAGTCCGAGGACGGCGAACGCGGTCTGCGTCTTGCCCGACCCCGATTCGCCGATGAGTCCGTGCACCTCGCCCTTGCGGATGTCGAGCGAGACGCCGTGCACGACCTCGATGTGGGAGCCATCGGGCTGGTCGTAGCCCACCCGCAGGTCCGAGATCTCGAGGACCTTCTCGCTCACCTTGCTGCGCGCGTCCTCGCGGTGGACGATGACGCCGGAACCATCGAAGACGGGCGGTTCGTCGAGATCGACGATCTCGTCGCGACCGCTCGTGGACACCGAGGTGGTCACGGCGGCGATCGATCCGGTCGCGGTGGCGACGGCGCGACGGCGCTTGCGGCGCACGGTGACAGTGCGCTCCAGCTCGTCCCGCATCACGTTCGCGAGCAGCGTCAGGGCGATACATGTGAGGCCCAGCGCCAGCGCGGGCCACAGCATCAGGATCGGCTCCTTGTAGATGTTCTTGAACCCGTCGTTGAGCATCGAGCCCCACGTCGGCACCAGCACATCGCCGAGGCCCAGGAACTCCAGGCCCGACTGGATCGCGAGGGCGATGCCCGCGATGATCGCCGCCTGGATGATGATCGGCGCTCGCACGACCGACAGCACATGCCGTCCGATGATGCGGGTGTCGCTCAGGCCCGACACGCGGGCGGCGTCGACGTACAGCTCGGATCGCACGGCCGTGACCGCGGCGAAGACGAGACGGAAGAACGCCGGGGCGAGCAGCAGGCCGAAGATGAACATGGCGACCCACACGGAAGGACCGAACACGGCGCGTGCGGCCAGCAGCACCACGATGCCGGGGAGCGCCATCGTCAGCTCGGTCACCCAGGTCGCGGCGGTGTTGAACCACCCCTGGTAGTAACCGGCGATGAGGCCTGCTGCGACGCCGATCACCAGCGAGACCACGATGGCGAGGAGAGCGGCCAGCACGGTCGTCTGGGTCGCGACCAGCAGTCGTGAGAGCACGTCGCGGCCGCTGCCGTCGGTGCCGAGGATGTGCTCGGCGCTGGGTGAGGCGAGCACATTGCGGATGTCTGCGAAGTTCGCGTCCTGGGGTGCGATCGCCGGGCCGATGACGGCGATGACCGCGACGAACGCGAGGAACACGAGTGAGGCGATGCCGAGGGGTCGACGCAGAAGGCGACGCCACAGGGCGACCCTCACGGGGGCGGTGGGAACGGCAGGAGGGACGTCGATGGCGGTCATGAGAGTCGCACCTTCGGGTTGAGCGCCGCCTGGGCGAGATCGATGAGGAGGTTGACGACGACGACGATGATCGCGAACGCGATCACCAGACCCATCACGACGGGGATGTCGCCGAGAGTGGTGGCCCGCACCGAGAGCTGACCCATGCCGGGGATGGCGAAGATCTGCTCGACGATGACCGCACCGCCCAGGAGGCCGATGAACTGGACCGCGAGCACCGCGAGGGCGGGACCGCCGGCGTTGCGCAGCACGTGCTTGTACACGACGGAGTTCGCCGGCAGGCCGCGCGAGCGCAGCGTGCGGACGTAGTCCCGCGACATGGCGTCGATGACCGAACCGCGCACCTGCTGTGCGACGGTCGCGATCGCGCCGATCGACAGCGCGATGATCGGCAGGGTCACCGACGACAGCCACCCGACGACCGACGTCGAGATGGGGATGTACCCGGTGGCTTTGAACCAGCCGAGGTTGATCGCGAAAACCAGGACCAGCATGAGCGCGATGAGGAACCCGGGGATCGCGAAGCCGATGAGCGAGAAGATCTGGACGCCGGCGTCGACGCCGCCACCGCGACGCGCGGCGAGGACGCCCAGCAGCACGGCGACGATCGCTGAGAGGAGCGTTGCTCCGATCACGAGCGAGAGGGTGACCGCGACGCGACCCGAGACGCCGACCGTGACGAGCTCGCCGGTGAACCAGCTGCGTCCGAGGTCACCCGTGAGCGCCGAGGTGAGCCACTCCCAGTACTGCACGAAGAACGGGCGGTTGAGCCCGAGCTCCTCGGCGCGCTGGGCGACCGTCTCGGCCGTGGCGTTCTCACCCAGGATGCGCCGGGCGATGTCGCCGCCTCCGAGATAGAGCAGAGCGAAGGCGAGGAACGAGATCACGAAGAGCAGGATGACGCCCGAGGCGAGGCGGCGGAGGATGAATGTGAGCATGGTGACTCTCCCATCTGGTGCGGGCCGTCCGCGCGGATGAGGCGCGGACGGCCCGAGCTGATCAGTTCTTCGGCGAGAAGCCGAAGATCGACGGGTAGGCGTTCACGCTCCACATCTCCAGGTCCGTGTTCGCGTCCACGGCGTACGTGCCCTGCACGCGGAAGAACGGAGCGAACCAGGCCTGGTCGACGAGATAGGCGTTGAGGTCCTTGGTCGCCTGCGCGGCTTCGTCCTCGGTGCCCAGCTGGATGGTGCTGATGTACTCGTCGACCTGAGGGTCCTGCGAGTGGAACGGGTTGAACGTCGCCTGGGGCGCGATCATGAAGTTGATCAGCTGCCAGTCGGGGTTCTGCTCCAGTGCCATCCACGTGGCCGGGTACTTCGGAGCCAGCATGTCCGCGATGAAGTTCGCCGCGCCCGGATCGGTGTAGTTCACCGTGATGCCGATGTCGGCCAGCTGCTGCGCGACGAGGTCGAACGTGGTCTGGAACGCGGGGGTCGACATCATGTCGATGTCGAATCCGTTCGGGTAGCCGGCCTCGGCGAGGAGTGCCTTGGCGGCCTCGGGGTCGTACCCGTAGGTGCTGTCGAGCGACTCGTCGTAGGCGACCGAGCTCGTCGGGAAGACCTGCTCCGTGACGGTGCCGTAGCCGGCCTGCAGAGCGCTCAGGAGCGCCTCGCGGTCGAACGCCATGTTGATGGCCTGGCGCACTCGGACATCGCCGAGCTCCGGGGCCATCGTTCCGTCGCGGTCGAGCAGGAGCAGACCCTGGAAGTCCAGCTCGTTCGCCTCGATCGTCCATCCGGATGCTTCGATCTCGGGGATCTGGTCGTTGAGGGTGATCTTCGCACCGTTCGCCTCGCCGGCCTTGATCGCGTTGAGCGTGGCGGTCGGGTCCTCGATGACGTTGATCGTGAGGTTGTCGTACTTGACCGCGTCGGCGTTCCAGTAGTCCGGGTTCGCCGTGTACTGGTATGTGGTGCCGGTCACGGTCGCCGCGGTGTCGAGGATGTACGGACCGGAGCCGATCGGCTCGGTGGCCGCGTTCGGGTCGTCGAAGGTCGACGGCGCCTGGATGAGGCCCGAGGTCTTGGTGAGGATGCTCAGGAGCGAGGGGTCCGGCGCGTCCTGCGAGATCTCGACCGTGGTCGCGTCGACCGCGGTGAACTCCTTGCCGGCGAGCGTCGCCGCCTGCGGCGAGCTGCCGTCGCGGAATCGCTCGAGGCTGGCGACGACGGCATCCGCATCGAGGGGCGTGCCGTCGGTGAAGGTCACGTCGTCGCGGATCGTGAGCGTGAGCACCGTGCTGTCGTCGTTGTACTCCCAGTCCGTCGCGATCCACGGCTCGATCTCGCCCGTCGCGCTGTTCATCAGCAGTGTGTCGAACACCGCCTGGAAGAAGGCGCTTCGGTTGCCCCACTCGGCGCCCTGCCCGATGTCGTAGCTGGTCGGACCGACGATCGCGGTCAGTGTGAGCCGGTCGGCGCGCCCGGAGTCAGTGCCGCCGTCCGACTCGCCGCCGCCGGCGCAGCCGGTGAGCGCGAGTGCTGCGATGGCGGTGAGGGCTGCTGTGGCCTTCCATCGGAACATCCTTGGTCCCTTTCGTTGGGGGCGATCCGCCAATGGAGCGCCGTCTGGGGGTCGACCGTAACAGCAATACCAAGCGAACGCTAGGTTTTTGAGATAAAAAACTAGCGAGTACTAGAAATTCGTTATAGAACGGTATCCGAAGGGTCCGCCCGCAGCGCCCATGAGGGTGCCCACGGGCGGGATACGGTGTGACGATGACGGACTCCGACGCGAACCCCGCGGTGACTCGCACGCGCAAGCCGCGCGGCGAGTATGCGAAGAGCGCCGCGACCCGCACGGCGATCCTGGATGCTGCGCTGGAGGTGTTCGCGCAGTCGGGCTACCGCAAGGGATCACTGCGCGAGGTCGCCGCGCGCGTCGGGATGAGCGAGGCCGGTCTGCTCCACCACTTCAAGAACAAGAGCGCGCTCCTGCAGGCGGTGCTGGACCACCGCGACGACCAGTCGCGCGCAGTCGTCGATTTCGACACGGTGGACGGTGTGGAATCGCTGCGCGGACTGGTGGCGCTCGCGAATCACAGCGCCTCCACCCCCGGTGTGGTTGAGCTGTACTGCACCGTGTCGGCGGAAGCCACGGATCCGGCCCATCCCGCCCATGATTACTTCGTCCGCAGATACGAGTACGTCCGCGAGAGCACGAAGCTCGCGTACGAGAAGGTCGCCGCGGCCGGCCGACTTCTGCCGGGGGTGGACCCTTACCGCGCGGCGGTCGCGACGATCGCGATGATGGACGGCCTGCAGGTGCAGTGGCTCCTCGACCCGACCTCGACCGACATGGCCGAGGCGCTCGCCGAGTTCTTCCGGGGGCTCGTCACGGGTTTCGATCTCGATGGGCTCGAGCAGGCGCTTGATGCGCTCGAGCCGGAGCCCGACGCCGCCGAGGGCGCCGCATGATCCGCACGCCCCTGCTCGACGGCTGGACCGTCGGGCCCAAGCTCGGGGCGTTCGAGCAGCCGACACCCGACACCGCGCCGCGTCCCGTGCGCCTTCCCCACGACGCCATGCGAGACCTGCCTCGGTCGGCGGACAGCGACCAGGGCGCGGCCGCCGGCTACTTCCCCGGCGGCGTGTTCGAGTACGCCCGCATCCTGGACGTCCCCGAGGAATGGCGCGACAGGTCCGTCGTCCTGGAGTTCGAGGGCGTCTACCGCGATGCCGTCGTCCTCGTCGACGGGAACGTCGTCGCGCACGAACCGAACGGCTACAGCGCCTTCACCGTGGCGCTCGACGCGTTCCTGCGGCCGGGCGCGACCCACCGGCTCACCGTGGAAGCGCGCGCGCACCGCGACAGCCGGTGGTACTCCGGCGCCGGCATCTACCGGCCCGTCCACCTGGCGGTGTCCGATCCGGTGCACATTCCGCTGGGTGGAACCCGGGTGACCACGCCCGACATCGACGCACACCGCGCGGTCGTCGAGATCATGACGATCGTCGAGAACGAGACCCGCCGGGCGCGGAGCCTGCGCGTGCACTGGGAGGTCGTGGGCCCGGGCGGCGACGTCGTCGCAGAGGCGACGGCGCCCGTGACGGTGCTGCCCGGCGAGCCGGCGACGGCGCGCATGCGTGTCGCCGTCGAGCGGCCGCTGACGTGGCATCCCGATCACCCGTGGCTGTACGAGGTGCGCGCGCGACTTGTCGATGCAGGCGACGAGCTCGACACGGATGCCGCCACCTTCGGCATCCGGCGCGTGCAGGTCGACCCCGCGCGGGGTCTGCGCATCGACGGCGAGCCGGTGCTGCTGCGCGGCGCATGCGTCCACCACGACAACGGGCCCCTGGGTGCGGCGACGATCGACGCGGCCGAGGATCGTCGCGTGCGCCTGCTGAAGGAGGCCGGCTTCAACGCGCTCCGCAGCGCCCACAACCCGATGAGCCGAGCGATGCTCGAGGCGTGCGACCGCCAGGGCGTGCTCGTCATGGACGAACTGGCCGACGTGTGGACGCGCTCCAAGACGGCCTTCGACCGCGCGCCGTCGTTCCCCGAGCACTGGCGCAGCGATGTCGCGGCGATGGTCGCGAAGGATCTCAATCACCCGAGCGTCGTGCTCTACTCGATCGGCAACGAGATCCTCGAACTCGGCACGCCGCTCGGCGGTGCCTGGAGCCGTCGCCTCGCCGAGGAGGTGCGACGGCTCGACCCGACGCGGCCGGTGACGAACGGCATCAACGGGATCATCGCCAACCTCGACCGCATCGCGGACGCGATGGCGGAGCTCTCCGAGACGGATCCCAACACGATGATGGCGAACATGGGAGAGCAGATGGCGCTCATGAACGCCTCTCAGCTCGTCAGCGACTCCATCGAGGAGTCCGCGGCCGCGCTCGACGTCGTCGGCTTCAACTACGCCGACTCGCGCTACCGGCAGGACGCCGTCGACCATCCGCACCGCGTGATCGTCGGCTCCGAGACCTTCCCCGCGCACATCGACGCGATGTGGGCGCTCGTCACCGAGCTGCCCCACGTCATCGGCGACTTCACGTGGACGGGCTGGGACTATCTCGGCGAAGCGGGCATCGGGCGAGTCGACTACACCGACGCCGAGGGCTACGTCGCGACCGGAACGGCGGGCCCGTTCCCGTATCTGACCGCCGAATGCGGCGATCTCGACATCACCGGGCACCGGCGGACGATCTCGTATTGGCGCGAGATCGTCTACGGGCTGAGAGCGGAGCCGTACATCGCCGTGCACCGGCCGCGCCATCACGGCCGGCCGACCGCGACGACGCCGTGGTCGTGGGACGACACCGTGGCCTCGTGGACGTGGGACGTCGAGCCCGGCGCATCGGTCCTGGTCGACGTCTACGCGGATGCCGACGAGGTCGAGCTGCTCCTCGACGGCACGTCGCTGGGCAGCGCGCGGGTGGGGGAGGCGAAGTCCTTCGTCGCGCGCTTCGAGACGCCGTACCGGCCCGGCGAGCTTCTCGCCGTCGCGCGTCGCGGCGGCGCCGAGGTCGGCAGGCATGCGCTGCGCACCGCCGAGCACCCGGGACTCCGGATCCGGGCGGAAGAGCCCGCGGTCGACGCGGACGGGCTTGCCTATCTCGTCGTCGAACTCGCCGGCGATGCCGGCGTCGTGGCATGCGACGCCGACCGGCTCGTCACGGTCGCGATCGAGGGTCCTGGCGAGCTCGCGGGCCTCGGAACCGGCCGGGCGCGCACGGAGGAGCCATTCGCCGGACCGTCCGTCACGACCTACGACGGGCGAGCCCTCGCCGTCGTGCGGCCGACCGGTCCCGGCGTGATCAGCGTCTCGGCGATGTCGGAGGGGCTGGACGCCGCGGTCGCGGTCGTCTCCGTGCGGGAGTGAGCGCGGCCGGTCGCACCGGTCCCGTGCTCAGCCGGCCGCGCGCGGCTCCCGGACGTCGGGACGGGCGGGCAGGGTGATCGGCGAGGTCGTCGCGACCTGCTCGCTGAAGTCCTCGGGCACGGTGTCGATGACCTCGAGGGGCCGCGTCTCGTCGATGGTGAGGCGGAACCGGCGCTGTGCGTGTCGGTGCACGCGTCCCGACGTCAGCATCCACGTCAGACCGATCGCGAAGCCCGCCAGCACCGCGACGGCTCCCACCGTGATCGCCACGCGCGGGCCGAAGGTCGAGGCCACCCAGCCGGTGATCGGCGCGCCGATGGGCGTCGCTCCCATGATGACGGCCATGTAGAGCGCGAGCACGCGTCCGCGCAGCGCCGGGTCGGTCGTGGTCTGCACGTAGCCGTTGGCGGTGGTGAGCATCGTGACCGTCGAGAAGCCGACGAACACCAGGGCGAGGGCGTAGAGGCCGTACGCGGGCATGACCGCCGAAACGAGGGACGCGAGCCCGAAACCGCCGGCGGCGAACACCATGACCCGCACGCGAGCGCGGTCGCGCCGCGCCGCCAGCAGGGCTCCGGCGAACGAGCCGATGGCCAGGATCGAGCTCAGCACGCCGTAGCCGTCGGCGTCCTGTCCGAACTCCAGCGCCATCGTCGAGGCGAAGATCGGGAAGTTCATGCCGAATGCGCCCAGCAGGAACACCATCGTGAAGGTCACCCGGAGGTCCGGTCTGCCCCACACGTACCGGAACCCCTCCGAGAGTCGCGCGCGTCCGGATGCCCGCACGCGCGGCACGAGCTCGTGCGTGTGCATCGACACGAGGGCCACCAGCATCGCGAGGAACGTCGCGGCGTTGATGACGAACACCCAGCCGGTGCCGACGACGACGATCAGGAGGCCGCCGACGGCGGGCCCGATGAGCCGCGCCAGGTTGAACGACGCGGAGTTGAGGGCGATCGCGTTCGAGGCGTTCTCGCGGCTGACGACATCCGAGACGAACGCCTGCCGCGCCGGCGCGTCGAACGCGTTGGCGACGCCGAACGCGAGGGCGAAGCAGAACATGATCGGGAGCGTCATCACGCCGGTGAGCAGCAGGATGCCCGCTCCTGTCGCGAGCAGCAGCAGGCTGGACTGCGTGATCATCAGGATCCGCCGCCGGTCGAAGCGGTCGGCGACCCAGCCCGTGAGGCTCACGAGCACGAGCGGCGGGCCGAACTGCAGCGCCATCGTCACGCCCATCGCGGTGGCGTCGTTGTTGGTCAGCTCGGTCAGCACCACCCAGTCCTGGGCGGTCGCCTGCATCCAGCCGCCGATGTTCGAGACGAGGGCGCCGAGGAACCAGATGCGGTAGTTGAAGGCCGAGAACGACCGGAACATCGCCTTCATCGCGCCACCGCCCGCTCCATGATCGCCGCGGCTCGGGCCAGAGCTGCGCGGTCGTCTTCGTCGAGGTCGGCGAGGACTTCCTCGACCCACCGGTCGCGGCGGCGCACCGTCTCGTCGACGACGTCGAGGCCGGCATCCGTGAGCGAGATGTTCACCTTGCGCCGATCCTCCTCGTCGGGCGCGCGCGCGACCCACCCCGACTCCTCGAGGCAGTTCACGGTGCGGTTCATCGAAGGCGCGGTGACCCGCTCCCGTTCGGCGAGCTCGCCCAGGGTGTGGGCGCCGTGCACCTTCAACGAGGCCAGCACGGCGAACTGCCCGTCGCTCATGGCGTCGACCGCACGCTCGGCGCGCATGCGGCGGGCGAACCGGAACACCGCCATCCTCAGCTCGGCGGCGGCCGGAGCCAGATGCGCGTGATCGTCGGGGGTGGCTGAGGCGGGGGAGTCGTTCATGCGATTCGTTAGCCTAGCTCATTAGGCATGCTAACGAAAATCGCGATGCGTCACGCGGGAGGCTTCGCGACGGACTCCTCGGCCTCTTCCCGCCGCAGGTCGCCGCGTCCGAGCGAGAGGGTGGCGAACAGCCCGATGGTGAGGAAGCCGGCGGCGGTGAACGCCGCGAGGCGCGTGCCGTCGCTGAACGCGGTCTTCGCGTCGTCGGCGATGCCCTGGGTGTCCGGCGATGCCTCGAGCCCCGCGATCGCCCCGCCGGCGCTGTCGACCACCGATGCGACGATCTGATCGCGCTGGTCGGCCGGGACGCCCCGGTCGTCGAGCAGTCCGCCGAGGATGCCGCCGGTGCTCGTGAACAGCACCGTCCCGAGGATCGCGATGCCCAGGGCCGAGCCGACCTGGCGCGACGTCGACTGGGTGCCCGACCCCTGGCCGGACAGATCCACGGGCACATCCTGCAGGATGAGCCCGGTCAGCTGGGCGGTAGCCAGTCCCACGCCGAAGCCGTAGACGGCGAGGGCGGGGATGAGCCACCCCCATGCCGCGTCGGGGGCGATGACGAAACCCGCCCACGTCACGCCGACGATCTCGGCGATGATCCCCGCGCGCACGATCACCACCGGCGCGACCCGTCCGCTGAGTCCGCCGGCGAAGCCGCTCGCCAGGAACGAGCCGCCCGCCAGCGCCAGCAGCATGAAGCCGGTCTGCAGGGCGTCGAAGCCGAGCACGAACTGCAGCCACAGCGGCAGCGACAGGATGAGGCCGAACTCGCCGAGCGAGACGACCAGCGCCGCGACATTGCCATTGCGGAAGGACGAGATCCCGAACAGCGACGGCTCGATCAGCGTTCCGCGCCCGGCACGGCTGCGGCGGATCTCCCACGCCGCGAACGCCGCGAGCGAGAGTGCGGCGACGGCGAAGGCGAACGGGATCGGCGAGATCGACCACGGCCAGGTGAATGCGCCGAAGTCGATGGGGTCGTTCGCCTCCCACCATCCGTAGGACCGACCCTCGATGAGGCCGAACACCAGCGAGCCGAACAGGAGCACCGACAGCACGGCGCCGAGGATGTCCATGCCCTTGTGGCTTCTCTCCCGCGATTCGGCCACGGTGAGCGACACCCCGATGAGGATCAGGATGCCCAGCGGGATGTTGATGCCGAACGCCCATCGCCACGAGAACTCCGTGGTCAGCCATCCGCCCAGCAGCGGGCCCACGGCGGCCATGCCGCCGATGGTGGAGCCCCACACGGCGAAGGCGATGCCGCGCTCGCGGCCGCGGAAGGTCGCGTTGATCAGCGACAGCGTCGTCGGGAGCATCATGGCGCCCCCGACGCCCTGGACGAGGCGGGCGAGGATGAGCAGGCCGCCGGTCGGCGCGAGAGCGGCGAAGATCGACGAGCCGGCGAAGATGACCACGCCGATCAGCAGCATCCGCTTTCGCCCCCAGCGATCGGCGAAGCTGCCGAAGAGCAGCAGCAGTGAGGCGAAGACCAGGGTGTAGGCCTCCTGCACCCACTGCACCTCCGTCGAGGTGATGCCGAGATCGTCGACGATCGCGGGGATCGCGACGTTGACGATCGTCGAGTCGACGATGATGAGCGACACGGCGATGCTGATGAAGACCAGGCCGATCCAGCGGCGCGCGAACATGTCCGTCATGATTCGCTAGATTATCTAGCAATATCCGATTCCGCCAGGGCTGCCGTGCGTGCCTAGACTCGGGGCCATGCCCGAGTTCATCGACGCGCACGGCATTGCGATCGTCTACGACGTCCACCCCGCCCGGACGACGCCGCGAGCGGTCGTCCAGCTGCTCCACGGCGTCGGCGAGCATGCGGGTCGCTACGGGGCGCTGGTCGAGGCGCTGACCGCAGAGGGTTACACGGTCTATGCCGACGACCACCGGGGGCACGGGCGGACCGGGCTGAAACAGCACTCCGGTGAGGTGGAGAAGATCGGACGCCTCGGCCCCGGCGGTCTCCGTGCCGCCGTCGCGGCGGTGTGGCAGCTGACGGGCATCATCCGCGACGAGAACCCCGATCTTCCGCTGGTGCTCCTCGGTCACTCGTGGGGCTCCTTCCTCGCGCAGATGCTCGTCGACGACCACCCCGACGGGTACGACGCCGTCGTGCTGAGCGGGACCTCGGCCCGCTGGCCCGGCTACCTCAACAGCGGAGCCCTCAACGCCCGGTGGGACGGCCCCGACGCCCACGGCGCCGAGTGGCTCGCGTCCGACCCCTCCGTCGGGCAGGTGTTCGTGGACGATCCGCTGACGACCCTCACCCCGCTCCAGAAGCTGTTCGGGCCGCTCGACACGCTGCGACTGGTGGGTCTGCCGCGGAAGAACCTCGAGCGGGACCTGCCGGCGCTCCTCATGGTCGGCCGCGACGACCCTCTGGGTGGTCCGCGCGGTGTGCACCGTCTCGCCAAGGCATACCGGGAGCGGTCGGGACTGACCGACGTGACCACGCTGGTGTACCCCGACGCGCGCCACGAGATCTTCAACGAGGTCATGCAGGCCGAGGTCCGCGCAGACCTTCTCGCGTGGCTCGACCGCCGCTTCGCGGCCCGCGACTGACAGCGGATAGCAGGTCGCCGCGGGTGCTGTCCAGCCCCCGCCTCCGATCACCGGTCCTTCGCGCCCGCTGGCTAGGCTGACCCGCGCTCGCCGAACCCGCGGCGGGTTCGTCAACGAGAAAGGCCACCACCGTGATCACTCTCAGCTGGCTCCTCCTCATCGCCCTCGTCGGCGGCGTGCTCGCCCTCGTCGACGGCGTGCTCCGGCTGCGCGGCCGCGGCGGCACCGTCCTCGGCATCATCGAGGTCGTCGTCGCGGCGCTGTTCCTGCTGTCCCTGTTCGTCACCGGCATCCCGTTCGGCTCCACCGTGCTGGCGGTCGCCGTCATCATCGTGCTCGTGATCGGGCTCATCCTGCGCGGGCGGGCCGCCCTCGCCCTGACCGTCGCGGCGCTCATCGTCCTGGCCGCGTGGATCGTGCTCGTCAACGAGTGGCTGATCGTCCCGGGAGTCAACGGCTGACCCGGCCACCGTGCGGCGCGGCCCGCCCCTCCGCGGGGACGGGCCGCGTGGCCGCGTGACTAGGCTGAAACCATGCACGGCGAGTACAAGGTGCCCGGGGGAAAGCTGGTCGTCGTCGACCTCGAGGAGCGCGACGGGCGCATCGCCGACTTCCGCCTCGCGGGCGACTTCTTCCTCGAGCCCGACGACGCCTTGGACGACATCGACGCCGCGGTCAACGGACTGCCGGTCGAGGCCGACGTCGCCGCGATCGCCGCCGCGATCCGCGCGGCCCTTCCTGAGGGCGCGCAGCTGCTCGGCTTCTCGCCCGAAGCCGTCGGCACGGCGGTGCGCCGGGCTCTCGTCACAGCGCCGGGCTGGCGTGACTTCGACTGGGAGATCGTCCACGAGCATCCGGTGTCTCCGCGCATGAACCTCGCCCTGGACGAGGTCCTCACCGGCCGCGTCGGCGACGGGCGGCGACGTCCGACGCTGCGCGTGTGGGAGTGGGACCAGTCGGCCGTCGTGATCGGGTCGTTCCAGTCGTATCGCAACGAGGTCGACCCCGAAGGGGCGGCCCGACACGGCTTCGACGTCGTGCGCAGGATCTCGGGCGGCGGCGCGATGATGATGGGCGCGAACGCGATCATCACCTACTCGCTCTACGTCCCGGCATCCCTCGTCGCGGGCATGACGTTCGCCGACTCGTACGCGTTCCTCGACGACTGGGTGCTGCAGGGGCTGCGCTCGCTCGGCATCGACGCGGTCTACCAGCCGCTCAACGACATCGCCTCACCCCAGGGCAAGATCGGCGGCGCCGCCCAGAAGCGCCTCGCCAACGGCGGCGTGCTCCACCACGCCACGCTCAGCTACGACATGGACGGTCAGATGATGACCGAGGTGCTGCGCATCGGGCGCGAGAAGCTCAGCGACAAGGGCACGACGTCGGCGGCCAAGCGCGTGGACCCGCTGCGGCGCCAGACCGGCCTGCCGCGCGAGGCGATCATCCAGAAGCTCGTCGACACGTTCGCCCACCTGTACGGTGCGGTCCCCGGCGGCATCTCCGAGGACGAGTATGCCGAGGCCGAGGCGCTCGTGGAGTCGAAGTTCGCCACGGACACGTGGCTGCACCGCGTTCCCTGACCTCGCTTCTCCGCATCGATCGAGCGGGCCTGGTGGGATCCGGCCTTGACTTCAAACGTTTGAATAGCTAAAGTCGCACGAAAGCCCGCTCGACGAGGAGATGACGTGACCCGGCGCCCGACCCTGAAGGACGTCGCCGAGCGCGCCGGCGTCTCGGTGTCGGCCGTGTCGTACGCGCTCAACGACAAGAGCACGGTCCCGCTGGCCGAAGCGACGAAGGAGCGCATCCGGGCCGCCGCCGACGATATCGGCTACGTTCCCAACCGCATCGCGCGTTCGCTGCAGGCGCGGGCGAGTGGCGCGATCGGCGTGATCCTCGACAAGCCGCTGACGCTGCCGCGGTACGCAGGCATCGTGCAGGGGCTCGGTGCGGGCCTGAGCGAAGCGGGGCTCCACCTCACTCTCGTGAGTGGCGTCGGCATCGACAGTGCACTCGAGGATGCCCGCGGAGGGCTGCTCGCGGGGCTGGTCTTCATCGGCCACGATGACCTGAGCGCTCCCGCCGAGCTCGTCGCGCGCGTGCGGAAGCACGGCATCCCGTTCGCCGCGCTCGATTGCGGCGACCCCGAGGCTCCCTACCCGAGCGTCGACTTCGACTACGCCCACGGTGTTCGTCAGATGATCGAGCACTTCGAGGGGCCGGGCATCGACCACCTCGTGTACGTTCGGCCCGACCTCGGCTCCCGTGCCGAGGTGCAGCGCGAGAGCGCGCTCACCGGCGAACTCGCGTCGCGCCCCCGGATCGATCTGACCGTCCTGTCCGACGGCATCACCGCCGAGCGGCTTCAGTCCTACGACGCCGATCCCGGCTCGGCGGCCGGACACGTGACGGCACTCGCCGCGAGCATCGAGAACACGCTGCGCGACTCGGGCGCTTCGCCCGGCCGCACCGCCGTGCTCTGCGCCTGGGGTGCCGACGCCGAGGCGGCCTACCGCGCCGCACGGGCCGTGGGCGGCGGCATCCGCGTGGGCTCCCTCGCGGCGGGCTCGCTCGCGCTCGAGCTCTGGCCCGACCTGGCCTACTCCCGTCTGCCGCTCGAGGCCGCTGGGCGCGCGTGTGCGGGTCTCATCGCCGCCGCTGCCGCCGGCCGCGCCGAACCCGAGCATCTGCTGCTCAC